>JAFLEA010000027.1 GCA_017302035.1 Lysobacterales bacterium
CGCGCCAGCTCGCGCGCGCCGGCAGGCTCAACGCACACCTGGACGCGTCCGCGCTGGCGGCCAGCTGCCGCCTCGACGACGCCCGCCAGCGCTTGCTGGAGCAGGCCGGCGAACGCCTGCAGCTGACCGCACGCAGCCTGCACCGGACGCTGCGGGTGGCCCGCACCATCGCCGACCTGGCCGGCAGCAACGGGATCGCCAGCGCGCACCTGGCCGAGGCCCTGGGGTACCGGATGCCGGCACCGCCCGCCATGGTCGCCGGCTAGGCGGGTTCGGGGCACGCTGGTCGCGTCCTCGCCCCATCCCATCGGTCATGGTCCCCGTTTAACGGGTCCAGAACGTCGCCGGCGCCGGCCTGCGCTAGCGTGGCCGTCCCGATGCCAAACGCATCCCCGGAGCCACCCGCCATGCGCCCCACCACCGTGCTCGTCTCCAGCCTCGCCCTGGCCCTCGCCGCCTGCACCGGCAAGCCGCAGGACGCCACCGCCGAGGCGCCCGCGCCGCCGAAGGAAGTGGAACTGATCCCGCGCGATGCGCTGTTCGGCAACCCCGAGCGCGCCAGCGTGCAGATCAGCCCCGACGGCAAGTACCTGAGCTGGATCGCGCCGGTGGACGGAGTGATGAACGTCTGGGTCGCGCCCGCCGGCGATCCCTCCGCCGCGCGCGCGGTCACCGACGACAAGGCGCGCGGCATCCGCAACTATTTCTGGTCCTACCGCCCCGACACCCTGCTGTACCTGCGCGACAGCGGCGGCGACGAGGACTTCCACCTGTACGCGGTGGACCTGGCCGGCAACCAGACCCGCGACCTCACCCCGTTCGCGAAGACCACCGCGCAGGTGTTCGGGCTCAGCCCGACCCAGCCGGACAGCATCCTGGTGGGCATGAACGACCGCGATCCGAAATGGCACGACCTGTACCGGGTCGACCTGGCCAGCGGCCAGCGGACCTTGTTGCAGAAGAACACCGACGACATCGCCGCCTACGTCGCCGACGGCGACTTCAACCTGCGCTACGCGCAGCGCTCGCGCGCGGACGGCGGCATGGACATCCTCAAGCGGGCGGGCGACGGCTGGGAGAAGGCCGAGGACATCCCGTTCGGCGACGTGCTCACCACCGCCATGCTCGGCCTGACCAGCGACGGCAAGACCCTGTACCTGGCCGATTCGCGCGACCGCAACACCGCCGCGGTGTACGCGGTGGACGGCGCCAGCGGCCAGCGCACCCTGCTGGCGGAGGATGCGCGTGCCGACATCGGCGGCGGCCTGGCCGATCCGCGCACCGGCGAGCTGCAGGCGGTGTCGGTCGACTACTTGCGCAACGAATGGAAGCCGGTGGGCGAGGCGGTGGCCGCCGACCTCAAGGCGCTGGAGGCCCTCGGTCCGGGCGAAGTCGGGGTCAACGCGCGCACGCTCGACGACCGCACCTGGATCGTGGCCTATTCGGCCGCCGAATCCCCGGTGGTGTACTACCGCTACGACCGCGAGCCCGGCGCCGAGGGCAAGCTGACCAAGCTGTTCTCCGCGCGCCCGGCGCTGGACGGCAAGCCGCTGGTGCCGATGTGGCCGCAGGAACTCAAGTCGCGCGATGGCCTGAACCTGGTCAGCTACCTCACCCTGCCGGCCACGGCCGACGCCGACGGCGACGGCAAGGCCGACCACCCGGTGCCGATGGTGCTGCTGGTCCACGGCGGCCCGTGGGCGCGCGACGGCTACGGCTACAGCGGCTGGAACCAGTGGCTGGCCAACCGCGGCTACGCGGTGCTGTCGGTCAACTACCGCGGCTCCACCGGCTTCGGCAAGGACTTCACCAACGCCGGCGATGGCGAATGGGCCGGCAAGATGCACGACGACCTGATCGACGCGGTGCAGTGGGCGGTCGGGCAAGGGATCACCACCGCCGACAAGGTCGCGATCATGGGCGGCAGCTACGGCGGCTACGCCACCCTGGCCGGCCTGACCTTCACCCCGGACACCTTCGCCTGCGGCGTGGACATCGTCGGCCCGTCCAACCTCAATACCCTGCTGGCCACGGTGCCGCCTTACTGGGCGAGCTTCTACGAGCAGCTGGCCAAGCGCATGGGCGACCCGCGCACCGAGGAAGGCCGCAAGTGGCTGACCGAGCGTTCGCCGCTCACCCACGCCGACAAGATCGTCAAGCCGTTGCTGATCGGCCAGGGCGCCAACGACCCGCGGGTGAAGCAGGCCGAAAGCGACCAGATCGTCGAGGCGATGCAGGCCAAGAACATTCCGGTCACCTACGTCCTGTTCCCCGACGAGGGCCATGGCTTCGCCCGCCCGGAGAACAACAAGGCGTTCAACGCGGTGGCCGAGAACTTCCTGGCCAAGTGCCTGGGTGGACGCGCGCAACCGATCGGCGCGGACCTGGACGGTTCCAGCACCACCGTCCCGGCCGGGGCCGCCGGCGTGGACGGCCTGGCCGAAGCGCTGCAGGCGCATACCCAGGACGTGCGCAAGTAACAAGCAACCCGCGTCCCCCGGGCGTGGCAAGGCGGGCCGTTGCAGGGCCGACTGCCAGTCGGCCCTGCAGGAAGATGGATGTTGGCGGTGATCGGGAAAAAACCGCGGGTGCGCCCATCGGCGCAGGCGCACCCGCGGCACCGGCGTCCCCTCCCCGGAACGCCGGCAAGGACGCTGGCCTCAGGCCGCGGCGCGGTCGTGGAACTGCGCTTCCTCGGTCGAGCCCTTCAGCGCGGTGGTCGAGGACTGGCCCTGCTGGATCGCCTGGGTCACCTGGTCGAAGTAGCCGGTGCCGACCTCGCGCTGGTGCTTGACCGCGGTGAAGCCCTTCTCGGCGGCAGCGAACTCGGCCTCCTGCAACTCGACGAAGGCGCTCATCTGCCGGCGCGCGTAGCCGTGCGCCAGGTTGAACATCGAGTAGTTCAGGGCGTGGAAGCCGGCCAGGGTGATGAACTGGAACTTGTAGCCGTAGCTGGCGATTTCCTTCTGGAATTTCGCGATGGTGGCGTCGTCCAGGTTCTTCTTCCAGTTGAAGCTCGGCGAGCAGTTGTAGGCCAGCAGCTTGCCCGGGAACTTCGCATGGATCGCCTCGGCGAACTTGCGCGCGAACTCCAGGTCCGGCTTGCCCGTCTCGCACCACACCAGGTCGGCGTACGGGGCGTAGGCCAGGCCGCGACTGATCGACTGCTCCAGGCCGTTGCGGACCTTGTAGAAGCCCTCGACGGTGCGCTCGCCCGTGCAGAATTCCCTGTCGTTGTCGTCGATGTCGGAGGTCAGCAGGTCGGCGGCCTCGGCGTCGGTGCGCGCGACCAGGATCGTCGGCACGCCCATCACATCGCTGGCCAGGCGCGCGGCGTTGAGCTTCTCCACCGCCTCGCGGGTGGGCACCAGCACCTTGCCGCCCATGTGCCCGCACTTCTTCACCGAGGCCAGCTGGTCCTCGAAGTGCACCCCGGCCGCGCCGGCCTCGATCATCGCCTTCATCAGCTCGAAGGCGTTGAGCACACCGCCGAATCCGGCCTCGGCGTCGGCCACGATCGGCTGCAGGAAGTCGATCTCGTCGTTGCCCTCGGCGTGGTGCAGCTGGTCGGCGCGCAGCAGCGCGTTGTTGATGCGCTTGACCACCGCCGGCACCGAATCGGCCGGGTACAGCGACTGGTCCGGGTACATCTGCCCGGCCAGGTTGGCATCGGCGGCGACCTGCCAGCCGGACAGGTAGATCGCGTTGAGCCCGGCCTTGACCTGCTGCATGGCCTGGTTGCCGGTCAGCGCGCCGAGCGCGTTGACGAAGTCCTTTTCCTGCAGGTAGCGCCACAGCTTGTTCGCCCCGATCTTCGCGATCGAATGCTCGACCGGGATGGTGCCGCGCAGGCGGACCACGTCCTCGGCGGAGTAGTTGCGGGTGATCCCGGCCCAGCGCGGATCGGTGTTCCATTCGTGGCGGATCTGGTCGGCGGTCTTCAGCGTGGTCATCTCGGTACTCTCCGTGGGGGCGCTTGCAGCGTGAGGTCGTGAGCCGTCGTTCCCGCCTTCGCGGGGACGATGGCGTTTGGATCAGGCCAGCCGGGCGTAGGCCGGCAGGGTCAGGAAGTCGATGAAGTGACAGGCGCGGGTGAGCTGGTCGAGCAGGGCCATGGCCTCGGGAATGCGCGATCCGCCCGGCAGGGTCGCGGTGTCGCCCAGCCGGCCCGGCAGCGCGGCCAGGGTGCGCTCGAACAGACCGAAGTCGATCGTGGTGCCGTCGTCCAGGTGCACCGGGCTGCCGTCGGCGTGGCAGCCGCGCGGATCGGAATGGTGCAGCCACTGCCACAGCTGCGCGCGCGCGATCTCGGCGGTGGCCGCGTCCTCCATCAGCCAGTGGATCGGGACGCACCCGTTGCCGTCCAGCCACGCGGCCATGTAGCGCACGCAGACCTCGACGTTGTTCTCGAAGCCGGCGCGGGTGATCGTGCCTTCGCACGGACGGATCAGGTCGTCGCGGCCCGCCTGCACGTCCTGCCGCAGCACGTGCTGCTGGTGCGGCGTGGGCATGTGCTGGTCGAAGATCGCGCGCGCCACCGGGATCAATGCCGGATGCGCCACCCAGGTGCCGTCGTGGCCGGCGGTCACCTCGCGCAACTTGTCGGCGCGCACCCGCGCCATCGCCCGTTCGTTGGCTTCGGCATCGTCCGCAATCGGGATCTGCGCGGCCATGCCGCCCATCGCGTGCGCGCCGCGCCGGTGGCAGGTGCGGATCAGCAGTTCCGAGTACGCCTTCAGGAACGGCTGGGTCATGGTCACCTGGCCGCGTTCGGGCAGCACCTTGTCGGCGTGGGCGCGGAAGGTCTTGAGGTAGGAGAAGATGTAGTCCCAGCGCCCGCAGTTCAGGCCGACGATGCGGTCGCGCAGCGCGTGCAGGATCTCGTCCATCTCGAACACCGCCGGCAGGGTCTCGATCAGCACCGTGACCTTCATCTGCCCGCGCGGCAGCCCCAGCATTTCCTCGACCTGCGACAACGCCGCCTCCCACAGCGCCGCCTCCTCCATAGACTGCAGCTTGGGCAGGTAGAAGTACGGGCCGCGGTCGTTGGCCATCAGCGTGGCGGCGTTGTGCCAGGCGAACACCGCCATGTCGAACAGGCTGCCGGCGATCGGCTCGCCGTCGATGCGCACGTGCTTCTCGTCCAGGTGCCAGCCGCGCGGACGCACGATCAGCACCGCTCGCTCCTCGTAGGGGCGCAGGCGGTACTGCTTGCCGTTCTCCGCGTCGAAGCTGAGCGTGCCGGCGACGGCTTCGGCCATCGTGCGCTGGCCGGCCAGGACGTTGCGCCACGCCGGCGCGGTCGAATCCTCGAAGTCGGCCATGTAGCACTGCGCGCCGGAGTTGAGCGCGTTGATCGCCATCTTCGGATCGGTCGGGCCGGTGATCTCCACCCGGCGGTCCTGCAGCGCGCGCGGAATCGGCGCCACCTTCCAGTGGCCTTCGCGGATGTGCGCGGTGTCGGCGCGGAAGTCCGGCAGGCCGCCGGCGTCGAAGAAGGCCTGGCGCTCGCGGCGCGCGGCCAGGCGGGCGCGGCGTTGCGGTTCCAGGGTCCGGTGCAGCGACACCAGCAGATCCCGCAGCGGCGCCGGCAGCAGTTGCTCCTGCCCGGCGACCCGCTCGGTCAGCGCAAGTCCGGCTGCCGCGCGCGGGGCGGCGGGAGCGCCGACGGTCCCCGCCGTCGGGCGGCTGGTGGCCGGACGGGCCTGGATCGGAGCGGCGGGGGCGGTCGCAATGGCGGCGTGGGGGGACATGGCAGGCTCCTGGAGGCTCGGCTCGGGAGTCCACGCTGCGTTGCACCAAACTATTTGACAACTAAGAATTTGCAATGTACTTCATAAGAATAACTAATACGTAGAAACAACCATTCCGTGAGCCCGTCGGCAAGTCCTCGTTTTTCCTACAAATCCGACAAGCTCAAGCCGCTGCGCGCGTTCTGCCAGACGGTCCGGCTGGGCTCGGTTTCGCGGGCCGCGGATGCGCTTTTCGTCAGCCAGCCGGCCATCACCCTGCAGTTGCAGGCCCTGGAACGGGACCTGGGCGTGCCCCTGCTGGAACGCAACGGGCGTCGCCTGTCGCCGACCCGGGAGGGCGAGCTGCTGTACGAAATGGCCCTGCCGCTGGTCGAGCAGATCGACGGGCTGGAGGCCGGGTTCCGCGAGCGGGTGCGCGGGCTGGAGGGCGGCGAACTGAGGATCGCCGCCAACAGTTCGACCATCCTGTTCCTGCTGCCGAAGATCGTGGCGGCCTTCCGCGAGCGCCACCCGGAAGTGCGCCTGTCCCTGGACAACGTGGTCACCGGCGAAGGCACCGACCTGCTGCGCGAAGACGCGGTCGACCTGGTGGTGGGCACCCTGCTGGACGTGCCGGCCGACCTCAGCTACCAGGCCGCCTACCGCTTCGAGCAGCGCCTGATCGCCCCGTCCGGTCACCCGCTGCTGACCAGGCCGCGACTGGAACTGCACGACCTGGCCGGACACCCGCTGATCCTGCCGCCCAAGCGCCAGGTCACCTGGCGCCTGGTCGACCTGGTGCTGCAGCGCAACCGCGTGCCCTACGAGGTGGCGCTGGAAGTCAGCGGCTGGGACGTGATCAAGCAGTACGTGGCGATGGGCATGGGGGTATCGATCGTCCCCTCGGTCTGCCTGGTCGAGTCCGACCGCGATCGCCTCGGCTCGCGTTCGCTGTCCAGCTTCTTCCCCTCGCGCAGCTACGGGGTGGTGGTGCGCAAGGGCCGGGTGCTGTCGCCGCAGGCGCGCGCCTTCATCGCCCTGATCAAGCCCGACCTGCTGGCGCCGCGCGAATACGACGAGAGCGGGCCCTCGGAGCGCTGAGCGCCGCTAGAGCCGCTTCCAGGACAGCCCCTCGCCGCGCCGCCAGTACACCGCCACCGCCCTGCCGTAGATCGCGTCGGCCTCGACGAAGCCGAAGTAGCGCCCGTCCGCGCTGCGGCCGCGGTGGTCGCCCAGGACCAGCACGTAGCCTTCCGGAACGGTCACGCTGATGATGTCCGGACCGCCACCGTCGGCCAGGTCCAGGCGCGCCACGCGCGGGCCGAACTGTTCCGAATCGACTTTCCCCGGGATGGCCAGCGGCTGGCCGTTGATCGCCAGCCGGCCATCGATCAAGCGCACCTTGTCCCCGCCCACGGCGACCACGCGCTTGATCAGGCGCGTGCCGTCGGCCGGCGAGGCGAACACCGCGATCTCGCCGCGCTGCGGCGTACCGCGTTCGATCAGCACGCGACGGGTGAAAGGCACCCGCAGGCCGTAGGCGCTCATGTCCACCACCACCCGGTCGCCCAGTTCCAGGGTCGGCTGCATCGAGCCGCTGGGCACGTGGTAGTGGTTGGCGAACGAGGACCGAGCGACAACCAGCAGCCCCAGCATCAGCAGCAGGGGCAACGCCTCGCGGTACAGCCAGGCGGCGGCCCGGCGGCTGCGGGAGGGCGGGCGGGGCGCGGGCGTATCCATCGACGGTTCCGGCAGGACGGGCCCGGCCACGCTATCGCCTGCCCGCGGGCAATGCCAGATGACCTATGGCAGGGATCGATGCCGCGACGGCGCGCAGGACGATCCACCGGATTGGTCCGCTTCGGTTCGTGACCGCCCGCTACACCGTGCCGCGGTTCCTGCCCATCCACGGCCGGTACCACTCGCGCACCGCGACCATGTCGGCCTTCGCATCGCCGCTGGTGTGGAACAGCGGGCCGATGCCGATGATCCGTTCCGGATAGTGGAAGTACGCCATCAGCACCGGCACGCCGGCGCCGTGGGCGATCTTGAGGAACCCGCTCTTCCATTCCCTGACCGGCTTGCGCGTGCCTTCCGGGGCGAGCGCGAACCACAGCTTCGGCGAACTGCGGATCAGTTCGATCGCCTGCTCGACCACGCCCTGCGGATTGCTGCGGTCCAACGGGATCACCCCCAGCCGGTGCAGCACGATCGACAGCGGCCACCAGAACAGGGTGTCCTTGCCCAGCACCCGCACGTCGACCCCCAGCGCCATCTTCGCCGCCATGCCCCAGATGCCGTCCCAGTTGGACGAATGCGGTGCGGCGATCAGCACCAGCTTCGACAGGTCCGGGATCGTGCCCACCACCCGCCAGCCGCCGAGTCGCAGCAGGGTGCGCCCGAACCAGCGCGAGAAGCGCCGTTGCGGCGGCACCAGCGGCATGCTCGGCGGGATCGGCGGCAACAGCGGTTCGCGCGTGGCCACGCTCAGTCCCAGGCGCGGGTGCTGCGCCCGCGCTTGAGTTCGCTGCGCTCGCGCTTGCCCTGCAGGCGGCGCTGCTTCGAGGCGCGGGTCGGCCGGGTGCCGATCCGGGGCTTGGGCACGGCCAGTCCGGCGGCGATGAACGCGGCCAGGCGTTCGCGCGCGTCCTGGCGATTGCGGTCCTGGGTGCGGAAGCGCTGGGCATCGATCACCAGCACGCCCTCGTCGGTGACCCGGCGATCGCGCCGCGCCAGCAGGCGCGCGCGCAGCGGCTCGGGCAGCGACGGCGAGCCGGCGATGTCGAAGCGCAGTTCGACCGCGGTGGCCACCTTGTTGACGTTCTGCCCGCCGGCACCGCTGGCGCGGACGAAGCGCTCGACGATCTCCGATTCCGGGATCGCCAGGTCGGGAGCGATGGTCAGCGCGTCGGCGGGCATGGGCCGATTGTACGGGAGCGCGAACGCGCCGGCCGGCGTCACAGGCACCAGTCGAACAGGGCCAGGGCGAGGGCGAACTCGTCGTCCAGCGGTGCCTCCACCCGCACCATGCGGCCGTCGCGCGGATGCGGGAATCCCAGCTTCCAGGCGTGCAGCAGCATCCGGTGCACGCGGCGCATGCGGAACTCGCGGTTGTGGCGCCCGTCGCCGTGGCTGGTATCGCCGACCAGGTGGTGCGAGGCATGCTTGAGGTGGCGCCGGATCTGGCGGAAGCGCCCGCTCAGCGGCTCGCATTCCAGCAGCGCGTAGCGCGAGGTGGGGAATCCGGCCGAGGGCACCGGCAGTTCGCCGGTGGCCAGGCGGCGGAAGCGGGTCACCGCCGGTTTCTTCTGCGGCTTGCCCGGCCCGCCATCGAGCGGGTGGTCGACCTCGAACGCCGGTTCCGGCCAGCCCCGGCACACCGCCAGATAGCGCTTTTCCAACTGCTGCGCCATCACCGTCCTGCCCAGTGCCGAGGCGGTGTCGCGGTCGAAGGCCAGCAGCAGGCAGCCACTGGTGGCGCGGTCCAGGCGATGCACCAGGTGAATGGCACGGCCGAACTGCGCGCGCAGGCGGTTGGCGGCGAAGTCGGTCTCGCCGGCCGCCAGCATGCTGTCGTGCACCATCAGCCCGGCCGGCTTGCCGACCACCGCCAGCCACTCGTCCTCGAACAGTACCGGCAACCGCACCCGAACCTCCGCTGCAACGTTCCGCCGCATTTGCGACAATCCCGCGGCCGGCACGACCGCCGGCGCGACCCATTCGGAGACCACGGATGATCCCCAGCAAGCCGATTCTCGCACTCGCCCTGGCGTTCGCACTCCTCCTGCCCGGCGTCCCCTTGCCCGCCGATGCCCAGGCGCCCACCCTGCCCAATGGCGTAACCGCCGGCCCCAGCATCGAGGGCATCAGCGAATTCACCCTGGCCAATGGCCTGCGCGTGCTGCTGTTCCCCGACCCGTCCAAACCCACGGTGACCGTGAACGTGGTCTACGGCGTCGGCTCGGCGCAGGAAAACTACGGCGAGACCGGCATGGCGCACCTGCTCGAGCACCTGGTGTTCAAGGGCACGCCGACCCACACCGACATCCCCGGCGATTTCAAGAAGCGCGGCATCAGCTACAACGGCACCACCTGGCTGGACCGCACCAACTACTTCGGCTCGTTCCCGGCCAACGACGAGACCCTGGAATGGTTGCTGGCGCTGGAAGCGGACCGGATGGTCAATTCCAACATCGCCAAGAGCGACCTGGAAAGCGAGATGACCGTGGTCCGCAACGAGATGGAGCGCGGCGAGAACGAACCCGGCCGCGTGTTCCAGCAGCGCCTGCGCGCGGCGGCCTACCACTGGCACAACTACGGCAAGAGCACCATCGGCAACCGTTCCGACGTGGAGAACGTACCGATCGAGCGGCTGCAGGCCTTCTACCGCCTGTGGTACCAGCCCGACAACGCGACCCTGATCGTGGCCGGCCGCTTCGATCCCGGACGCGTGCTCAAGTCGGTGCAGGCCAGCTTCGGCAAGCTCAAGCGCCCCACCCGTACCCTGCCCTCGCACTACACGGTGGAACCGACCCAGGACGGCGAGCGCGAAATCAACGTGCGCCGGGTCGGCGACCTCAACCTGATCGGCCTGACCTACCACATCCCCGCCGCAACCCATCCGGACAACCCGCCGCTGGGCGTGCTCGCCGAGATCATGGGCCACACGCCCAGCGGCCGCCTGCACAAGGCGCTGGTGGAAACCAAGCTGGCCGTGGCCAGCGGCGCCGGCAGCGATTCGTACCGCGATCCGGGCCTGGCGATGTTCATGGCCGTCCCGCCCAAGGACGGCAACACCGCCGAAGCGGAGAAGGCGCTGCTGGCGCAGGTCGAAGGCCTGGCCGGCAAGCCGTTCACCGCCGAGGAAGTGGACGCGGCCAAGCAGCGCATCGCCAACGGCTTCGAGCTGTCCTTCAACAACGTCAATGCGGTGGCCACTTCGCTGTCCGAGTACATCGCCAGCGGCGATTGGCGACTGTGGTTCGTCAACCGGGACGCGGTGGAGAAGGTCACCGTGGACGACGTGAACCGTGTCGCCCGCGCCTACCTGCTGCCCAGCAATCGCACCCTGGCCCGCTTCATCCCCACCACCGAGCCGGTGCGCGCCGAGATCGGCGCCGCGCCCAGCGCGGCCAGCCTGGTGGAAGGCTACAAGGGCCGCGCGGCGGTCGCTGCCGGCGAGGCGTTCGATCCCACCCCGGCCAACATCCAGGCCCGCACCGACAGTTTCGTCCTCGGCGAAGGCCTGCGGGTCTCGCTGCTGCCGAAGAAGACCCGCGGCGAGATGGTCACCGCCACCCTGGTGTTCCGCTTCGGCGACGAACCGGCCATCACCGGCCGCACCGACGCGGCCGGGTTCGCCGGCAGCCTGCTGATGCGCGGCAGCAAGGGCATGACCCGCGAGCAGATCGACAAGCGCTTCGACGACCTGAAGACGACGGTGGGTATCGACGGCGGCTCGCAGAATGCCTACATCTCGGTCACCACCAAGCGCGAGTACCTGGCGCAGGCGCTGGCGCTGGCGGCCGACGTGCTGCGCAACCCGTCCTTCCCCGACAGCGAGTTCGAGCAGCTGCGCGAACAGAGCATCACCGGAATGGAGGCCAGCCGCCGTGAACCGGCCCGCTATGCGGGCGAGGCGATGAACAAGCGCTTCAACCACTGGCCGGCCGGGCACCCGTTCGCGTTCCGCACCCTGGACGAGAACCTGGCCGCCACCCGTGCGGTGAAGCTGGAGGACGTGCGCGCCTTCCACCGGGACTTCTACGGCACCGCCGTCGGCGAAGTGGCGGTGGTCGGCGACTTCGATCCGGCACAGATGAAGCAGCAGCTGCAGGAGCTGTTCACGGGCTGGAAGAGCACCAAGCCGTACGTGCGCATCGCCGATGGGTTCCGCCCGGTGGCCGCCGTGCGCGAGGCGTTCGAGACCCCGGACAAGGCCAACGCGGTGCTGCTGGCGCGCAGCGACTTCCCGCTCAGCACCAGCGATCCCGACTATCCCGCGCTGACCATCGCCAATCGCGTGTTCGGCGGCGGCGGCATGGCCTCGCGGCTGGGCAACCGCATCCGCCAGAAGGAAGGCCTCAGCTACGGCGTCGGCAGCCAGATCGGCGTGCCCGACCTGGACGACGATGCCACCCTGCTGATCCAGGCTTCCGCGGCGCCCGAGAACATGGCCCGGCTGGAACAGGCCATGCACGAGGAACTCGAGCGCTTCGTCCGCGACGGCATCACCGCGGCCGAACTGGCCGACGCCAAGGACGGGATGCTGACCTCGATGGCCAACGCCCGCGCCAGCGACGGCACCGTGGCGGGCATCCTGCGCGGCAACCTGTACCTGGACCGGACCATGCAGTGGACCGCCGACCAGGAGGCCGCCATCCGCGCCCTGACCGTGGAGCAGGTCAACGCGGCGATCAAGCGCCACATCAAGCCGGATACGCTCAGCGTGTTCGTGGCCGGCGACTTCGCCGGCGCGGCGCGCAAGGCCGGCGCGGCGAAGTAAGCCCCGCGCCCGCTGTATCGCTGCAACGCGAACGGCCCGGAGACGGGCCGTTCGCATGTTGCCGCCCTTCCCCCTCCTGCCGGGGAAAGGCTCCAGCGATCATTCGATGCTGCGGATGCGCCTGGAATTGCGTGCCATGCGCTTGAGCAGGAAACGGTCCGGGAGCAGCCAGACCAGCATGCGCAGGCACTTGTAGGCCAGTCCCGGCACGGCGACCACGCGCCCGGCCTCCACCGCATCGATGCCGACCCGTGCCACCTCGTCGGCCTGCAGCCACAGCCAGCTCGGCAGTTTCGACATCATCTCGCGGGTGCCGGTGACGTCGTGGAACTCGGAGCGGGTGAAACCGGGGCACAGCACGGTGGCGTGCACGCCATGGTCCGCGTTCTCCAGGGCGAGCGCCTCGGAGAACTTGACCATCCAGGCCTTGACCGGCGCGTACAGCGTCTGCCCGTCGGAAGCCGGCACCAGCGCGGCGAACGAGG
Organism: Lysobacterales bacterium; assembly: GCA_017302035.1. Lineage (GTDB taxonomy): Bacteria > Pseudomonadota > Gammaproteobacteria > Xanthomonadales > Xanthomonadaceae > Pseudoxanthomonas. The sequence goes on from JAFLEA010000027.1 coordinate 12,723, forward strand.
ATACGTTGAGGATCCGCCCGGCGCCGGAAGCGCGGATCGACGGCAGCAGCCGCCAGGTCAGCTCCGCGACCGTGCCGACCATCAGCTGCAGGAAGCGGGCGTGCGTGTCCCAGTCGTTCCGCAGGTAGCGTCCCGGCACGCCATAGCCGGCATTGTTGACCAGGATGCGGATGGCCAGACCGCGCCGTTCCAGTTCCTGCACCAGCACGGCGGGAGCCGTGGGCTCGGCTAGGTCGGCGGCGATGGTTTCCACCGGCACCTGCGCGCGCAGTTCGGTCGCCAGTGCCTGCAGCCGGTCGAGCCGGCGTGCGGTGAGGACCAGCGGCACGCCGCGCCGCGCGTACTCGCGCGCGATGGCTGCGCCGATGCCGCTGGAAGCGCCGGTGACCAGCGCGTAGCCGCGCTGATCGTTCGACGGAAGGCGTTCGTTGCCCATGCAGGGTCAGCGGCGCGGCAGCGCGGCCAGGATCGCCCACAACCCGCCGATGCCGGCGACCCACGCCGACAGCGGCACGCCCAGCAGGCGCGGTCCGCCGGCTTCCAGTGCGTACAGCACCGCGGCCACCAGCAGCAGGCCGCTGCCCAGGATCGCCGCCACCGAGCGCCGCTGCAGGGTCTGCAGGGTGCGCGCCATCTCCGCCAGCTCGCGCGAATGGATGCCGGTGCTATGCCGGCCCTCGACCTGCTGCTCCAGCCAGGCATGCACCAACCGCGGCATGTCCGGAGCACGGGTCATCATCTCCGGCGCGCGGTCGCGCAGTTCGCGCAGCAGCCGGCGCGGGCTGTAGCGCTCGCGCAGGATCTTCTCCAGCACCGGTTGCGCCACCGCCCAGATGTCCAGCTTCGGATCCAGTTGCCGGCCCACGCCCTCGATGTTGAGCAAGGTCTTCTGCAGCAGGATCAGCTGCGGCTGCAGGGTGAGCTGGTAGCGCTGCGCGGTGCGGAACAGCTTGCCCAGCACCTCGGCCAGCGGCACCTCGCTCAACGGCCGGGTGAAGTACGGCTCGCACACCGCGCGCGCCGCCGCCTCCAGTTCGTCGATGCGCACGGTCGCGGGCATCCAGCCGGCCTCCACGTGCAGCTCGGCGATGCGCCGGTAGTCCTTGTTGAAGATCGCCATGAAGTTCTCGGCCAGGTAGTACTGGTCCTGAGCCGAGAGCTGGCCGACGATGCCGAAGTCCAGCACCACGAAGCGCGGGTCTTCGCGCCGCGCCGGGTCGTCGTCGACCCAGACGTTGCCGGCGTGCGCGTCGGCGTGGAAGAAGTTGTCGCGGAACACCTGGGTGTAGAACACCCGCACGCCCTTGGCGGCCAGCCTGCGGCGGTCGATCCCGGCCGCGTCCAGCGCGGCGATGTCGTCGGAGGGAATGCCGCTGACCCGTTCCATGGTCAATGCGCGCTCGGCGCTGTGGCTCCAGATCACCTCGGGCACGTACAGGTCGGGCGAGCCGGCCCACAGCCGGCGCATGACGCTGGCGTTGGCGCCCTCGCGCTGCAAGTCCAGCTCGGCGGCCAAGGTGGCCTGGATCTCGTCCACCACCAGTTGCGGGCGGATCTTGTCGGCGTTGGGATGGGTGCGGTCGACCAGTGCCGCCAACGAACGCAGCAAGGCGATGTCGGTGGCGATCTGCTTCTCGACGGCCGGGCGCAGCACCTTGACCACCACCTCGCGCCCGTTGTGCAGGCGCGCGGCGTGAACCTGGGCGATCGAGGCCGAGGCCAACGGCACGGTATCGAAGCGGGCGAAGGCTGCGGCGACGGGCATGCCCAGCGCCTGCTCCACGATCGCCTGCGCGGCAGCGCCGTCGAACGGCGCCACCTGGTCCTGGAGCAGGGTCAGTTCCTCGGCGATGTCCGCCGGCACCAGGTCGCGGCGGGTGGAGAGCACCTGGCCGAACTTGACGAAGATCGGGCCGAGTTCCTGCAGGGCCAGGCGTACGCGCGCCCCGCGCGGCAGCGCGGCCACCTGCGCCGGCGCCCTCGGCACGAACGGCCGGGCCAGGCGCAGCCAGCGTTCGGCCGGAGTGTCCTCGAGCAGTTCGTCCAGGCGGTAGCGCAGCACCACCCGCCCGATGCGCCAGACCCGCAGCGCGGACTTCATGCCGCACCCCCGGCCCGGACAAGCCTCGACACGCGCGCGGCGAGGCGCTCGGCATCGTCGCGCAGCGCATCGACGTCGTCGTTGAACGCGGCCACCTCGGCGCGTGCGACCACGTCGCGGGACTCCTCGGTGACGTACTCGGCGCCGGACCGCGCCAGCCCGGCAGCGACCCCGCGCGCACCCCGCATTGCGGCCGCGGTGGCGTTGGCCACCTGCACCCCGACCACCTCGCCGAACACGGCCACGAAGGGCTGCTGCCAGTCCGGATCGAAGCCGGCGGCCAGCTTCTGCAGGCGCTGCGCCAGTTCGGCATCACCGGATACGTGCAGGCGGCCGGGCGGCCGGCCGCGCGCGACGTCGGCGAAGAACGGCAACTGTCCCAGCAGGCCGCCGATGCTGCCGCGCACCGCCAGGTCGGCTTCGCGCAGCGGCGGGCCGACCTGCAGGTAGCCGCCGTGCACGCCGACCTCCAGCGCCAGCGGCGGCGCGTCCAGGGCCAGCGACACGTAGCGACCCTCCAGTGCGGCCAGTGCCTCCCGGGTGTCGGGATCCAGCGCCACCGCGCGGTTCAGGGCCGTCTCCAGGGCACGGCCGAGCAGCGGCTTCAAGGCATCGAAAGGGGTCGGCATGCCGGCATTCTACCGGCGGCGACCCGCGTGCGTTGCCTGCCCGCCCGGAATCCCGGCCCGCGGCCAGCGACCTGCCGCGACCTTCGGCCAATGCGCCGGCTACCAGGTCCGGCGATGGCTGGCCGGGACCGCGCGCACGATCAGGTGCGGAGTCGGGTCACGCCTTGCGGCCACGCAGCAGCGAGATCGCGCCGAGCACCAGGAACACCACGAACAGGATCCACGCGATGTTGGTCGCGGCGCCGGCGATGCCGCTGAAGCCCAGCAGCGCGGCGACGATGGCGATCACGAAAAAGACGACGGCGTAGTGCAGCATGGGATACCCCTCGAAGAATGCCATTGCCTGGCTGTTGCGAGGATCCTGCCTGCCGCGCGGTCGCGATCAGGTGACGATGCCGGCGCCTGCCCAGGCGGCCTTCAGCCTTGTGAGGCCTTCGTCAAAGGACACCCGCGGCACATAGCCGAAGTCGCGGCGTGCCGGCTCCATGCTGTACCAGTGGGGGGTACTGAGCTGCTCGGCGAGGAAGCGGGTCATCGGCGGCTCGCCGGCGAGGCGCAGCAGTGGCCACAACCGGTCGCATGCCGCGCCGATCCGGTAGGCGGTCCTGAATGAAATCGTCTTGCGCACCGGCGGCGCGCCGGCCGCGGCGAGCAGCGCGTTGAGCACTTCGCGCATCGGCCTGGGCTCGCCGTTGGAGATGAAGTAGGCCTTGCCCGCGCATGCGGCTCCGGGCGCCAACCGCTCGAACGCGTCGAAGTGCGCCTGCGCGGCGTTGTCGATGTAGGTGGTGTCGACCAGGTTGTCGCCGCTGCCGACGATCCGCAGCCGGCCGGCACGGGCGCGCTCGACCAGGCGCGGCAGGAGTTGCACGTCGCCCGGCCCCCAGATCAGGCGCGGGCGCAGCGCGACCACCGCCAGCGAGGCATCGCTGGCGGCCAGCACCTCGCGCTCGGCGATGGCCTTGGTCGCCGCGTACGGCGCCTGCAGGTCCTCGCCATAGGGCACCTCGTCGGCGCCCAGGCCCTCGACCGGATGGGTGGCACGGTGGGTCACGCTCGGCGTGGAGGTGTGCACCAGTCGGCCGATGCCGTGCGCGCGGCAGGCGGCGAGCACGTTGCGGGTGCCGACCACGTTGGCCTGGTGGTAGCTGTCATAGCTGCCCCAGGCCCCCGCCTTGGCGGCATTGTGGAACACCGCCCCGGCCCCGGCGGCGGCATGCATCACCGCATGGGCATCAGCCAGGTCGCCGCGCACCTGCCCGACTCCCAGCGCGGCCAGTTGCGGCGAATGCCGGCGCTGGAAGCTCACCACCTCGTGCCCGCGCTCGCGCAGGCCGCGACACAAGGCCAGGCCCAGGAAGCCGCCGCCGCCGGTGACCAGGATCTTCATCGTTCGCCCGACCTCATGCGCTTGCCCCCGTGTCGCGTGGCCGGGACCGATAGGCCGCGGCCCATGCAGCCAGTTTTTCGCGGCCGATCTTGGCGTTGTGGCGGATATCCACCGGAAAACCGGGGTGCCGCAGGAAGGCGGTGATCCGCGCGGTGTGCGGATGGCGCGTGCCCAGTGCGCGCAGTTCGCGCTCGATCCGCGCGAACTGGCCGGCCTCCACGCCGTCGGCCAGTTCCACGCACAGCACCGGCCGCTGCGCGCCCGTGCCCCCGATGCCGACCAGGGCCGTACGCCGCACCTGGGGATGGACGTTGAACACCGGCTCGACCTGCTCGGTGTGGAGCGGACCGTCGGCCGTTTCCACGCGCTGGGTCTTGCGTCCGCAGAACCACAGCCGGCCCGCGGCATCGAAATAGCCGACGTCGCCCATCCGGTGCACCACCCGCTCGCTGCCGTCTTCCCGGGCCTCGCGGATCTTGGCCGCGCGCGTGGCCGCCTCGCGGTTGAAGTAGCTGTCGGTGACGGTGGGGCCGGCGACGGTGATCTCGCCGACCTCGCCCGCCGCCAGTTCGCGCGCGTCGCTCCACTGGGCGATGGGCGCATCGTCGATCGCGATGATCCGCACCTGGTTCGGCGCCACCGGACGGCCGACGCAGGTGCCGGCTCCGGCTTCGGTCGCCGCGCGCGTGTCCTGCAGTTCGCGGCCTTCGATCACCGCCACCGGCAGGCATTCGGTGGCCCCGTAGGGTGTCCAGAACTGCGCCTCGTCGGCCAGCAGGACACGGATCTTCTCCACCACCTCCGGCGGCACCGGTGCGCCCGCGGACGTCACCCGGCGCAGGCTCGGCAGTGGCCGGCCGTGGTCGGCCAGTACCCGCATCAGCGCCGGCGAACCGAACAGCTGGGTCGCGCCGAAGCGGTCGATCGCGTCGTGCAGCCGTTCCGGATCGGCCTGCGCCGGGCGCGTGGGATCCATGTCCGGGATCACCGAGGTCAGGCCCAGTGCCGGATCGAACAAGGCGAACGGCGGGAACGTAGGCAGGTCCACCCCGCCCGGCGCGATGCCGAAGGCCTCGCGCATCATCGAGATCTGCGCGACGAAATGGCGGTGGCGATAGACCACGCCCTTGGGCACGCCGGTCGAGCCGCTGGTGAACAGGATCGCGGCCACCTCGTCCGGTGCAGTGGCGGCCAGCTGCGGACCGTCGTCCGCGCCCTCGCGCTCGACCTGAGCCAACGTGGCCCCCCCCCAGCCCCAGCGCCGGCCCACGGTGACCAGCGTCGTGGCCGAGCGCGCCCAACCCAGCAGCACCCTCGCCAGGTGCGCCAGCGGGATGCCGACGAAGGCCTGTGCCTGCGCCTCGTCCAGGCACTGCTTCAGCGCGCGCCGGTCGATGCCCGGATCGACCAGCACCGGCACCGCGCCGGCCTTGAACAGGGCGAACATCAGCAGGAAGAACTCCGGCGAGGGCCGCACCATCACCACCGTGCGCACGCCGCGGCCGATGCCGTGCCGCGCCAGGCCGGCAGCGATGGCGTCGCTGCGCGCGTCCAGCGCGCGGTAGTCCAGGACCACGTCGTAGGCGGCCAGCCCGTTGCCCGGACCACGCCGGCCCGGGCAGCGGATCGCCGGCTGGCCGGGGCGTTCGGCCGCCAGCCGCGGCAGGGCGGCGGCGATGTTGCAGGGGGGGGGCGTCATCGGCCGATTATCCCAGATGGATCTCGCCGATCGCCGGTGGCCCGGGGCCACCGCTGCCCGCGCCCGCCCGGATCCCTCGCGCCGCCACCCAAGCCCGCCCCCGGGGCGGGTTTTGCGCAGCCCGCGCATGCTGCAAACTCCGCCCTCCGCCCGGCATCCCGCCGCGCAAGGCCGCCACCCATGCATCCCTGCCTGACCTGTGGCGCCTGCTGCACCCAGTACCGCGTCGCCTTTCACTGGATGGAATCGGACGAAGTCACCGCAGGCGGAGTGCCGGCCGCGCTGACCGAGCGCCTGGACCCGCACCGGCTGTGCATGCGCGGCACCGCCTCCCTGCCCGTGCGCTGCGTGGCCCTGGACGCGGAGATCGGCGTGCATTCGCGCTGCACCATCCACCCGATGCGGCCCAGCGCGTGTCGCGAAGTCGATGCCTCGTGGGAGAACGGCGTCGCCAGCCGCCAGTGCGACCAGGCCCGGATCGCCCACGGCCTGCCGGTGCTGACCGCCGCCGCCTGGCGCTGGCGCGATCCGGCCGGCAACGACGACCATCCCGACGACAACGGCAACAGCCCGTCGCCGCCGGCGATGCCGCCGCCGGTCGCGGCATAGGCGACGCGGACTACAGCGGATTGGCGTCGAGGAAGGCGCGGATCTCCGGCACCAGCACTTCGTGCCGGTCCTCCAGCACGTAGTGGCCGGCATCCTCGAAGGCATGCACCTGCGCCCGCGGCAGATCGGCGCGGAAGCGTTCCAGGAAATGGCGGTCGAACACGAAGTCCTTCAGGCCCCAGGCGATGAACGCCGGCCGGTCGGCGAACGACGCCAGCGCCTTGCCCGCCGCCGCCAGCAGTGGCCATGCCGGATCCTTCGGCGACAACGGGATGTCCTGCATGAAGCGGATGGTCGAGATGCGGTTCTTCCACGAGTCGTACGGCGCCACATAGGCACGGCGCACGGCGGCCGGCATCTTCCGTTCCACGCCGAAACGCGAAGCGCCGGCGGAGAACGCATTGAACGCACGGATCACGACCTCGCCGATGAAGTAATCGCGGCCCAGGGCGATCTGCCAGGGCATCCGCTTCGCCGCCGGCATCGGGAACGCGGCGGTATTGAGGATCACCAGCCGCTTCACCTGCGCGGCATGCGCCAGGGCCCAGCCGAAACCGATCATCCCGCCCCAGTCGTGCACGGCCAGGGTGACCGGCGTGGCGTCGTCGACGCCCGCATGGCGCAGCAATGCCTCCAGGTCGTCCACCCGCGACTGCAGGGTGTAGTCGTAGCGGGGCGATGCGGCCAGGTAGTCGTCCGGCTTGTCGGACAGGCCCATGCCGACGTGGTCCGGGACGATGCAGCGGTACCTGTCCGACAGCCCGGCCACCAGCGTGCGCCAGTAGTAGCTCCACGACGGGTTGCCGTGCAGCATGACCACGATTTCGCCGTCGCGCGGGCCTTCGTCCAGGTACGACATGGCGATGCCGGGGCGGACCTCGAAGCGGCGGGGGTGCGCGGGATAGCCGGGAAGATTCATGGATGGCCTGTCATTTCGACTACGGGATTCTAGAATCAACCTCTTGGTTCCGCGAACTATCATGAGCGGACCGTCACCGCATACCGCCGCCATGTCCAGCCCGATCTCGCCCCCGCCTTACCTCGACGACGACCAGGTCGAACGCCTCACCGAACTGCTGGAACAGCGCGCGGTACCGTTCAAGGGCTTCAACCTGGAAGCGCTGGATGGGTTCCTGTCGGCGCTGGCAGTGTCACCGTCGCTGGTGCCCCCGGACGAATGGCAACCCTTGGTATGGGGCGGCAAGGCGCCCACCTGGACCGACGAAGATGAGGCGGCACAGGTACAGACATTGCTGATGGGCCACTGGAACATGTGCGTGGCACGCGTGCGCCAGGACGGGGACGACCTGCCCGACCATCTCGCGCCGCTGATGTGGCTGCCCGAAGACCCCGACCTGACCGGCGAGGACGCCGTGCAGGAGGATGCGCTGGACGTGGGCAGGGACTGGGCGCTGGGCTTCTTCGCCGGAGCCACGCTACGCGAAGCCGAGTGGGACCAGTGGCTCGACGGGAACGACTGGATCGAGGAGGTCTTCGAACTGCTCGACCAACTGGCCAGCGGAGAAGCGCTCAACCCGGAAGATCCGACCGCACCGGCCACCGCACTCGGCTACCGCGACCGGCTGGGAATCGTGCTCGGATTGCCGGCGATGCTGGCCGACCTCAACCACCACCGGGTCGAGTCGCTGACCCCGCGCACCCCGATCCGCCGCGATGCGGTGCCCGGACGCAATGCTGCCTGCCCCTGCGGCAGCGGCAGGAAGTACAAGAAGTGCTGCGGGCTTGCAGGCGCCGGGACATGAATCCAGCCCCGCCCCCTGCGCGCGGAGAGGGCGCCGATGCCCGGCGTCGCCCGGGGGCGACGGGGGCGTCACCCCGGACATAGGGCGCGTGCAGGCTTGCCGGGCTTCCCGAGCACCCAAGGCGCCCGGGCACACCCGCGGATTGCTACCACTCCACCTCGGCCATCGAGCAGTTCAGCCCGGAGCCGATGCCCAGCAACGCGATCCGGTCGCCCTTCTTCAGGCGCCCCAGCTCCTTGAGCTTGCTCAGCACGATCGGCACCGATGCAGGCCCGATGTTGCCGTGTTCGCCGAAGATAGTCATGACTTTCTTCGGATCGATGCCGATCGACTTGACGAAGGCCTGGGTGTGCGGACGGCTGACCTGGTGGATCACGAACTGGTCCAGCTCGTCCACCGCCCAGCCCAGCGCCAGCTTGGCCGCGCCGAAGGTCTTGTTGGCCAGCTTGATGCCCTCGATCAGCAGCATCCGGGTGTCGGTGACCATGCGGTCCAGGTTGCCGCGGCACAGGGTGTTGAACTCGGTGGCCGAGCGGGTCACCCCACCCTTGTAGCGCGGGGCGTCCGGGACCAGCTCGCGCCGAGCCAAAACCATCGCCGCCGCGCCGCAGCCCAGGGTCAGGGCGGCCATCTCGTCGCGGAACTGCTGTTCGGTCACGTCCGGGGCGGCCATCCGCTCCAGGGTCTTCTCGTAGACCAGGTTGGCGGTTTCGCCGTCCACCACCAGGGCGTAGTCGATCTCGCCGCGCTCGAGCATGCGTGCGGCGATGTCCATGCCGTTGATGAAAGCCAGGCAGGCGTTGGCGATGTCGAAGGTCATGCACTCGTCGGACACGCCCAGGTTGCCCGAGACGATCGAGGCGGTGGACGGTTCCAGGAAGTCGCGGCTGACCGAGGTGTTGACCAGCAGGCCCACCTGCTCCACGCCGATGCCGGCGTCGGCCAGGGCCTTGCGCGCGGCCAGGGTGGCCGCGTCGGAGGCCTGCACGTCCTCGTCCCACATGCGGCGGGCGTGGATGCCGGCGATGTCGCCGAGCACGTCGACCCGGATGCCCAGGCGGTCCAGGGTCGGCTTCAGCCGCTGGTTGATCTCCTGCGAGGTCAGGGTGTGGGGCGCGTCGACGTGCGCCAGGCCGGCGATGGATACGTTCTTGAAAAGCATGGCTGGACCGGACCGGTCGAGCGAAAGGACCGACGATTCTACCGGCTGCCCGCCCCCACCGCACCCAAAAGTACGGGGACGGCTACGCCCCGGACCGCGCCCGGTTCAGCGTGGGCAGTTCCAGGCAGCGAAGTTCTGGCTGCCGTTGGCGGGCTCGCCCAGCGGTTGCAGGGTGTTGGCCGGGACGCTCGGCGCCTTGTTGCGGGCCAGGGTCTCCAGCTCGTCGCGGACCTTGAGCGGATCGCGGTCGTAGAAACCCACCGCGTGCTGGACCGAGACTTCGACTTCGCCCGCCTTGGTGCAACCGGCAGGCGGGGCGCCGGCCGGGACCACCCGGACCTGCTTGGCCTCGGGCTCCAGCGGCACCCAGGTGCAGGCGGCCACGGGCAGGACAAGCAGCAGAAGGAACGGAAGTTGGCGGATCGTCATGGTCGAAGGGTCCGGTTGGGACGGTCGGCAGGACCAGCCTGCCGATTCCTGGATGAACCGCGCCTGCAGAACCGGGCGCCGCCGGCGCGCGGCGCGGTCAGGGCTTGGCCGCCATCGGCTGGCCATCGGCGTCGACGAGGCGGACCTCACCCAGGTTCAACGCACGTACCGGCGCCTCGGTCTGCTTGAGGTCGCCCACCACCACCCAGACCAGCCGGTCCGGATCGATCGTGGCCGCCGCCTGCTTGACCTGGTCCACGCTCAGCGCCTCGATTTGCGCCTTGCGCTGGAACACGTAGTCGTCCGGCCGGTCGTAGCGGACCATGCCGCCGATGGTGCCCATCACCGAACGCCCGGTCTCGTAGGCGCCGGGCAGGCTGCGGATCTCGCTGGCCTGGATCTTGGCCACTTCCTTCGCGCTCGGCGGCACCTGGCCGCCGGCGAACTGGCGGATCTCGCGGTCCAGCTCCTGCAGCGATTCGGCGGTCTTGTCGATCTGTACCGGGGCAAACGCGATCCACGGCCGCTGGCCCAGCGCGCCGGAGGCGAAACTGTAGGCACCATAGGCCCAGTGCTTGTCCTCGCGCAGGTTCATGTTCAGGCGCGAGGTGAACTCGCCGCCCAGCACCGAGTTGGCGAAATCGAACTTGATCGTGTCCGCGGACTTGGTCGAGGGCACCACCTGGCCGGCCAGGATCGTGGCCTGGACCGCGCCGGGCTGGTCGATCAGGTACACGGTCGGCCGCGCCGGGCGCGGCACTTCGGCGACGGGCCTGGCTTCCGCCGCGGCACCCTCGCCCTTCCAGTCGCCGAAATGCTTCTCCAGCAGCGGCACCACTTCGTCCAGGGTGGTGTCGCCGACCACGATCAGGGTCGCATTCTCCGGGCGCACCCACTGCCGGTGGAACCCGACCAGGTCGTCGCGGGTCAGCGCACCGATCGAGGCCTCGGTGCCGGTGCCGCTGAACGGGATCGCGTAGGGGTGGCCCTTGCCGTACAACAGCGGCGGCAGCACCCGCAGGGCGGCGCCGTTCGGGCGCGCCTTTTCCTGGCCGATGCCGGCGATCCAGCTGGCGCGGACGCGGTCGATCTCCTTCTGCTCGAAGCGCGGCCGGCGCAGCATCGCCGCGTACAGATCGAGCGATGCGTCCAGGTTCTCCTTCAATGCCGACAGATAGGCATTGCCGCCGTCCAGCGAGGCGCCGCCACCGAGGCTGGCACCCAGCGCTTCGGCGCGGTTGGCGAAGGCCAGCGCATCCAGGTCGCCGGCACCCTCGTCGAGCATGCTCATGGCGAAGCTGGAGGTGCCGAGCTTGCCGCCCTGGTCGGTGGCGAAACCGCCCTTGAACTCGTAGCTGAACTGCACCACCGGCACCGAATCGCGGCGCGCCAGGATCACCCGGGTGCCGTTGCTCAGGGTCGCACGCTCCAGGGCCGGGAACTTCAGGTCGGGGAACTCGTCGGGCATCGGCACGCCCTGGCTGCGGTCCACCTTGCTCGCAGTCGTACTGAACTTCGGGTCCGGTGCCGGCAGCACGAACGGGGCCGGGGTCGGCGAGGCGTCCTCGGCCAGCGCGGTGCGCTCGCCCGGTTCCACCAGCAGGGTGTGCGAGCCTTCGCCCAGCCACTTGCCGCCCGCGGCCTTCAGGTCGGCGGCAGTGGCGGTGGCGATCGTGTCCAGGTCGTCGCGGAAACAGCCGGGGTTGCCGGAATACACCGCGCACTCGGCCAGCGCGTCGGCCTTGCCGCCGAAACCGCCGATGCGCTCGATACCGCGCACGAAGTCGGCACGCAGCACGGCCTGCGCCTGGGCCAGTTCTTCGGCGGTGGGGCCTTCGGCAATCAGCCGGCGCAGTTCCTCGTCGATGATCCGTTCGACCCGCGCCGGGTCCACGCCCTGCTTCACGTCGGCGGTGATGTTGAAGGAGGAGGCCAGTTCGAACGGCCATACGGACGTGCTGACCTTGTCGACCAGCTTCTCCTCGTGCACCAGGCGCCGATCCAGGCGCGAGCTCTTGCTGCCGCCGAGCACCTGCGACAGGACCAGCAGGCGGGTGGCATCGGCGTCGCGGTAAGGCGCCACGCTCCAGGTACGGTAGATCCGCGTCTGCGGCACCTTGTCGGTCATGCTCGCGCGGGTGGTCGCACGCCTGGCCGGACCGGCCTGCACGCGCTCGAGGGCGGGACCGGCGGGGATGTCGCCGAAATAGCGGCTGACCTTGTCCTTCGCGGTGGCCAGGTCGATGTCGCCGGCCAGCACCAGCACCGCGTTGTTCGGGCCGTACCAGGCGCGGAACCACTGCTTCACGTCCTCCAGCGAGGCCGCGTCGAGGTCGTTCATCGAGCCGATGGTGCTGTGGTGGTACGGGTGGTCCTGGGGGTACAGCGCGCGGAATATCTGGTCGTAGGCCTGGCCGTAAGGCTCGTTCTCGCCCTGGCGCTTCTCGTTCTGGACCACGCCGCGCTGCTCGTCGAGGGTCTTCTGGTCGATCGCGCCCAGCAGGTGGCCCATGCGGTCGGACTCCATCCACAGCGCCATGTCCAGCGCGGTGGTCGGCACGTTCTGGAAGTAGTTGGTGCGGTCCAGCCAGGTGGTGCCGTTCTGGTCGGTGGCGCCGACCAGCTCGAACGGTTCGAAGAACTCGCCCGGATGGTTTTCCGAGCCGTTGAACATCAGGTGCTCGAACAGGTGGGCGAAACCGCTGCGGCCGGCCGGCTCGTCCTTGCTGCCGACGTGGTACCACAGGTTCACCGCCACGATCGGCGCCTTGCGGTCGGTGTGCACGATCACCCGCAGGCCGTTGGGCAGGGTGAACTCCTGATAGGGCACCAGGGCCTCGGTACCGGCACTGGCGGCCTGCCCGGCGAGCAACGGCGACGGCGCGAGCGTGGCGGCACCGAACGCGGCGGCGATGGCCAGCACCAGGGCGGCCGGGCGCGGCCGGCGGGACAACCTTGAGGCGGTCGTGGTCATGGTGGCCTGGCACTCCTTGGAAGAGAAAAGACACGAAGGCATCGATCCTACCCAGCGCCGGCGGCCTTTACACTAGGCCACAAGCCATGCCGGAACGGAGCCGCCGAATGCCCGAATCCGCCTCCTTCGGGCGCCACTGCCTGGTCACCGGCGCCAACCGTGGCCTGGGCCTGGAGTTCGTCCGCCAACTGCTGGCGCGCGGAGCGCGGGTGGTCGCCACCTGCCGCCATCCCGGACGCGCCACCGCGTTGAATTCCCTGGCCGGCGAATATCCCGGACACCTGCACGTGCTGCCGCTGGACGTGGCCTCCGCCCGCAGCCGCGAGGAGTTGCTGCGCGAGCTGCCGCTGGTACTCGACGATGGCCGCCTGGACCTGCTCATCAACAACGCCGGCATCCTCCACGGCGGCGAGCGCTTCGGTCAGGTCGCCGAATCCGACCTGGAAGCCAGCCTGCGCACCAATGCGATCGGCCCGTTCCTGCTGACCCAGGCCTTGGCGCCGTTGCTGGCCGATGCCCGGGACGGAAGGCCGGGCGCGGTGGTGGCCAACCTGTCCTCCGAGATCGGCTCGATCGCCCAGCGCCGCGAGTTCCGCACGCCCAGCTACGCCATCGGCAAGGCCGCGCAGAACATGGGCACGGTCTTGCTGGACAAGGCCCTGGCACCGCGCGGGATCCGCGTGGTGGCGCTGCACCCCGGCTGGGTGCGTACCGACATGGGCGGTCCCCAGGCACCGCTGACGGTTGCCGACTCCGCCGCGGCGCTGCTGCGCGCGCTCGACGGCCTGGGTGCCTCGGACGGCGCCCGTTTCATCGACAGCGAAGGGCGCACCCTGCCCTGGTAACACCCGTGGGCGCCGGATCCGGCGCCTTCCTGCCCCGTCCCGCAGGCCTTCCATACCCCTGCCACGCATCAGACGCCGCGTCTGGACGGGCCTGCGGACGTCCGCGCCCGCGCCGGACAGGTCTTCGTCGCGGGACAAATCTTTTTAAATCAATTACTTGAAGTTGGCACGCGGTGTGCGTTGGCTATGGGCAGGCCACGCGATCCACCCTCAGAACGTGAATGGATGGTGAACGTGGCTGGGAAAGGCTCAAGTTTCCCTTGCACTTGCTGGTTAGGTGTATTACTTTACTACCACACCACTGACACAGAACACCGGAGCACGCCATGAACACCACCACCGCCAAGTCCCTGTCCGCCGCCCTGATCCTGTCCCTGGCCGTCCTGTCCGGCGCCCGCGCCGCCGAGGCTCCGCGCGCGGAGCACATCGTCGACCTGCCGGCCGTGACCGTCCGCCCCGATGCCGCCCTGCGTACCGAACTGGCCGCCCACGCCGCCAAGGTCGATCGCATCGTCGACCTGCCCGCGGTCACGGTCCGCCCCGACGGCGCCCTGCGCACCGAACTGGCCGCCCGGGCCATGGTCGCCCACATCATCGACCTGCCGGCCGTGACCGTGCGCCCGACCGCCGAGCAGCTGGCCGAGCGCGCCGCCGTCATCGCCGCCGAGCGCGCGCAGGCGCTGACCGCGCAGCTGGCCGCCAGCCTGATGGCCGAGACCGCCGCGGCCGCCGGGCTGCGCTGATCCGCCGCGCCGGCGCGGCGCACGGCCCGCATACAATCGCCCCGATGCCAGGTCCTGCCTTCGACATCCTGCTGTACCAGCCGGAGATCCCGCCGAACACCGGCAACGTGATCCGGTTGTGCGCCAACACCGGCGCGCGCCTGCACCTGGTCGAACCGCTCGGGTTCGCGATGGAGGACAAGCAGCTGCGCCGCGCCGGACTGGACTACCACGAGTTCGCCAGCGTGCGCGTGCACGCCAGCCTGGACGCCGCCCTGGCCGCGATCCGGCCGACGCGCCTGTTCGCGCTGAGCACCCGCGGTCAGGTCCGCCACGACCAGCCGCGCTATGCCGACGGCGACGCCTTCCTGTTCGGCCCGGAAACCCGCGGCCTGCCGGAAAGCGTGCTCGAGGCGGTCCCGCCGGCACAACGCCTGCGCCTGCCGATGCGACCGGGCAACCGCAGCCTGAACCTGTCCAACGCGGTGGCGGTGGTGGTGTTCGAGGCCTGGCGCCAGAACGGATTCACCGGAGCTGGCTGAACCGGACGTGCAGGCCTTGGACCTGCCGCCCCCAATTTATGTACCGGTCAGTTTGATATTCAGGGCCGATTGCATTGCCATCCGAATAATTACCCACACCGGTCAATCCAAAGGCCGGACATCACAACCGACATAAAGGTCGATAGAACAATGAAGAAGTCCCTGCTTGCCCTGACCCTGCTTGCCGCCCTGCCGTTCGCCGCTTCTGCCGCCGAGGGCGTGTCCTGGAACTACGTGGAGGGTGGCTACGTCGCCACCAACACCGACGGCGGCGACGCCGACGGCTGGGCCTTGGGCGGCTCGTTCGCCATCGCCCCGAACTTCCACCTGTTCGGCAACTACGGCAACCAGAAGATCGACGGCACCTCGATCGACTTCGACCAGCTGCGCCTGGGCGTGGGCTACAACCGCGAGATCTCGCCGAAGGCCGACCTGGTCACCCGCGTGGCGTACGAGAAGTTCGATGCCGGCGGGATCTCCGACTACAACGGCTGGAGCGCCGAGGTCGGCGTGCGCGGCGCGCTGGCGCGCAACTTCGAAGGCTACGTGATGGCCGGCTACGAGGATGGCGATCACTACGACGGCGAGTTCTACGGCCGCCTCGGCGCGCAGGCCAAGTTCAACCAGAACTGGGGCGTGAGCGGCGACGTGAAGTTCGTCGACGGCGACACCCAGTGGTTCGTCGGCCCGCGCTTCAGCTGGTAACGACGACGATAGCGGCAAGGCCGGGGGCGGCCCTCTCTCCCCGTTCCCGGCCCCTGCCTGGCGTGATTCCCTCCCCTCACGCCAGTCCCCGGAGCCCGGCTTGCGCCGGGCTCTTTTTTTGCGCGGCGGGGATGTGCGCGTCGACCGGCGACCGGCCCGCTTTCCTTACCGGAACAACGTTTCCGGATACTCCGGCTTCTGCTCGCGCGCCAGCAGCTGGCGCAGGCCGTCGGCGGGGGTGATCTCGCCGTGCAGCACGGCGCGCACGCCGGCGGAGATGGGCAACTCGACGCCATGGCGGCCGGCCAGGCGCATCACCTCGTCGGCGGTCTGCACCGATTCGACCACCTGGCCGATCTGGGCGATCGCTTCGGCCATCGGCTGGCCACGGCCCAGGGCCAGGCCCAGGCGACGGTTGCGCGACAGGTCGCCGGTGCAGGTCAGCACCAGGTCGCCCAACCCGGCCAGGCCCATCAGGGTTTCCGGGCGGGCGCCGATCGCCGCGGCCAGGCGCAGCATCTCGTTGAGGCCGCGGGTGATCAGGCCGGCGCGGGCGTTCAGGCCCAGCTCCATGCCGTCGGCCACGCCGGTGGCCACCGCCAGCACGTTCTTCATCGCCCCGCCCAGCTCGGCGCCGACCATGTCGTTGCCGGTGTAGGCGCGGAACGCGGGGCCGTGCAGGGCCGTGGCCACGGCCTGGGCGAAGCCGGCGTCGGCGCCGTGCACGGTCACCGCGGTCGGCAGGCCCAGCGCGACTTCCTTGGCGAAGGAGGGGCCGGTCACCACCGCCAGCGGCGTGGCCGGACCGAGCACGTCCTCGGCCACCTCGTGCAGGAAGCGGCCCGAACCGGGCTCGAAACCCTTGCTCGCCCAGGCCAGGCCGGTGCCGGGCGGCAACAGCGGCTTGAGCGCGTGCAGGGTCTGGGTGAAGGCGTGCGAGGGCACGACCACCAGCACCCAGTCGCAGCCGGATACGGCCGCGGCCAGGTCGGTGGTGGCGCGCAGGCTGCCCGGCAGTTCGATGCCGGGCAGGTAGCGCGGGTTCTGGTGGGTGCGGTCGATCGCCTCGACGATCGCCGCATCGCGGCCCCACAGGGTAGTGGCCAGGCCGTTGCGCGCGGCCAGGGTGGCCAGCGCGGTGCCCCAGGAACCGGCGCCCAGTACCGCGAGGGTGCCAGGCGCGGCCGCTCCGGCGGTCATGGCGCCGGGGTCCGGACTCAGGCGTTGCCGACCGGAGCGGCCAAGGCCGCGTCGGCGTCGTTGCCCTGGGCCTGGCGCTGGCGCAGGGTCTCGGCGTACAGCGCGTCGAAGTTGATCGGCTGCAGCAGGAACGGCGGGAAGCCGCCGGCCTGGATCAGGTCACCGACGGTCTGGCGCACGTACGGGAACAGGATGTTCGGGCACTGGGTGCCGAGCAGCACGTCGATCGCCTGCGGCTCCAGGCCGACCAGGGCGAACACGCCGGCCTGCTGGACCTCGGCCACGTAGGCGGTCTTCTCGCCGAGCTTGCAGGTCAGGGTCACGCCCAGCACGACCTCGAACAGGGCCTCGTTCAGGCGCTGCACGCGCTGGTTGAGGTTGAGCTGCAGGTCCGGCTGGCCCTGCTCGTTGAAGATCGCCGGCGCGCCGGGAGCCTCGAAGGAAACGTCCTTGACGTAGACCTTCTCGACGGTGAAGGCGGGACCCACGGCGTCCTGCTGGGCGGGGGCGGCGGCGCCGTTGGTGGTTTCGTCGGACATTTCGGCAACTCCAGAACTGATGCGTAGTAGATAGATGGGCGATCGACGCGGATCGCGTGGACCGCGGATTATGGCATGGCCGGGGTCCGGCCACCCTGCGGAGGCGAGGACTCAGCCGCGGCCCTTGACCAGGGGCAGCCCCGCCGCCTCCCACGCGGCGATGCCGCCGTCGAGCCAGTGGACCTGCTCGAAGCCGGCCTTCTTCAGCTTCTTGGCCGCGTCGGCCGAAGCCATGCCGTTGCGGCAGACCAGCACCACCGGCGACTGCTTCGCACCCGCCAGCAGCTTGCCCTGCGGGTCGAACTGGCTGGGGATGACGTTGCGGCTGCCCGGCACGTGCCCCTTCTCGAAATCGGCGATCGCCGACAGGTCCACCACCCGCGCGCCGCCCTGGTTGACCAGTTGGGTCAGTTCGGCGGGCTTGAGCGCCTGGTAGCCGCGGAACAGGCGCGCGATCTCGGTGTAGACGATGGCCACGGTCAGGCCCGCCAGCGCCAGCGACAGCATCGGGTGGCGGCCGAAGAAGGCCAGCAGGGATTCGAGGTCCACGGGGTAGGGGTCGATTGCCGGGAAAGGGCGGCGATTGTCGCACAGGCACGCCGGCCGGCGCCGCGATCCGGCCGCAGCAGCCGGCTACTTCCCGTCCCAGAAATCCGGCAACCCCGCGGCCTGCCACCAGCGCTTGGCCTGCGGATCCCAGCGCCAGTGCTCCTGGTAGCGCACCATGCGCTCGGCCTGGGTGTGGCGGTTGACCACTCCGATCTCCACCCCGCGCACCACCGTGCCGTCGTCGAGCAGGCCGTTGCCGCCTTCGCGGTAGCTGGATACCTGCAACTGGCGGTAGCGCTCCAGTTCCAGTTCGGTGAGCGGACGTTCGGCGCGCAGCGCCGGGTCGACCATTTCCCAGGCCGCCTCGAAATCGCTCCAGCGCACCGCCGAGGACCAGGCCGCCTGGGCCTGGTCGAGCCTGGCCCGCTGCCGTGCCCCGGCCGCGGCGGCCGGTGCGGCCGGGACCGCCAGCAGGGCGAACAGCAGCAGGGACAGGAGCAGGCGCATCGGGGCCATGCTAGCAGGGCCGGCGCGGCCCGCCGCTCATGCCTTGGCCAGGGCGACGAAGCGGCCGCTGAAGCGGGTGGCCTCGCCGCCGTCGGGCAGGCGCACGCAGGCGGCGATCCGGCAACGGGCCTTGCCGCGCTCGCGAAACGCAGCCAGGAAACTGTCCCAGTCGCCTTCCTCCAGCCAGGCCTCCGCTTCCAGGTCGGCACGCAACGGCGCGAGGTAGTGCACCAGGCTGTCGGCGACATAGACCTCCGCTTCCAGCCCGGCCCGTTCCAGGCGACCGCTCACCAGGCACCAGCCGGCCAGGGTCATCAATGACACCAGGCTGCCGCCGAAGGCGGTGCCCTTGTCGTTGACGTTGGGCGCCAGCGGTGCGCGCAGGCGCTGGCGCCCGTCGCTTTCGCCGGCCAGTTCGACCTGCATCGCAAGTACCTGCGGGATCGAGCGCAGGTGCTGCTGCAACGCGATCGGAGAAGGGTTCGGACTCATGGGGCCTGGCCGGCGGGCGCGGAGCGTGCGCGGGCCCGCATAATGCCGCAATGAACGCCCCGCGTCCGCCTGCATGGTGCCTGGTGTCGTTGCGCGCGCGCGGCGACCATCGCGCCCTGCGCCGGGCCGCCGCACGTCACGGCGGCAGCCTGCTGGCGCTGTCGCCGTGGACGCTGCAGCCACGCAGCGACGACGCCAGCCGCCAGGCGCTGGCCCGGGTGCTGCAGGCGCCGGTGCTGGTGTTCACCAGTCCGGCGGCGGTGCGCGCCGCCGCTGCGCTGCAGCCGCTGCAGGCCCGCCCCGGACAGCACTGGCTGGCGGTCGGTGCCGGCACCGCCGCCGCCCTGCGCCGGGCCGGTATCGCCACGGCGCTGGCGCCGCAGCGGATGGACAGCGAAGGCCTGCTGGCGCTGCCGGCGCTGGCCGCTGCGCGCCGGGTCGGCCTGGTCACCGCACCGGGCGGGCGCGGGATGCTCGCCCCCGCGCTGGAAGCACGCGGCGCCCGGGTGGAGCGCGCCGACGTGTACGAACGGGTACCGCTGGCCCTGGCCGATGCGGACATCGCCCGGCTGCTCGCGCTGGATGTTCCGGCGGCGCTGGCGCTGAGCAGCGGCGAGGCCCTGCAACAGGTGCTGGCGCAGCTGCCCGGGGCCGCCGCCGAGGCATTGCGCGCGGCCGTCGCGGTGGCCGCCAGCGAACGCCTGGCCGAACTGGCCCGCGCGGCGGGCTGGCGGCAGGTTGCGGTTGCCGGCAGCCCGCGCCCGGCGGCCCTCGCCCGTACCGCCGCCCGGGTGCTCGCGACCAAGGCCTGAACGACCGCCGCTTGCGGCTGCGCAGGCGCCAAGCGATGCTTTTGCGCGGAGCCGCCTGTGCGACGCACGTCACATCCGACGATGCGAACGGCGCCCCGCCGGACAAGGATGCTGCTGCCGTGGACGAAGCCCTCCCCACCCCCCGCCGCGCGCGCTGGCGCGTGCCGGCTGCGACCATGCTGGTGCTGGTGCTGGGCGCGGCCGGGTGGTTCGGCTGGCAGGCCCTGAGCACACGCCAGCAACAGGCGCAGGCACGCGCCCAGGATGATGCGCGCCAGCTCGAAGCGCTGGGCGAACGCATGGACACGCTGCGCGCCGACCTGCGCGCGCAGGGCCGGCTGCTGCAGGACGCGTCCGCCTCCAGCCGCGTGCTGCGCGACGAAGTGCTGGGCCTGGGCCAGCGCAATGCGCTGCTGGAAGACAGCGTGGCCCGGCTCGATGCCAACGCGCGCGAAGGCCACCAGGCACTGGGCCTGGACGAAGCCGAGCTGCTGCTGGTGCTCGGCGCCCAGCGCCTGCACCTCGCCGGCGATCTGGATGGCGCACGCCGTGCCTATGCGCTGGCTGCCGGCGTGCTTGAAGGCCTGGACGATCCAGGCCTGCTCAACCTGCGCCAGGCCCTGGCCGCCGAACGCGACGCGCTGGACGCGATGGGTCCCGGGCCGCGCGCCGAACTCGCGCGCCGGCTGCAGGCCCTGGATGCGGGCATCGCGGCGCTGCCGCGCGAAGCCCAGGCCCCCATGGCCGCCAACGGCGCCGCCAGGCCGCCGCTGTGGCAGCGCCTGCTGTCGCCCCTGCTGGAGATCCACCCTGCCGGCAGCAACGCCCTGATGGCCGATGCCGAGCGCCGCCAGGGCGAGGATGCGCTGCAGGTCGAACTGACCCTGGCCCGCGCCGCGCTGGAGCGCGGCGACGGCGACGGATTCCGCACGGCGCTGAACCGCAGCGAACGCTGGATCGCCCGGTTGTGGCCCGATTCACCGCAACTGCGGGACGTTGTGCGCGAGCTCGATGCGTTGCGCGAGGCGCCGCTGCTGCCGCAGTCGCCGCTGCTGGACAGCACCCTGCGGCAGTTGCGCGCATTGCGCGACGGCAAGCCATGATGGAGGAGCCGCGATGAAGGAGCCGGGATGAAGCCCTACCGCTGGCTGGTCGCGATGCTGGCCGTGGCCGTGGCCGGCGTGATCGGCGCGCAATGGATGGCCCAGCACGATCCGTCCGCGCTGGGCCAGGTGATCGTGCGCACCGGCGGCTACGATTACAGCACCACGGTGCCGCGGGCATTGTTGCTGCTGGTGCTGGCGTGGCTGGCGCTGGGCTTCGCCTGGTCGCTGTTGCGGCTGCCGTTCCGCGCCTGGGGACGCTACCGCGAGCGCCAGGGCCGCGCACGCCTGCTCGAAGGCCTGCGCGCGTTGCAGGGCGGCCACTGGCAGCGCGCCGAACGCCTGCTCGGCACCGCCGCCGAGGACGCTCAGGCCGGCGCGATCGCGCTGGC
>JAFLEA010000028.1 GCA_017302035.1 Lysobacterales bacterium
CCGCCGCGCACCGAAGAACGCCTGCGCAAGAACCCCCTGGGCATCTACGTCAACGGCCTGTCGTGGAGCCGCGAACTGGATTCTTCCGAAGGAGCCAAGCCATGAATGATCTTTTCCGTAAATCCGCTTTGCCGGTGATCCTGCTTGCCTTGGCGGGCTGCGCCACGCAGGGCAAACCGCCGCCGACCATCTCACTCGATGAGCCGGTACAGGCCCAGCCGCTGCCAGAGCCGCCCGCGCCGGTAGAGGTGGTGGCCGTGCCCGAGGTACTGCCGATGCCCGCGCAGTTGAAGCCGGCTCCCGAAGCCGAGGACGCCAAGCCTGTGCCGGAGCCGGCAGACGAGAAGGTGCGCGTTTCGCGTGCCAATGCCGAGGCGCGCGTCGCGCCCACGCGCGAGGGCTACGTCAACGCTATTCAGGTGTGGCCGTATAGCGATGGTGCGCTCTATCAGGTCTATGCGGCCGTGGGCCGCGTGACCGTGGTGTCGCTCCAGCCTGGCGAGGAACTAGTGACGGTGGCCGCCGGCGATACCGTGCGCTGGATCGTGGGCGACACGTCCAGCGGCAGCGGCGCCGACCTGCGCGTGAACGTGCTGGTGAAGCCCATCCGCTCGGGCCTCAAGACCAATCTCGTCATCACCACCAACCGCAGAACGTACCTGCTGGAGTTGGCTTCGACAGAAAAGACGTGGATGGCATCGGTGTCGTGGGAGTACCCGCGCGACCGGATGCTGGCCTTGCAGCGCCAGGCGCAAGCGGCCAGCACCGCAGCGCCGGTCGATAGCGGCCTGTCGCTGGAGAACCTGCGCTTCCGCTACGCGATCAGCGGCAGCAATCCGCCGTGGAAGCCGCTGCGCGCCTTCGACGACGGGCAGAAAGTCTATATCCAGCT
Source organism: Lysobacterales bacterium (assembly GCA_017302035.1). Lineage (GTDB taxonomy): Bacteria > Pseudomonadota > Gammaproteobacteria > Xanthomonadales > Xanthomonadaceae > Pseudoxanthomonas. The sequence continues at coordinate 893 of JAFLEA010000028.1, forward strand.
TCCCGCCGGCATCGCGCAGGGCGATCTTCCGCCGCTGTTCGTGATCGGGCCGGAAGGCGACGGGCAATTGGTCAATTACCGCTTCCGCTCGCCGTACTACATCGTGGATCGGCTGTTCGGAGCCGCCGAACTGCGCTTAGGTGGCGACAAGGGCGATGTGGTGCGAATCGAGCGCACGGATGGCGTGGCACGGAGGAACTGACCATGAGCCAGGACGACACCCCCGACCTCGCCACGCCGCAGGCGGGCAAGGTCGCGCCCGAGGCGGTGGCGCTGCGCGCCCAGCCGCGCCCGGTCACGCGCCTGAACCGGCGCACGCTGGCCGTCCTTGTCGGCGGCCTGTCGGTCGCCGTGCTCGGGGCCACGATCTGGTCGCTGCAACCGCAACGGCGCGGCGCCAATGAGCAGACCGAGCTTTACAACGTCGATCGCGTGTCGAAGTCCGAAGGGCTGGATGGCCTGCCTTCGGACTACTCGAAGCTGCCGCCGAAGGTGTCCGAGCTGGGGCCGCCGCTGCCGGGTGATCTCGGCCCGGCCATCGTGAACTCGCAGCAGCCGGTGACGCCGACGTATGTACCGCCGGGCCATGATCCCGAGGATGCCTTGCGCAAGGAGGCCGACGCGGCAGCGGCCTCGTCGGTGTTCTTCCGCTCGGGCGGCCAAAGCCAGGCCGCCGCCACGGTGACGCAGGCGGTGCCGGGTGCGTCTGGTGGCGCAAGCACGCTGGCGGCCTTTGACCCGCTCGCCGCTGGGCCGGCCTCGACGGCGGCCCAGCCTGCCGACCCGACCGCCGTGCAGAACCGGCAAGACCAGAAGGAGGCGTTCCTGAAAGCAGGCTCTACGGAAACCCGCAATTCCGGCAATCTGGCGCTGCCGGTGTCGCCCTATCAGGTGATGGCCGGAACGGTGATCGCGGGCGCGCTGGTGACGGGCATCAAGTCCGACCTTCCGGGCGACGTGATCGCCACGGTGACGGAGCCGGTCTATGACACGGCCACGGGCAAGTTCCTGCTGATCCCGCAGGGATCGCGCATCCTCGGGCGCTACAACAGCCAGGTCAGCTACGGGCAGAGCCGTGTGCAGGTGGTGTGGAACCGGGTCATCCTGCCCGATACGTCCTCGCTGACGCTCGACAGCCTTGTCGGCACCGACCCGGCCGGCTACGCCGGCCTGGAAGACGACGTGGACTGGCATTGGAATCGCATCGTCGCGGGCGCGGTGCTGACGACGCTGCTGGGCGTGGGCGCCGAGCTGGCTGCGCCGGAGAACCGTCAGGACGGCAACCGGATCGTCATCGCCGGGCGCGATAGCGCACAGGACAGCATCAATCAGGTCGGGCAGGAGATCACCCGGCGCAACATGAACATCCAGCCGACGCTGACCACGCGGCCGGGCCTGCCGGTGCGGATCATCGTCAATCGGGATCTGGTGCTTCGGCCCTACCAGCCACTGTTCTTCAATCGGGGAGCTTCGCAATGAGCGCGACCAAGAAGCTGCGGCTCGGGCCGCTGCCCAAGACCGAGAACGTCAAGTTGACCTTTGCCTGCCCGGCCAGTCTGAAAGCCGACCTCGACCGCTACGCCGCGATGCACGCGCAGGCGTATGGCGAGGTGGTCGATGCAGAGAAGTTGATCCCGCACATGCTGGAGGCGTTCATGGCGGGGGATCGGGGCTTCAAGCGCACACAGTCCAAAAACGGGAAAGCCGCCCCTGCGTGAACAGGGGCGGCTCTGGATTGGTGCCCGAGGCCGGAATCGAACCGGCACGCCTTTCGGCGAGGGATTTTCTTACCACTTCGACTTTCGCCGCCGCCTTGCTCAACGCAGGGCGTTCGTGGTCTGGAGCACGCCTTCACCATAGCCTTGCGGCCGTAGGTGCCCGCCGTCTGCTCTCTACACCTTCCCAAGCTGTGGCTTGGGCTTGGCTCGGCGTTGGCTCGGGTGCAAAAGCATCCAGGGCGTTCGCCGACTTTGACGGGCTTCACTTCGGGCGTTTCCCCCCGAAGGCTCAAATTGTTCAAGTCCCTTGTGTCTACCGATTTCACCACTCGGGCGTAGTGCTCAACGCACCGAAAACACCTACCTCCATCTACTGGCGCCTAGCTGGCCCCTGATCGTCAAGCCAAGCAGCAAAGCTACAGCATGGACGCTCGCAAACCGTTGTCGCTATTGACCTTCTGGCTCGGTAGTTCTAGCAGAAAGGACTTGACAAAACAGATTTTAAGTCCCCTGTGTCTACCGGTTTCACCACCCGGGCGTGGCCGAAGGCATTGTGCCACTGGCACCGCGCCAGGCGCAGGAGGGAACCTCCGGCGGTCCCGGACCGGGGGCCAAGGGCTAGACTGGCGCGCAGCCGCAAGCCACGGAGCCAGGATGAGCCGCTATTCCGCCTACATCGCCAGCTGGATCCTGCTGCTGGCCTCGTTGCCGCTGGCGCTGCGCTGGCCGGGCTGGTGGTGGGGCGCGGGCATCGCCGCGGTGCTGGTCGCGCTGGGCAGCTGGGACGTGCTGCAGACCCGTACCACCCTGCGCCGCAACTATCCGATCCTGGCCCACTTCCGCTATGGGCTGGAGTCGGTCGGCCCGGAGATGCGCCAGTACTTCATCGAGAGCGACACCGCCGAGGCACCGTTCTCGCGCCAGCAGCGCGCCCTGGTGTACCGCCGCGCCAAGGGGGTAATGGACGTGGTCCCGTTCGGCTCGCTGCAGGACGCCTACGCGGTGGACTACGAATGGATCAACCACTCGCTGGCGCCGACCCGGATCGAAGGCCACGACTTCCGCGTGCCGGTCGGGGCGGACACCGCGCAGCCGTATTCGGCCAGCCTGTTCAACATCTCGGCGATGAGCTTCGGCTCGCTGTCGGCCAATGCGGTGCGCGCGCTCAACGAAGGCGCGCGCCGTGGCGGCTTCTACCACGACACCGGCGAGGGCTCGATCTCGCCCTACCACCTGGAGTGCGGTGGTGATCTGGTGTGGGAACTCGGTTCGGGCTACTTCGGCTGCCGCGACCCGGCCGGGCGCTTCGATCCGCAGCGCTTCGCCGAGCAGGCGGCACGACCGCAGGTGAAGATGATCGAGATCAAGCTCTCGCAGGGCGCCAAGCCCGGCCACGGCGGGGTGCTGCCGGCGGCCAAGGTCAGCGCCGAGATCGCCGCCACCCGCGGCGTGCCGATGGGCGTGGACTGCGTGTCGCCGGCCCGCCATTCGGCGTTCGATTCGCCGCTCGGGCTGCTGGATTTCATCGCCCGGCTGCGCGAGCTGTCGGGGGGCAAGCCGGTGGGCTTCAAGCTGGCCATCGGCCATCCCTGGGAATGGTTCGGGATCGCCAAGGCCATGCACGAACGTGCCGCGCGCGAGCCCGGGTCACTGCCGGACTTCATCGTGGTCGACGGCGCCGAGGGCGGCACCGGCGCGGCGCCGGCCGAGTTCATCGACCATGTCGGCCTGCCGATGCACGAGGCGCTGCTGCTGGTCCACAACACCCTGGTCGGTCTGGACTTGCGGGAACGGGTGAAGGTGGCGGCGGCCGGCAAGATCACCAGCGCCTTCGATATCGCCCGCACCCTGGCGCTGGGCGCCGACTGGTGCAACGCCGCGCGCGGCTACATGTTCGCGCTGGGCTGCATCCAGTCGCTGAGCTGCCACACCGATCGCTGCCCGACGGGCATCGCCACCCAGGATCCGGGGCGCTGGAAGCACCTGGATCCGGCCGACAAGGCCGCCCGGGTCCACCGCTTCCATGACCATACCCTGGCCGCGCTGCGCGACCTGTTGTGCGCGGCAGGGCTGAGCGACCCGAGCGAACTGGGGCCGGAACACATCCTGCGCCGGGTTTCGCCGGTGGAGATCCGTTCGCTGGCTTCGTTGTACCGCTACCTGCGTCCGGGCGAGCTGCTGCAGGGCATCCCCGAACACGCGGTGTTCCGCGACTATTGGGGGCAGGCGCGCAGCGACGCCTTCGTGCCGCCGGTCCGGCTCGAGGCGCTGCGCCGGAGCAAGGTCCGCTGAGCCGGCCCGCGGGGCGCCGCAAGGCCTCGCGGCGTTGACCCGGTCGCGGCCTGCCATTAACATGCGCAGCCCCGCATCCACCGGTGCGGCGCACGATCCGGGCGGTTAGCTCAGCGGTAGAGCATTGCCTTCACACGGCAAGGGTCACAGGTTCGATCCCTGTACCGCCCACCATAAAATCAAGAACTTAGAGAAGCCGGCCCAGTGCCGGCTTCTTTGTTGTGGTGCAGACGTGGTGCGTTTCGGGTAGTCGGGGAACGCTAGTGCCGTTGGCGCTGATAGCCAAACGCACGGGCACTGATCTGACCTCCGGCGAGGAATTACCCCTACCCGTCGCCGCGCTGCGCTCCGAGTGACCCTGCAAGCCACGTGCGGGACCATGTAGCACCCCCGCCTCTCTTCCTCTGTTGTCTGACTGGTCCGGCAGCTATAGGACGCGCGCCCACCTGTGTTCCCCGCAGCGGTATGCTTTCCGAACATCTCAAAAAGCATCCTTCGGGGAGGGATTGCGTGCCGACAATTAACAGGACGTTGCTACTTAAGCGAGTGGTCCAAGTTGCGACGGATCGCTACCCAGCGCTTCCGTCACTCGCATTGCATACCGCAATGGCGGCTGTTTTCGATGCTTGCGAAACCGTTTGGGATCGGCACTATCCTCGCCGCGACAAGATCAAGCCGGGAAAGCGATGCGTCTTCTTCAAGCGCGTGAATCGCAGAGGCGCCGCCGTGCTTTTTCATGCTTACTCCTACATCGCTGGTCTTACCCCGGATCAGGCTGTTCTAGATGATCTTGAAGAGTCGATCACCGCCGATCCGATCGTCACGGATGACGGCGACCATGTGGAGATCGTAGAACGCTTTGCAGTAATTGTGATCGGCGAGGTAATGATCATTGAATCCGCCCGTGTAAGTGGCAGCGGCCCTCTCGCCGTGCATGCGATGCGTGACATGATTCGACGCCACTATATGGCGAAGCATCCTAACCTGCGCCTCGAAGATGCTCCTACCCTTGAGTTCAGGAGGATGGCCGACTTGCACAACGGCGTGAAGAGCGTGACCGCACGCCTACAAAGCGGATTCAATGCAGAGCCGAACACATTCGGCAACGCGCTGGAAACACTCATTGAAGGCAAGGGATTCAACAACCCGAAAATCAGCACGACTATCGAAGCCCCCGGCAATGGCGAGCTTGATACGGACACCGTCGAAGCGATGCTTGAGGAAAGCGAGGCCGGAACCGGCCTTTCCAGCATTACGATCAAATTCCGAGACGGTACATCTCTCGGCGATCTATTGAAGTATCGTGAAAAGTCGCCTATTACTGTTCAGGAAGTCAGGCCCGGAGTCCCGGCTGTCACAGAAATTGAGACAGGGATCGTCGACTATTTGCGATCCCTAGCGCAAGCCGATGATGGCGGCTATCAGCTAATCACGCACGACGGACAGTTCACATGACAATGGCGCTCAGCTTTCGCCACTTGCCGCCCGAGATCGAAGCCGCAAAGCAGACGCTTTCGGCTGCGTGCAAGGATGCAATGCCTACTCGACGCACTAGGCTAAATCGAGTGCTCTTGTACGTCTTGATCCTGGCGCTTGGCACGCTGGTCGGCTCGATTCTTGTCTCGCTTGGCATCGTCTCGCCCATCGACAAGGAGTTTTGGCGTGCCGGCATGACAACCGTCGCCGTCCTTAGCGGCTTCATGATCACGACAATGATCTTTACCGGGAAGATCGAAGCTGCGAAGAGTCTGAGTGTCACAGAATTGCGCGAAGTCACGACCAAGGTTACGCATCTACTGCTGTACCAGTTTGGCACCCTCGGCAATCACTTGCTTTGTTTGTTTGCAATGTTCGTTGCGCCGTCACTCGCAACTCGCTGGCCTATCGCCGGCGACTCTATCACCATCGCTTGCCTCTCGCTCTTCTTTGTTTCGATCATCCGCAGCATCTTTGTGCCAATGCAGATTATCGAGCTTCATCGCTTCACTCATGCGGCATTGCTCCGTGATAAGCGAGACGAAGCGAAGAAAGATGCTGAGAAGATGTAGACACCACGCCAAAATGCAATGACGTCAGCAGAGAATAGAACGGCGATCTTCATATCGCACGCGACGCCGGAAGACAACGCATTTGTGCGGTGGCTGGGAGCCAAGTTGACTGCGCTTGGCTACGAAGTTTGGGCGGATTTGTTCGCTCTGCGGGGTGGCTCCGACTGGTCTAGGAAACTAGAAGATGCTCTACGCCACCGCGCGATAAAGATGCTACTCGTCTGCACACCGGACGGCTTGGAGAAACAAGGCGTCCGCAACGAGATTGAGATTGCGACGGCAGTTGGAAAGTCGATCTCCGATCCGGAATTCATCATTCCGCTTCGTTTAAGCGCCTACGACGCTCCCTTTCGCATCGCGCATCTTCAATACATTGATTTTTCGCACGGATGGGCTGCCGGATTTCTTGAGCTTTCCGATCTCCTAACCTCGAACACTGCCATTCCACGATCTAGCACGGGAACTGCATTAGACGAATGGCTGGCTGATCAAACCGATGGCGCGGCGAAACTGATCGATCGCGCTGAGTCTCTCATCTCGAATTGGCTTCGGATCAAATCGATTCCTCAGACGCTCTACTACTGCGAACCGCCCTTCGGCTTCGACCTTCAACGGTTCCAGATGCGCGATATCGAGGCTTATCCTCTCATCCCGTTTAAAGGTGGAGTGCTCACCTTCGCCTCTCCAAACGATGCCGGCGAACTGCGCTCAGGCGTTCCGGCAAAAATCGTTGCAGAAATTTCGCTCTCGAAGTTCCAAGCCGAAGGATGGCCGGATGAAGGAATTGAGAAGTACGTCGCGAGCCGTCATTTCTCTGATCTCGGCAATCAAGCGTTCGACCTTTATATGCACCGACTTGGAATGTCGGCGTTCGTTAATCAAAAAGGTCGAAACGCTTGGTGGACGAACATCAAGCTTGCACCAAAGACAAGAGTCTCTTTCGATTGGCTATATACGAAAGGCTCGCGAAAGATCATGGGCCAATCTGGAAAGCGTGGCGTCTTTTGGCATTACGGACTGAACGCCCAGGTTCGTGACTACCCGAAGCCGCACATCCGTTTATCGCCTCGCTTACTGTTCTCTGAAAACGGATTAGACATTATCGGCGACCCGAAAAAGTCTCATCGCCTCCGAAGATCATTCGCTGCAAGTTGGAGAAACGCGCGCTGGAGAGACATGCTTCTTGCCTATCTCTGGTGGACCTCCGGCGGCATGAGCGAGATCGCTCTTCCGGTGTCTTCGACGGAAAGTATCGTCGCTGCACTTCCGCCGTTCTCGCCGGTCGCAAAGTTCGGCACGCAGGAAAGCGGAGATGCTGAAATCGTCGACGATGACGACCCAGATATCGACTACGGCGCATGGTATGAAGATGAGGACGAAGGCAATGAACAATAGACGCCTTGCGTTCGATCTACTGCATATTGAAGAGCCGGAGCTTGAATTTCGCTTCGGTCAAAGGGTGACGTATCCGCGAGATGGCCTCTATCTGTTCGGGCCGGTAGATGCCGGCGAAATTCCTCGCTCCATCCGTTACGGCTTTATCGGAACTCCGCAATCCTTCGAGTGCTTTCAGGAGTGGGCGTCCAGCGTCTCGGCCTATATTCCAATACCGCCAAAAGGTCGCGCGTCCAAGGAAAACGCCCCTCACCATGTCCCGTTCCCCGGCTTCGCCGAGGCATTCTTTTCGCACTGGTCGGCGACGCCTGCATGTGCGATTCGGGACTTGTCCGAAGATGATTTGAGACGCAAAGCGCACATTGGCAACAGGCACGAAGCGATTAAGGAGCTAGTCGACACATACGTCGATAGGCTAATTTCTGAGACGAAGCGACTCGAAGACCCTCCGCAATTCTGGTATGTCGTTATCCCTGAGTTCGTTTACGAGCTTGGTCGGCCGCAGTCGACAGTGGCGAAGGCGGACCGGGTTGAGGGAAAAATCCTCTTGAGCGAAAAGCAAGCATCGAAGCTTACCTATCAATCATCTCTCTTCGCCCAGGACGAGAAGGATGCTGAGGTCTATCAGTATGAAAAGAACTTTCGGCGCCAGCTAAAAGCTCGTTTGCTCGACCACAAGATCGTCACTCAGATTGTTCGTGAAACGACATTGGCGCCCGCAAGGTTCCTGAAAGCTGGAACAGATCAGCCGAAACGCAGAGTCGAAGACCCGGCTACCATTGCATGGAAGCTATCGACAGGCTCCTATTACAAATCTGGCGGCAGACCGTGGCAGCTAGCAGGCGTGAGGCCCGGAGTTTGCTATGTGGGACTGGTCTATAAGCAGCAGCCTTCGCATGAAGACCAACGCTATGCCTGCTGCGCGGCTCAGATGTTCTTGTCGGATGGTGAAGGGGTTGTCTTTCGCGGTGCGCTTGGCCCTTGGTACAACCCTGAGACGAAGCAGTATCACTTGGATGCCGATGCGGCTTATCGATTGGCGACGACTGTCATTGCAGAGTACAAAAGCCAACACGGACAAGAACCTACTGAGCTTTTCATACACGCACAGTCGCGTTTCGATAACGACGAGTGGGACGGGTTCGCGAGAGCTTGCAGCAATGCGACGAATCCCGTCGGCGTCCAGATCGCAGATGCGTGGGATGATCTGAAGCTATTCCGACCAGGTGAGTATCCAGTAATCCGGGGAACCGCACTCGTGGTCAGCGAGCGCGCGGGCTACCTATGGACATCCGGTTTCGTTCCACGCTTGGACACGTACATGGGGCCGGATACACCCAACCCGTTGCATATCACCATTCGACGGGGCGAAGCGCGGATTCAAACCGTCATGGCAGACGTGCTCGCGCTGAGCAAGGTCAACTTCAATAGCTGCCTGTTCAATGACCGCTTCCCGGTCACGCTTCGATTCGCGAATGCTATCGGCGAGATTCTCGTCGCCGCACCGCTTCAATCCGAGCCGATGCTGCCCTTCAAGCACTACATCTGAGAGCTTGAGCTATCTAGATGGGAGTCGTCTAGAAGCCTTCTTCGCGCTGATCGCGGGACGACGAAGCCTTAAATTTAAGAATTCGGTGAGGATGTCTACAGGGTTCACTCGCAACGCTTCCGCGAACTCGACAAGCTCGACTACATCAATCCGACGTTCGCCGCGCTCACATTTTGAGACAAAAGTTTGCGTGTTCCCCAATCTCTCGGCCAATTCAATCTGAGTTACACGCTGCCTCTGCCTCACAGTGCGCAACACTGTGAGCAGAAGTTGATAGTCAGCGTTGTGCGTTGACTGGCCCATGCCGCCACTTCGAGGAGATAGCGGCAAACTACGACCAGTTGCGGACTAGTCCAAAATGGACTATTTTTTCCCGGAACTACTGGGGGCTACTTATGGCTATGACAGGATGCAAGGATTGCGGTGGGACTGTTTCGACAAACGCCAGAACATGTCCTCACTGTGGGCTGAAACTTAAGCCTCTTATCACTGGGCCACGAATTCTGATTTTTTTCGTTGCGGTGATCCTTACGCTCATGGCCTTCTCTAGCCATCTAGCAAAGAAGGAGGAAGCAAGGCGACAGGCAGAAACAGAACGGGTGCTACGTAACCTCCAGAATGCTATCGATAGAAGCGACGAAAGCATCCAAGATAGCGTGGTAAGGGATGCGCTAAAGCAGTATGACATTGCCGTTCGTCAAGGCGATCCCATGCAAATTTGCGTACAAGCAGGGTTTGTTACCGCCGCCTACCTGCAAGCACACGATGAGGAAAATTATCGCAAGTTCAAGGAGTATCAGAGGGTGCGGTGCAAGATAGCCGGCCTTCAATAGCTAGGGGCTGCCCAAGCAACAGCAAAATTGTCCAAAACCGCGCTCGGCGCGACCCCCGGTACACGTTCGAGGCCGGGAGGGACCCACTCTCAATAGAGTGCCTTCGATAAACAGCGACGCGCTGTAACGCGCTACAAGCCCCGTTTAGGCACGAGACGCGGGGTAGGCGCACCCGCCCCACGCTCGCCCCACACAACGCCACTCAGCGCGCAAGAGGGGTGCCCAGCAGGCCATCCGTGATCCGGTGCAGGATTGCTTCGCGCTCATTGCCCGGCAGCCGCAAGGGATCGGAGGGAAAGAGGGTCTCGGCAATGGCAAGTCTCGCATCGGTCCAACTCTGCCAGGACGATCCCTCGCGATGCGCAAGCGCACAGTTGGTCAACTCGTCGCGGAGACGCCCGGCTAGTTCGGCTACAGCAGCCTTCCCGACTTCGCGAAGGTGAAGCTCTTCGAGACGGCGAAGCGCGCCGTATCGTTCCCGTTTTGCTGCCTCTGCCGATGCACGCTCCGCTTCCAGACGCGAGATCATCGCGTCGAGATCTTCCTTTCTCTGAATCAGTTCAGCGACGTTGCGATCATGCGGCCGCAGCTTGGCGTATGCCTCGTCGCTGTGTGCCGCCATCGCCACGAGTTCGGAGCGCACAGTGTCAAGGCGTTCGAGGTCGGCTTCGAGTTCGGTGCGTTCCGGGTAGAACGAATCGAGTCGGCCAGCGACACGGGCGAGATCGCCATCGATCTGCACGATGTACGCCTGCTGCGATTGAATCTGCTTAACATAGTCACTCATTGGTCTGTCTCCATGCGGGCCGGTGGTGTGTCGGCCTGACCAGCGCCCTTGCCCGGTCACGCCCTACAGGGGATGGCCGGCAAACGTGCCAATCCCCCCGTAGGGGGAGCGATTTGCCGGACATCTTTCCCCTTGCGAATCAATGAGTTATGTCCGGCAAAATCGTTGCCTGTGTGCCGGACATAGACTCCAATGGAATCAATGGCTTATGGCCGGCAACTTGGCTGCCAGACACGTGCCGGACTGCCCGTTGCCGGGCATCAGCCGGACATGCCGGCACGATTGGCGGGCTGCCGGCCAGGCGTTCCGGGTCGCGACTCGAACTCCCCGGCACTGGCGGACAACACTTCCGCCGGCCGGTTGCGAGCGTCGACACCAGGCACAAGCGCAAGCTCACCGGTTGCCAGTAGCGATGCGATTAGCGAGCGCATACGCTTTTCAGCGACACCTAGTCGCCCGCCCTTACCCCCGTGCGCTTCGATAAAGGCATTCTTCGTGAAGCGCCTCCCCTCAGTCTCAGAATCTCTCACCGCCTCGACGATCAGGCCGACATCGGCATGGAAAGCCGCATCGCCGGCAAGCGCAAGCGATACAGGCGCCAGCACGCCGCCAGCGAGGCGCTCAAGCCATTGCGGTGCGCGGGGAGGCGCGTAGTTCGATTTGGTCACGTCGAAGCGTACAAAGCGCCGGGTATCGTCCGCGCTCAAACCGTAGTCCGGCGCCTCGTCGACCGTCATGCTCCGCAACTGCGCTTGCCACCGCACACCATCCGTCAACGCGGAACTGCCGCGCGCTGCTGCCTGACTTCCGTCGCCCGCACGGATGGCACCCTTGTTCGCGTGGTGAACCGCAAGCACGGTCGCGCCGGTCGCCTTCCTCAGCGTTTCGAGCATCTCGACAACCCGCGTTGCGTCTTCCGCGCTGTTCTCTTCACCGCCACTGAACCGCGACAGGGGGTCGAGCACGATCAGCCGAAGATCGGGGATGTCGCAAAGCCAATTGCAGAGTTGCTCGAAAAATGCAGTGCGGGCAAGTGCGCGCGACTCCGAATCGCGTCGCAGTAGTCGACTATCCTCGCCAACGCGCGCGACAACATAGATGCGCCCCTGTGCGCTCGACACGACGTCCGATGCTTCGTCGTCAGACAAGAAATCGACCTCATGCCGCACGATGGGAACTAGTCGGCGATGCAACTCATCAAGATCGTCTTCGGCGGCAATGATCGCGACACTTCCCGGCTCTTCAATGGCTTGACCGATGAACTCGCGTTTAGTTGCCACCGCGACCGCGAGCGAGAGCGTGAGAAAGCTCTTGCCAGTTCCTCCTGGCGCGATGATCAAACCGCAGATCGGATGCGGCAGCAAGCCAGCGACTAGGTATCGCCTTGGCTTCGGAGCGCATGCCAGCTTGATTGCTCCGCGCGCTGACTCGTGTGATGGCAACGGCGATGTCCGTCCATCTTCGAGTTGCTCGAAAGTCGTCTCGTGCGTCTTGGGTGTATAGACCGGACGAAGATAGTCGCTCATGCGCGCTGCTCGTTCTGACGAATCGCGAATGAGATGCAGCGAATCCGATAGTCAAGGCGACCGTGCCACTTCTCGCGCTGACCCAAGGCAGACATCCCGAAGATGCGCTCGATCTGCACGGCACTTTGCGCATAGAACGCGATCATGCCAATCAAGGCTTGATCAGCGCGCGAATGATCGCCGTCGAAGTAGCTCAGATTACCCTTGTCGAAAAGAGCATTGAACTTGTGTCGATTGTTCGCACGCCTGCAGATCGAGATGATGTGCTGATCAGGAAGCTCGGCCTTCCCCGCCATTCGGGGATATGGGATGTCTTCGACAGATTCCGGCAGGCCGACCGAACTAAGCGAGGAACGATCCGCCGTCTCACCGATAGCGGTTTCTATGTCGCTGAGAACGAGACCGCCATTGGCGACCTCGTTCCCGCAGCCGGGGAACTTGTCGAAGGTCAGGCTAATGAACCTCTTCGACGAGTACCTTTCGATCAGCAGGCCTTGATAGCTGCGGCGACCGAAGTTCGGATAAGCCTCTTCGGCGTTCTTCTCGCTCAAGAAGAGATGGACGCCTTCTCCCGACGATGAAACCTCCGCGAAGGAAGTCGACATCTTGATCCAGTCGAGCATGGCCGGATGCCATCCATCAAACGGGTCGAGCGCGTGATCGAAGTCAACGCAGATGATGTCGCTCTTTCCGCCAAGGATGATGCCGATACCAATGGCCTGCGGGTTCTTCTCGAACGCACGGAGTGCCTTTTCGATGTCGCGAACCCCGTACTCAGGAACCGGCGGAATAAAGTTGCCCGTGGTCGGCGATGCTAGGCGCTTCGCAAGGCGCCCATTACGTGCCTCGGCAATCGAGAGGCCGAAGGCGACCCGATGACTCAGAAAAGTTGGGGGAATGGTGGCGGGCATAACGAAGCGGGCGCGGCGCTCGGCGCTCAGTGCGGCCACTTGATCTTGTGAGACAGGCGCAATAGGGTCATGCATAGCGACGGTCGCTCCCGTTGCTGGTGAGAAGTCCGGACAGAGGGAGGGCGGCGGTCAGATCGGGGTCCTGGCCGTCGCTCTTTTTCTTTCAGCGTGTCCGGCGGCCTGGCATTCCGGCACCCTCATGGATGCGAATCCATTCCTGCGCCGCCTGTGCGCTCACGAAGCGGCGCCTGCCATGCTTGAAGGTGCGTAGGGAACCGTTCGCAACTGCCTCATAGGCAGCAGTGCGAGTCAGGCCCGTTGCTTCGATGAACTCCGCGAGGGAGTAGCTAAGGCGCGTCGGCTCGCGATGAGCTGGCTTGTTTGACATCGGACAGGCTCAATTGGTGGACAACGGGTCCACTCTGAACGCTGCCGGACTCACAACTGGGGGGAACGAAATCCCTAGGCTCTGCGGGCGTCGTTGTTGCGTCGCTCGATCAGGCGGATGTTCCTCAAGACATCCTTGATCACGTCGCGAATCTCATGCCTGCCAGCGTAGCTCTTGCCTGCATCGCGCCAAACCGCATCTATCCTAGCGCGAAGGCTGCGCGGTAGCAGCCCGCGAGGCGTAGACTCAAGCGCGCGCTTAGCAGCGCCGTACAGCGACTCTCCATCCGATCGGCAATGCACAATCGACTCAAAGTAACAACGCTCTTCCAAGTCTCCCGCTGCCGCGCCGCCCTTGCTCGTGTTCGTTTTCCGACCGTGTTGCCCGCGCTTCCTGACGACAGTTCCGCTCCTAATCTTGTCTCTAATCCGGCTGTACGTTTCAATCGCATCGAAAGCCGAGAACTCGGCAGTGGTAGCGATGCCTAGCTGATCCCATGCTAGCTCCCAGCCGTCTAGGACGAAGCGCGAAGTTCGATAGATTCCATCCGCGCATAGCATCTCGAATGCGAGACCGGCTCGATTGACCGACAAGGAATAGCACGCAAAACGGATAACCCCACCGGCTGCGGGCAATACGCACTGAACTTCGCGAGCCATTCGCCCCCACTGTGGCGCATACATGGGAAGCACAAGACTTTCGCCTACGCACCCCGTAGATGGCATGCAGTAGATGGTGGCTGCTACCGTTGGGAGAGTCACACCGCTACTCGCTTTTTGTCGAGCACCGAAACGGCATCGGCGAGATGATCGGGCGCCAAGTGCGCATATCGCAGCGTCATGACAGGAGAAGAATGCCCGAGCAGCTCGCGCACTGTGTTTAGATCAATCCCGCCCATGACCAGGCTAGAGGCGAAATGGTGCCGGAGATCGTGAAAGCGGAAGTCCTTGAGCTTTGCCGCCTCTGCAACAGCTTTCCATCCCGTCTTGATTGAGTGCACGTCGAAGAGCTTTTCGCTTGGCGCTGGCGTCTCCCGTCCCATCTGCATATTGGCTAGGACCCGGATCGCCTCCTTGTTCAAAGGCACGTGTCGCGCCTTGCCGCTTTTAGCGTTGGATGAGCGCACAGTGAGCATCTTGTGCGCTTCGTTAATGTCGAACCACATGAGCGAGGTCAGTTCGCCACGCCGTAGCCCAGTATTGAGCGCCAGCAGGATCATCGGCGTGAGATGGTCCGGGTAGCCATGTAGCGGGATTGCGGGCAGCGGTTCCATGCCTCGCGACTTGCACCATGCGTTGCGATTCGCTCGCTCTTGCCGACGCCGTGCGTCACGTGCGCTCAGCACGTCGCGCAGGCGCTTTTCCTCGTCCGCCGACAGGTACCGGACGCGAGTCAACTTATCCTCCTTGCTCGCCTTGACCGCGCGCATCGGATTGGCTCCTAGGTGGCCCCACTCGACCGCCTTGGAAAGTGCGCCGCGCAGCGCAGCGAAATCCCGGTTCACGGTTGCGGGCGAGACGCCATCTGCAAGGCGGTCCCGACGCCACCGTTCCAACTGCAACGGATTGACATCGGCGAGTCGGGTATCGAGCACGCTGGCGAAGGCGGACAGCAGCCGATTCCGGGTCGCCTTGCCGCTCTTCCGGTTGGCCTCGGCCCAATCCCCGTAATCGCCCGAGATCAAGTCGCGAAGGGTCTCGACCGCGTTGCCCTTGTCGGCCGCATCCCGGCCACGCTTCAGGAGCACAAGTTCAGGAACAGGCCCAGGCCCGCCGGCTCGGCTATGCCGCTGCCGGTCCAGGTAGTCGGCCAGCACTTCGGTCGCGACAGCGCGGGCGCGTGCTAGCGTCGTGATCGGGTAGTCCCCGATCAAGTAGCGTTGGCCGCGCTTCCATTCGACGTAAAACACGCGCCGACCAGAAGGATGGACACGGCATAGCAGTCCACGTGTCTTCGAGTCACGGAGATCGACCGGGGAACGGCCCACTTGGGCTGTCTCGATTCGAGATTGAGTGAGTGCGGGCATCGGTCTGTGGTGCATCCTGTGGTGCACTTTCGACCATATAGCGGTATCTAACGGAACTCAATAGGACGATAAGTTGTTGTTCTTTAAGGCAAACACTTGATGGGTAAGGGCGGACGAATGCATTCACACGGCAAGGGTCGCAGGTTCGATCCCTGCACCGCCCACCAGTTCCGAAAGCCGGCCCATGGCCGGCTTTTTTCTTGTACGCCTCCTATACTTCCGGCAACGGAGCCGGGAGCGCGAGGCATGGAGCGGATCAACGCGGGTTGTCCACAGGCGGCACGGGACCTGGGCCGGACGGGCCCGTGGCGACTGGCGCTGGTCCTGACGGCGCTCGCGGTGCTGGCGCTGGCCGGCTGCCGCCGCGATCCCGGCGGGCAGTTGCCGCAGGTCGGCGGCGAGAAGCTGCAGGCCACCCGCGCCCCGGTCGAGGGCTTCGGCCTGGTCCGCGCCTGGCCGGACCAGCGGGACGGCAGCCTGGCCCTGGCCCTGGAGTTTTCCCGGCCGCTGGTCGGTACCCAGGACTTCGATGCCCTGCTGAAGGTCGAGCCGGCCGGCTCCGGCGACAGCGGCTGGTCGCTGTCCGACGATGGCAAGACCTTGCGCTATCCCTACGTCGAGCCTGCGCGCGACTACACCGTGACCGTGGCCGCCGGCCTGCTCGCCGCCGACGGCGGCCGCCTGGAGCGGGAACTGGTCCAGGTCGTGCACACCGGCGAACTGGACCCGGTGGCCGGCTTTGCCTCGCAGGGCAGCGTGTTGCCGGCACGCGACAGCCGCGGCCTGCCGGTGGTGTCGGTGAACGTGCCGGAAGTGGACGTGGAGTTCCTGCGCGTGCGCGAAAGCGAGCTGCCGCGCTTCTTCGCCCAGTTCCAGCGCGGCGGGCGCCGCGGCGGCTGGGAGCTGGACCGCGACTACGACGACAACGCGCCGCTGCGCGACCTGGCCGACCCGGTCTACCTCAACCGCTTCGTGCTCGGCGGGGAGCGCAACGAGCGGGTGCTCAACTACCTGCCGATCCAGGAGATCGCCGAGTTGCAGCAACCGGGCCTGTACTTCGCGGTGCTGCGCCGGGTCGGCACCTTCTCCAACCAGTTCGATACCGCGTTCTTCAGCGTCAGCGACATCGGCCTGCACGCACGCGCCTACCGCGACACGCTGTACGTGCACGCCGCCTCGCTGCACGACGGCTCGCCGCTCAAGGGCGTGGAGTTGCGCGTGCTCGATGCGAAGGGCGAGGCGCTGCTGAAGTCGGCCACCGACGGCAACGGCAACGCGCTGCTGGACTACCGCATGGACGCCTCGCAGGTGCTGGTGGCCCGGCGCGGCAAGGACGTGTCGCTGCTGCCGTTCAACCAGCCGGCGCTGGACCTGTCCGAATTCGCGGTGGGCGGGCGCCCGCAGGCCGCGTTCGACGTGTTCGCCTGGTCCGGGCGCGACCTGTACCGACCGGGCGAGAGCGTGCGCCTGTCGGCGCTGCTGCGCGACTTCGACGGCCGGCCGCTGGCCGGTGGCAAGGACGGACAGGCGCAGCCGCTGTTCCTGCGCCTGAAGCAGCCTGACGGGCGGATCTTCCGCGAGACCCGGCTGGAGCCGGGGGCGCAGGGCTATTACGCCTTCGAGCAGGCGATCCCCGCCGACGCGCCGACCGGGCGCTGGCAGGTCGAGTTCCGCACCGATCCGGCGGCCAAGGATGCGGTGCAGGGGATGACCCTGCGGATCGAGGAATTCCTGCCGGAACGGATGAAGCTGGAGCTGTCCACGCCGCAGGCGCAGACCACGCTCAAGCCCGGCGAGCCGCTGAAGCTGCAGGCCGAGGCCGCTTATCTGTATGGAGCGCCGGCCGCCGACAACCGCTTCACCGCGAAGATGGCCCTGGCGGTGGCGCGCGAGCCGCTGGAAGGCTTCCCGGGCTACGCCTTCGGCGATCCGACGGTGGACCTGCCGAAGGAGCCGCGCGAGGTGCTGGACACGCAGTTCGACGCCCAGGGCCGGATCGAGGCGGCCCTGGAACTGCCGGAGGAGGCGGCCAAGGCGAAGACGCCGGTACGGGTGACCATCGCCGGCAGCGTCCACGAGAGCGGCGGGCGGCCGGTGAACCGCACCCTGCAACGGGTGCTGTGGCCGGCGCCGGCGCTGGTCGGCGTGCACCCGCTGTTCGACCCGGAGGATGGCGCCGACGCCAATGCCAACGCGCGCTTCGAACTGGTGCGGGTGGATGCGGCGGGAAAACCGCAGCCGGTGCAGGGCCTGAAGGTTACCCTGGTGCGCGAACTGCGCGACTACCACTGGCGCTTCGACGACGACGGCGGTTGGGACTACGACTTCACCCGCCGCTTCGAGACCGTGGAGACGCGCACGCTCGATGCCGGCACGACCGCGACGCGCTTCGATGTCCCGGTGGAGTGGGGCGAGTACCGGATCGACGTGCTGGATCCGGCCACTGGCCTGACCATGCGCTATCCCTTCCGCGCCGGCTGGAGCTGGGGCGACGACAACCGCGGACCGGACGCGCGCCCGGACCGGGTCAAGCTGGCCCTGGACCGCACCGGCTACCGCGCCGGCGACACCCTGGAGGTCACCGTGACCCCGCCGCACGCCGGTCGCGGCGTGCTGCTGGTGGAGAGCGACCGGCTGCTGTACGTGCACGACATCGAGTTGAAGGGCGGCGAGGGCAAGGTCGCCGGCACCTTCCGGATCCCGGTCACCGAGGACTGGGAGCGCCACGACGTCTACGTCACCGCACTGGTGTTCCGCGGCGGATCGGCAGCCAGCCAGGTCACCCCGGCACGCGCGGTGGGCGTGGCCCACGTGCCGATGCGCCGCGACGAACGCCGGGTCGCCGTCGGCCTGAAGGTGCCGGCGCAGACCCGGCCGCAGCAGGATCTGCCGGTGACGGTCAGCGTGCCGCAACTGGCCGGACGGCAGGCGCACGTCACCGTCTCGGCGGTGGACGTGGGCATCCTCAACATCACCCGTTTCCCGGTGCCGGATGCCGGTGCCCATTTCTTCGCCCAGCGGCGCCTGGCCACCGATGCCTGGGACGTGTACGGCCGGGTGATCGAGGCCTTCGCCGGCGGGACCGCGCGGCTGCGCTTCGGCGGCGACCTGGCGCTGGAGGCCTTGCCGCAGGCGCGGCGACCGACCGCGCGGGTGCAGACCGTGGACCTGTTCTCCGGGCCGGTGGTGCTGGACGCACAGGGCAACGCGCGGCTGAAGCTGGCGCTGCCGGACTTCAACGGCACCCTGCGGGTGTCGGCGCTGGTGTATTCGGACGACCGTTACGGCAAGCGCGATGCCGAGGTGCTGGTGCGCGCGCCGGTGGTGGCCGAGGCCGGGATGCCGCGGGTGATGGCGCCTGGCGACCGCGGTGCGGTCGCGCTGGACGTGCAGAACTTCAGCGGCAAGGCCGGCGAGTTCCGGGTGCGGGTGGAAGGCGAGGGCCCGTTGTCGGTAGGCGATGGCGAGCGCCGCCTGCGCCTGGAGGACGGAGCCAAGGCCACGCTCGAGTTCCCGTTGCTGGCCAAGCCCGGCCACGGGGTGGCGAAGGTACGGGTGCGCGTGGACGGCGGCGGCTACGCGGTGGACCGGCGCTACGAGCTGCCGGTGCGCGCGGCCTGGCCGGGCGTGCTGCGCGGACGCACCCAGGTGCTGCAGGCCGGGGTGCCGCTGGCGCTGGACGCCTCGCTGGCCGAAGGGTTGATCCCGGAGACGGTGCAGGCGCACCTGCGCATCACCGCTTCGCCGCCGATCCCGTTCGCCAGCGCGTTGCGCGGCCTGTTCGACTATCCCTACGGCTGCGCCGAGCAGACCACCAGCAAGGGCTACGCGGCGCTGGTGATGGACGCGGACACCGCCGCGCGCCTGGGCGTGCCGGCACTGGACCCGGCGGTCCGGCGCGCGCGCATGGAAGGCGCGTTCGGGCGGCTGGCGGCGATGCAGGCCGGCAACGGCCACTTCTCGATGTGGGGTGGCGGTTCGGGCGACGCCGAGCCGGCGCTGACCCCGTATATCGCCGAGTTCCTGCTGGACGCGCGCGAAGCGGGCTTCGCGGTGCCGGAAGGCGTGCTGCAGAAGGCGCTGGACCGGCTTGCGGAGGACCTGCTCTCGGGCGGTCCGCAGTTCTACGGCCGCGACCACCGCGAGCACCTGCGCTTCGCCAACCGCGCCTATGCCGGCTACGTGCTGGCGCGGGTCAACCGCGCGCCGCTGGGCACCCTGCGCGCGTTGTACGACCAGGAGAAGGACCGCAGCCTGACCGGCCTGCCGCTGGTCCAGCTGGGCCTGGCGCTGGAACTGCAGGGCGACGCCAAGCGCGGCGCGGCGGCGATCGCCGACGGCTTCGCCCGCGATCCGGACAAGCGCCCGGCATGGCTGTGGGATTACGGCAGCCGGATTCGCGACGACGCGCTGATGATCGCGCTGCTGCACGAGCGCGGCCGCGCCGATGCGAAGTACGACGCGCGCGCGATCGATCTGGCCCGCGCGGTGCAGGTGCGCCGCGACGGCGACGGCCAGGGCCGGCTGTGGCTGAGCACCCAGGAGCAGATGGCGCTGGCGCGGCTGGGCAAGGCGCTGGAGGCCGGCGGCGGACGCACCCTCTCAGGGCGCTGGCGTGTCGGCGGCGAGGCGGAGACGGTCGTCGCGCCGGCCGCGGCATTCGCGCGCACCCTCGATCACGCGGCGTTGGCGCGCGGCGCGCGCTTCGAACCGGAGGGTGGCCCGTACTACGTGAGCCTGGAGGTCGCCGGCATCCCGCGCCAGGCGCCGGCCGAGGACAAGCGCCGGGTCGGCATCGTCCGCGACTGGTTCCTGCCGGACGGCTCGCCGTGGAAGGGCGGCGAACTGAAGGAAGGCCAGGTGCTGGTCGTGCGCCTGACCTTGCAGGCCGAACAGGCGATGCCCGACGCACTGGTGGTGGACCTGCTGCCGGCCGGGCTGGAGGCGGAGAACCTCAACCTCGGCGATGGCGCGCAGTGGGACGGGGTGCAGGTCGATGGCGTGGCCCTGTCGGATCGCGGCGAACAGGCGCAGCTGCGCCACGAGGAATACCGCGACGACCGCTACGTGGCCGCGCTCAACCTGGGGCAGGGCGGCACCGCGCGGCTGTACTACCTGGTGCGCGCGGTCACCCCGGGCACCTACACGGTGCCGCCGCCGCAGGCCGAGGACATGTACCAGCCCAGCCTGCGCGGCACCGGTGCCGCACGGCCGGCGACGATCAAGGTCACGCCGCCCTGACGGGGCGGCGCACCGGCGCGCCTGCGGGCGCGCCGGGCACGAGTCACGGCGTGGGGCCTTGGGCTTCCTGTTCGGCTGCGCGCTGCGCCGCCCCGGCTTCGACCAGCTGGCCCATGACCTGGTCCAGGCGCGCCTCGTAGTCTGCCGGGAAGGTCCAGTACTCCAGGCCGGCATCGGTCTCGTTGCGCGCCAGGCCACGCTGCGGCGGGTCGAGGTGGAACAGCATCTTCAGCACCACGTCGCTGCTGACCCAGGGGTGGTCGTACCAGAACACGTGCGAACGCTTGTCCATGCCGGGCAGGTCGGCCGCGCGCGCGTCGATCAGGTCGAAGCCCAGCCGGTTGGAGGCTTCGACCATCCAGCGTGCGTCCTCCTCCGACAATTCGGTCGGGTCCGGCCGGCCGGTGCGCGAGCCGCGCTGGTGCAGGCGCGAGAGCACCAGCACCGAGTCGCGCATGTTCACCGTCACCGTGATCCGCTTGGGCAGGCTGTGGTAGGCCTGCAGCTCGGTCGTCCACTGCCGGAAGTCGGCATCCGGGGCCGGGTAGTAGACCTCGCCCAGGCGCACCGATTGCGGGTCGTAGCCCGGCGCCGGCGTGCCCAGCAGGGCCATGCCGGGCGAGACGACCATCGCCCCGGAGCTGTAGCCGATCAGGTTGATGTGGCGGGCGCGGGTATGGCGGGCCAGCAGCCGGACCAGCTGGGCCAGCACCGGCCCGGCCTGGCCGGCCTTGGACACGTCGTGGCCGAAGCGCAGGAAGTTCTCCGCCGAGGGCCACAGGTAGGACAGCACCACCGAGTTGCGCCCGGTGAAGTGGCGGTACTGCGCGGCCTGCGCGGTGGCGCGGCCGATGCTGGTGTTGGCGCCGTGCACGTAGATGGTCAGGTCCGGATCGGCGCTGTGGGCCAGTGCCTCGTCGATCGCCTTGAAATAGGCCAGGGCTTCGGCGCCGGGCGCGTCGATGCCGGCTCCCACGGGCACGGAGGCCTGGCGCTGCATGGATTCGAGCAGGATCTGCGGGCGCCGGCCGCTGGGACCGGTGGTGGACTGTTCGTACAGCCAGTCCCAGGTCTGGCCGCCGCCGCCCATGTCCAGGGTGGCCACCCCCATGTGCAGGTCGTCGCCGGGGAACACGGTGTATACCGGTGCCCCGGCGGGGCCCAGGGCGGCGCGGTTGGTGGCGTAGAAGACCTGGATCCTGGGGCTCTGGTCGAGGTTGGCGTTGGCGCCGAACAGGTTGTGCTCGCCGTTGAGGAACAGGGTCGGCGGCGGCATCAGCCGCACCGGCGGCTGGCAGGCGGTCAGGACGAACGCGGCGAGCAGGCAAGCGAGGAGTCGGATCATCGGGGTCTCGGGGTGCGATGCCGATCGCGGCATCGGGGCATGGGATGGCGCATTCTTGCAGATACGGGCGACGGTCATGGTCTCCGGGTGCGGTCATGGGGCCTGCCGGGTCGCAGGCGCCCCGGCGCGATGCATGGCGTCGCGGATGTCCCCGGCCCTGGCCTGCGGCCAGGACCTCCGCCTTTGCCTCCCATGGGCTGGCAGGGCGCCCGGTCGCCTCAGACGTGCCGGCCTGTCAACGGCGAAAGCCGGAGCCCGTAGAATCGCAGGGCTCCGCATCGCCGCGGGGCGGTGGCGTCCCCGATGAAGGATCTTTCGATGCGCACGGCTTTTCGCTTCCATGTTTCGCGGCACCGGGTGCTCGTGGCCGCCGGATTGGCGGCGCTGTTGCCGTGGTTGGCGGTCGGCATGGCCGGCGCGCAGTCGCTGGAAGCGGAACTGGACGAACCGCAGCACGGCCCGGTGGATGGGCAATGCGTGGTGCTGCTGCACGGGCTGGGCCGGACCCATCGCTCGATGGGCCGGATCGAATCGGCGCTGCGCGAAGCCGGCTTCGCCACCGCCAACATCGACTATCCGTCGCAGAGCCAGTCCATCGAGGCCTCGGCCCTGCAGGCCGTGCCGGAGGGCCTGCGCGAATGCCGTGCCGCCGGGGCGCACACCGTCCATTTCGTCACCCATTCGATGGGTGGGCTGGTATTGCGCTACTACCTGTCCGGGCACAAGGTGCCCGAGTTGGGCCGGGTGGTGATGCTCGGCCCGCCCAACCAGGGCAGCGAGGTGGCCGACGCGCTGGCCGGCACCGCGCTCTACGACCGGATCAACGGGCCGGCGGGGGGGCAGCTGGTGACCGGGCCGGAAGGCATGCCCGCGCGGCTGGGGCCGGTCGGTTTCGCGCTGGGTGTCATCGCCGGCAACGAGCAGACCGCCATCGACAGCGTGATGGCCACCCGCATCCACGGCGCGAACGACGGCAAGGTCGCGGTGGCGCGGGCCAAGGTGGAGGGCATGCACGACTTCCTGGTGCTGCCGGTCAACCACACCTTCATGGTGATCAACGACGTGGTGATCGGGCAGACCCTGCACTTCCTGCGCCACGGCGCGTTCGTGCATGAAGTTCAGCCGCGCGCCAACCCCGCCACCAGCGCCGGCAACCCGGCCGAAGCGGCCGCCACGTTCTCCAGCACTTCGGCCAGGGTGATTTCCCCGGCATCGCCGCAACCGGCGGCCCAGTTGGCCACGATCGCCAGGCAGGCGTAGTCCAGGCCCAGTTCGCGGGCCAGGCCGGCTTCGGGCATGCCGGTCATGCCGACCAGGTCGCAGCCGTCGCGGCGCATGCGCGCGATCTCCGCGTTGGTTTCCAGGCGCGGGCCCTGGGTGGCGCCGTAGCAGCCGCCGTCGAGTACGGCCACGCCGGCGGCCTGTGCCGCGGCCAGCACCTGGCCACGGAACGCCGGGCTGTAGGGCTGGCCGAAGTCCACGTGCAGGGCCTCGCCCTGGCCATCCCAGAAACTGGACTCGCGGCCCCAGGTGTAGTCGATCAACTGGTCCGGGCAGGCCAGCACGCGCGGGCCGTAGGCCGCGGTGATGCCGCCCACGGTGTTCAGTGCCAGCACCCGGCGCGCACCGGCCTGCTGCAGCGCGTGCAGGTTGGCGCGGTAGTTGACCCGGTGCGGCGGCAGCGCGTGGCCCTCGCCGTGGCGGGCCAGGAAGGCGACCCGGGCGCCGCCGAGGCGACCGAGCCGCAGCGGGCCCGACGGTGCGCCGTAGGGCGTGTCGAAATGTCGGGCCTGGACGTCCTCGAGTGCGGCCAGGCGATACACGCCGGTGCCGCCGATCACGGCCAGGGCGATGTCCATCCGGCTCACGCCTTCAGCGCGTAGATCGCCGGCAGGTTGCGGCCCTGCTCGTAGTAGTCCATGCCGAAGCCGAACACGTAGCGGTCGGGCAGGTGCAGGCCGACGTAGTCGGCGCGCACGCCCTGCACGCAGCGGTCGTGGTCCTTGACCGTCATCGCCGCGATGCGCACGTCGGTGGCGCCTTGCTCGATGCACCAGCGGCGCACCTCGGCCAGGGTGTGGCCTTCGTCGAGGATGTCGTCGGCGATCAGCACCCGGCGCCCGTACAGGGCGGTGGCCGGGCGGTGCTTCCAGACCAGTTCGCCGCCCTGGTTGTTGCCGCGGTAGCGGGTGGCGTGCAGGTAGTCGAACTGCAGGTCCAGGCCGCGCGCGCCCAGCTCCAGCGCCAGCTGCCCGGCAAAGGGCAGGGCGCCGTGCATCACGGTCAGGAACACCGGCACGAAGCTGTCGCCGAGGCGATTGGCCGGGACCTCGCCGATGTAGTCGGCGGCGATGGCGTCGGCCATGCCGGCGATGGCGGCGTCGATCGCCGCACGGTCGTACAGCAGGTCGGATTTTTCCAGGGCTTCGGCGATCAGGAGGTCGGACATCGGTTCAGGGTACCGGAAACGGGTGCAAGGGGAGGGCGGGTGGATTCAGGCCAGTGACGCGGGCGGCAGGCGCGACTGCGCGTCGCCGTAGCGGGCGTCCGCGAGCAGGCCGTCCCAGCCCAGCGCGCCGCGGCCGATCAGGCCGGCCAGCGCGGCGGTGTTGAGCCTGCGGCCTTCGACCGCGCGCAGCGATTCGTCGACCAGTTCGGGATGGCAGACCAGGACCACGTCGCAGCCGGCATCCAGGTGGGCGTCGATGCGCGCCCGGATCCCGCCGGCCGAGTATGCGGCGGCCATGCCGATGTCGTCGGAGAACACCACGCCGCGGAAACCGAGCCCGCCATCGGCGCGGTCGCCGCGCAGGATCTCCTCGATCCAGCGCCGGGAATAGCCGGCCGGCTCCGGCGCCACCGCCGGGTAGGCTACGTGCGCCATCATCACCGCGTCGGCCCCGGCCTCGATGCCGGCGGCGAACGGGACCAGGTCCTGCGCGCGCAGCGCCTCCAGCGGGCGTGGATCGACCGCATCGTCGAAGTGGGTGTCCTCCAGCACGGTGCCGTGGCCGGGGAAGTGCTTGAGCGTGGCCGCCATGCCGACACTGTGCATGCCGCGCACGTAGGCGCGGGTGAACGCGGCCACCACCTGCGGGTCGTCGCTGAAGGCGCGGTCGCCGATGGCGCGGTTGCCGCGGGCCAGGTCCACCACCGGGGCGAAGCTCAGGTCCACGCCGCTGGCGCGGATCTCGCTGGCCATCAGCCAGGCGTGCTCCTGGGCCAGGGCCAGGGCGGCGTCCGGGTCGCGGCGGTAGATCGCGTCGAAGCTCTGCAGCGGCGGCAGGTCGCTGTAGCCGTCGCGGAAGCGCTGCACCCGGCCGCCTTCCTGGTCCACGCAGATCAGCTGCGGGCGCGGCGCGGCGGCGCGGATCGCGGCGGACAATTCGGTCACCTGCCGGCGCGAGGCGAAATTGCGCTTGAACAGGATCACGCCGGCCACCGCGTCGTGCTGCAGCCAGGCGCGCTCCTGCGCGGTCAGTTCGGTGCCGGCGACGCCGATCACGAGCATGCGGAAGGACTCCGTTCGTGCGCCGTCCGCGCACCCGGCCATTGTCGCAGATGCGGCCGGGCCTCCAGAACCCGTCCCGCAGGCGGCGCTACACGGAGCAGCCGTCGGGCCCGCAGCTGGCGTCGCCGGGGGCTGCGGTTGCCGGGGCGGCATCGGCCAGGGCCTGGCGCAGCGCCTGGGCGAACACGTCCGGCGCCTGCCCGCCCTGGACCGCGTAGCGGCCGCCGATGACGAAGGTGGGTACCGCGCGGATGCCCATGGCCTGGGCCTGGCCGAGCTGTGCGCGCACCTCCGCCAGGCCTTCGTCGGAGTCGAGCATGGCGCCGATGCGGTCCGGCGCCAGCCCCCCGGCGGCGCCGGCCTCGGCCAGGGTCTGCGGATCGGCCAGGTTGCGGCCTGCGGCGAAGTGGGCACGGAACAGTGCCTCGGCCACCGCCTGGGCGTCGCCTTCACGGGAGGCCAGCCACATCAGCCGGTGCGCGGGCAGGGTGGTGACCCGGACCTGACCGCGGTCGAAGTCCATGGGCAGGCCCTCGGCGCGGGCCGTGGCCTGGGTCTGGGCCAGGATCTGCTCGGTGCGCTGGGCGCCACCGAACTTGGCCGCATAGGCCTGGCGCAGCGGCACCGGCTCGCTGCCGGCGTCCGGATCGAGCTGGAACGGGTGCCAGTGCACGTCCAGCGGCGGCGCCTCGGCGCCGAGCAGTTCCACGCCGCGCTGGAACCGGTGCTTGCCGATCCAGCACCAGGGACAGACCACGTCGGACCAGATATCGACTCTCATGGCCATGAAGATGGGGCCGCTGGCCGGCATGCGCAAGGCCCGGACGAACGTGGCGCCGCGCCGGTTTCGCAGTGCCGGTCATGGACGCTCCGGCGGGCATCGTGTATTAAGGCCGCTCCCCCGTCGCATTGTCCGGTCCCCTGAATGCAGAAAGACAGCGCGATCCGCCTGTTGATCGTCGATGATCGGGTCGAGGACGCCGAAGCGATCGTCAGCGCCCTGCGCAACGGTGGCATCGCGGTGCGCCCGCTGCGGCCGCAGAACGCGGCGGAGCTCGAACACATGCTCGCCAGCCAGCCGGTGGACCTGGTCCTGGCCGCCGCCTCGGCGGCCATGCCGCTGGAGCAGGTGCGGGCGCAGGTGGCCGCCAGCGGCAAGGACCTGCCGCTGCTGCTGCTGCTGGACCGGATCGACGACGCCGCGGTGCTGGGCATGCTCGAGGGTGGCGCGCGTGCGCTGGTGCTCAAGCACCGGCCCGAGCACCTGCTGGAGACCCTGCGCCGCGAATGGGCCGATCTCGAGGCGCGCCGCGGCCTGCGCCGGCTCGAAGCCCAGGTGCGCGAGACCGAGCGCCGCTGCGATTCGCTGATCGCCTCCTCGCGCGATCCGATCGCCTACATCCACGAGGGCATGCACATCCGCGCCAACGACGCCTACCTGGAGATGTTCGGGTTCGAGTCGTTCGAGGACGTGGAGGGCATGTCGCTGCTGGACCTGGTCGGGCCGCAGCACATCGAGAGTTTCAAGCAATTGCTCAAGTCGCTCTCGCGCGGCGAGTCGCCGCCGCCGGAGTACCTGATGGAGGCACGCCGGATCGACGGCAGCACCTTCCCGGCGAAGATGGAATTCGCCACCGCCACCTACGAGGGCGAGGCCTGCGTGCAGGTGGTGTTCCGGCGCCGCGAGGAACTGGACCCGGAACTGGCGCGCGAGGTCGAGGAACTGCGCCAGCGCGACCAGGCCACCGGCCTGCTCAACCGCCAGACCTTCATGCGCCTGCTCGAGGACGCGGTGGCCGTGGTCGGTCGCGATGGCGGCCAGTACGGGTTCCTGCTGGTCGAGCCGGACCACTATGCGCGGCTGCTGCCCGATATCGGCCTGGATTCGGCCGATGCGCTGGCCGCGGCGCTGGCCGAGCGCGTGCGCGGGGCGCTGGACCCCGACGTGCGCACGGCGCGTTTCGGCGAACACAGCTTCGCGGTGCTCCTGGAGGGCAACCACGCCCGTACCCGGGCCGCGGCCGATGCCCTGCGCCATGCCTTCTCCGCCGAAGTGCTGGCCGTGGGCGAACGCTCGCTGGCGGTAACCGCCAGCATCGGCGGCGTGCAGGTCGGCGAGAAGATCGCCAGCGTGGCCCAGGTCCTGGCCAAGGCCAGCCAGTGCCAGGCCGCCGCGGTCGAGCTGGGCGGCAACACGGTGCAACTGTTCGATCCCGGCGCGGCCGACCGTGCCGAGGAGGAGCGCATCGCCCTGTGGGTGGCGCGGATCCGCGAGGCGCTGGCCGGCGAAGGCTTCGTCCTGCACTGGCAGCCGGTGATGAACCTGCAGGGCGAGCCGGGCGAACTGTACGAGGCCTGCCTGCGGGTGGACGCCAATGGCGAACTGGTCACCCCTTCCGGATTCCTGGGCATTGCCGAGGAGCATGGCCTGCTCGGCGAGATCGACCGCTGGGTGGTGCGCCGGGCGATCGCCGTGCTCGGCGAGCGCGAGCGCGCCGGCCACCGCACCCGGTTGATCGCGCGGGTCAGCCCGGCGTCCTTCGCCAGCGCCGAATTCATCGAACTGGTGCGTGGCGAACTCGGCGCCCAGGGCGTGCCCGGCGAGCGGCTGTGGCTGGAGGCGCCCGAGGCCCGGGTCTTCACCCACCTGCGCAACGCCCAGCAGTTCCTGGCCGCGCTGGCGCCGCTGGGGTGCCGCGTCGGCCTGGAACAGTTCGGCTCGGGACTGGATTCGTTCCAGTTGCTGGCGCACTTCAAGCCGGCCTTCGTCAAGATCGATCCCGGCTTGACCGAAGGCATCGGCAAGACCGGCGACGGCCAGGACAAGGTCCGCGAGATCACCGCGCGCGCGCGCGCGGAGGGCATCATCGCCCTGGCCGAGCACGTGGACGACGCGCATGCGATGAGCCAGCTGTTCAGCGCCGGGGTGGACTACGTATCCGGCGACTTCGTCGCCCCGGTGGGTGCGGCGATGAATTTCGACTTCGGCTGAGTTCCGCGGGCGACCGCCCGTCGGCACCCGCGGACGACGCCCGCAGCCAGTGGGCGCCTGCGACCGAGCCCCCGTCCGGCGGCCACGTGCGGAACCGGCCGCTGGTCGGCTGCCCTTCGCCGCGGATCAATCCAGGAACTGCAAACGCGCGAGCTCGGCGTAGAGCCCGTCCTGGGCCAGCAACTCGGCGTGGGTGCCTTCGGCCACGATCCGGCCACGGTCCATCACCACGATCCGGTCCGCGCGCAGCACCGTGGCCAGGCGGTGCGCCACCACCAGGGTGGTGCGCCCGCGCATCAGGTTCTCCAGCGCATGCTGCACGGCGCGCTCGCTCTGCGCGTCCAGGGCGCTGGTGGCCTCGTCCAGCAGCAGCACCGGCGCGTCCTTGAGCAGGGCGCGGGCGATGGCGACGCGCTGCTGCTGGCCGCCGGACAGGCGCGCGCCGCGCTCGCCCAGTTCGCTGGCATAGCCCTGCGGCAGCGCTTCGATGAAGCCGTCGGCCTCGGCCGCGCGCGCGGCGGCACGCACTTCTTCGTCGCTGGCTTCCAGCCGGCCGTAGCGGATGTTGTCCATCGCGCTGGAGGCGAACAGCACCGGCTGCTGTGGCACCAGCGCCACCTGCGCGCGCAACGGCGCCGGGTCGACGTCGCGCAGGTCGATGCCGTCGATCCGCACCGCGCCGGCCTGGGGGTCGTGGAAGCGCAGCAGCAGCGACAGCACGGTGCTCTTGCCCGCGCCCGACGGCCCCACCAGCGCGACCGTCTCGCCGGGGCGCACATGCAGGTCGAAGCCGTGCAGGGCCGGCGCATCCTCGCGTTCCGGGTAATGGAACTGCACCTGCTCGAAGCGGATCTCCCCACGCAGCGGCACCGGCAGCGCAAGCGGGTGCGCCGGTGCGGCGATCGCCGGCCGTTCCTGCAGCAGTTCGGAAATCCGGCCCATGCCGCCGGCCGCGCGCTGCAATTCGTTCCATACCTCGGCCAGGGCGCCCACCGAGCCGCCGCCGATCAGGGCGTACAGCACGAACTGGCCCAGGGTGCCGGCGCTCATCGTGCCCTCGATCACTTTGTGCGCGCCCGACCACAGCACCAGCACGATCGCGCCGAATACCAGCACGATCGCGGCGGCGGTAACGGCCGCCTGGGCGCCGATGCGCCGGCGCGCGGTGGCCACGGCCACCTCCAGCGCCTGGCCGAAGCGGCCGCGCTCGTAGGGTTCGCGTGCGTAGGCCTGGACCGTGCGCACCGAGGCCAGGGTTTCGGCGGCCAGCGCATTGGCATCGGCGACCCGGTCCTGGCTGGCGCGCGAAGCCTTCTCCAGCCGCCGCGCGCCCAGGACAATAGGCAGCACCGCCAGCGGGATGCCGACCAGCGCATACGCGGCCAGCCGCGGGCTGGTCACGAACAGCATCACCAGCGAGCCGACCACGGTGACGGTGCTGCGCAGGGCCACGGACATGGTGGTGCCGATCACGCTGCGCAGCAGTTCGCTGTCGGCCGACAGGCGCGAGACCAGTTCGCCGCTGCGGCTGCGGTCGTGGAAACCCGGGTCCAGCCCGACCAGGTGCGCGTACAACTGTCCGCGCAGATCGGCCACCACTTTCTCGCCCAGCAGCGACACGAAGAAGAAGCGCGCGGCCGTGGCCACCGCCAGCACCACCGCGACCACGAACAGCAGGCCGAAGGCCTGGTTGATCTGGGAGCCGCCACCGAAGCCGTGGTCGATCATGTAGCGCACCGCCACCGGCAGGCTCAGGGTGGCAGTGGAGGACACCGCCAGGGCCAGCAGCCAGGCGCTGAACAGGCCGCGGTGGCGGGCCACGAACGGCCACAGGGTGCGCAGGCTGCCGAGCTTGCGCATGCGCCCCTCGCGCCCGGCCTCGGGAATGGCGGCGGGGGTGGCGGTGCCGTCCGCCGAGCCGTGGAAGGCCATCAGTCCGTCTCCGCGGTCATGGGCGTGGCGATCCGCACCCGGTCGCGGGTGGCGTCGCGCAGGCGCGCCTGCAATGCGGCAGCCTCGCTGGCGGGCAGGCGCAACGACAGGTGCGCGCCGTCGGTCTCGAAGCGTTCGCCGGTCTTCTCCGCCGCATGCGCGTGCAGGGCCGCATGCACCGTGCCCAGGTCCTCGAAGGCGCAGGCCAGTTCCAGTTCGGCCATCGCCACCAGCGGCTGGCGTTGCGCCAGGCGCAGGCACTCGGCCGCCGCGCCGCCGTAGGCGCGCACCAGCCCCCCGGCGCCGAGCTTGATTCCGCCGAACCAGCGGCTCACCACCACCGCGATCCGGTCGTAGCCCTGGCCATCGATCGCCGCCAGGATCGGGCGTCCGGCGGTGCCGGCCGGCTCGCCGTCGTCGCTGGAACGGTAGTCCTGGCCGATCCGCCAGGCCCAGCAGTTGTGGGTCGCGTCGGGATCGGACGCGCGGGCGATGAAGTCCATCGCCGCGGCCGGCGCGTCCGCGGCGGCGGCCTGGGCCAGGAAACGGCTGTGGCGCACGTCGAGGAGGTGGCTGGCCGGGGCGGCGAGGGTGTCGGTCATCGTCGGCCATTGTAGCCGCCGGCGCCGGGCCGCCCCGATCCCCGGATCGGCCGCGCCGCTCAGGGCAGCAGCGGGCGCAATTCGGCCGGGACCGGAACCTCGGGGTGGGCATGGACGAAACGCGCCAGGCTGGCCCGCGCCAGCTCGGTCTCGCCGCGCTGCCGGCGCTCGCCGATGCGCTGCAGCCACTG
>JAFLEA010000029.1 GCA_017302035.1 Lysobacterales bacterium
AGCACCAGCCAGGCCTCGTCGCCGGATGCGGCCAACGCCTCGATCGCCGCGGCCAGCGAGCCGGGATTGGCGTTGTAGCTGTCGTCGACCAGGACCGCGCCGCCAGCCAGCGCATGCGCCACCTGGCGGCCCGGCACCGGGCGCGCATCGGCCAGGCCGGCGGCGACCTCGGCCAGCGGCACGCCGCAGGCCAGGCCGATCGCGGCGGCGGCCAGCGCGTTGCGCACGTTGTGCCGGCCCGGCAACGCCAGTTCCACCTCGACTTCGCCCTGCGGCGCGACCAGCACGAAGCGACTGCCGTGCCCGGTTTCGCGCACCTGGCGTGCGCCGACCTCGGCGCTGGCCTCCAGGCCGAAGCGCAGTACCCGGCGGCCGCTGTCGGCGGCGCGGATCACCTGCTGCTCGAACCACGCGCCGAAGGCGTCGTCGGCATTGACCACCGCCGTGCCGCCCTCGCCCAGCGCCGCATAGATCGCACCCTTGGTCTCGGCGACGCCGAGCAGGCTCCCCATCCGCTCCAGGTGGGCGGCGGCGACGTTGTTGACCAGGGCCACGTCAGGCCGTGCGATCGCGGTCAGGTAGGCGATGTCGCCGGGCTTGCCGGCGCCCATCTCGTAGATCGCGAAATCGGCGTCCTCGGGCGCATCGATCACCGCCAGCGGCAGGCCGATCTCGTTGTTGCGGTTGCCGGGATTGGCGTAGGCCAGCCCGGCACGCTGCAGCACCGCCAGGGCCAGGGTCTTGACGCTGGTCTTGCCGTTGCTGCCGGTGATCGCGACCACGGTGGCGCGGCGGTCGCGCTGGATGCCGGCGGCGATCCGCGCCAGCGCACGCTGACCGTCCTCGACCAGCACCTGCGGCACCCCGGGCAGGTCCAGCAGGCGCTCCACCAGCAGCGCGACGGCCCCGCGCGCGACCGCGTCCACGGCGAAATCGTGGCCGTCGAAGCGCTCGCCGCGCAGGGCCACATAGAGGCTGCCCGGCGCCAGCGCACGGGTGTCGTGGACGATCGCGTCCACCGGCACGTCGTCGCCGTGCAGTTCGCCGGTGGCCCAGTGGGCGATGAGAGACAGCGGCAGGCGGTTCATGCGCGCGCCTCCAGCACCCGCCACGCCGCCACCGTGTCGTCGAAAGGATGGCGCACGCCGGCCACGTCCTGGTACGGCTCGTGGCCCTTGCCGGCCACCAGCACGATGTCGTCCGCACCGGCCTGGCCGATGGCGCGGGCGATCGCCGCGGCGCGGTCGCGCTCGACGGTCACCGCGGGCGGCGCGGCGAACCCGGCCATGATGTCGGCGACGATGGCGTCGCCGTCCTCGCCGCGCGGATTGTCGTCGGTGACGATCACCACGTCGGCCTCGGCCTCGGCGATCTGCGCCATCTGCGGGCGCTTGCCGCGGTCACGCTCGCCGCCGCAGCCGAACACGCAGACCAGTTTCGCCGCGGCGTGCGCACGCAGGCTGGTCAGGGCCTGGGCCAGGGCGTCGGGGGTGTGCGCGTAGTCGATCACCACCAGCGGCAGGGTGCCGTCGCCGCCGAGCCGGTTCATCCGCCCCGGTACCGGCTGCAGCTGCGAAAGCGTGCCGGCGATGGTCGCCGGATCCTCGCCCAGCGCATGCAGGACCCCGGCCACCGCCAGCAGGTTGTCGACGTTGAAGCGGCCCAGCAGCGGCGAACGCACCGGATGCGGCCGGCCATCGACGACCAGGTCGAAGCCGATCCCGCGGTTGTCCAGGCGCAGCGCCTCGGCGCGTACCGCCGCGGCGGGCTGGCCGCGCGAACTGACCCCGACCACCTCCAGCTTCGCCCCCAGGCTGCCGTGCAGGGTGCGGCCGAACGCATCGTCCAGGTTGAGCACCGCCGCCTTCAGCCCGGGGCGCACGAACAGCCGGGCCTTGGCGCCGCCGTAGCTGGCCATGTCGCCGTGATAATCGAGGTGATCGCGGGTGAGGTTGGTGAACACCGCCACGTCGTAGTGCACGCCATCCACCCGGCCCTGGTCGAGCGCGTGCGAACTCACCTCCATCGCTACCGCCCGTACCCCGTCGTCGCGCAGCCCGGCCAGCAGCGCATGCATGCGCAGCACCAGCGGGGTGGTGAACCCGGTCGGCTGGACCGCGCCGTAGCGACCGGCGCCGAGGGTGCCGATGCTGCCGCTGGCGGTCCCGCGCAGGTGCCAGGCCTGGGCCAGCAATTGCACCGTGGAGGTCTTGCCGTTGGTACCGGTGACCCCGACCATGGTCATCGCCCGCGAGGGATGGTCGTGGAACAGGTCGCCCATCGCGCCCAGCCGCGAACGCAGCCCCGGCACGGCGATGGCGTCGCTCGGGGCCGGGTATTCGGCAGGCGCCGGCGGCTCGAACAGAATCGCCGCGGCGCCGCGCTCGCGCGCCTGCTCGGCGAACGCCAGGCCGTGGGTGCCGAAGCCGGCGATGGCGACGAAGGCGTCGCCCGGCTGCAGCTCGCGGCTGTCCATGGTCAGCCCGGAAACGGCGATGTCGCGCGGCAGCGCGACGTCGGGCAGCAGGTGCGACAGCGGCAGGGTGCGCTTCATCGGCGTCCCCCGCCGGCATCGACCATCGCCGGGGGAATGGTCGAGTCGTCCTCGCTGATGTCCTGGATCGCCGCCGGCAGCTGCGGCAGCGAAGCCTGGCGCCTGGCCTCGCCGCGCGCCTGCGCGGCCAGCCAGGTGTCGATGTCGTCCGGCGGCACGTCCATCAGCCGCAGCGCATCCTCCATCACGCTGCGGAACACCGGCGCGGAGACCAGGCCGGCGAAGTAGGAGCCGGCCTGCGGATCGTTGATCACCACCACGGTGGCGAAGCGCGGGTTGGACGCCGGCACCAGCCCGGCGAAGGTGGTGGTGTAGCGGCGCGCATAGCCGCCGGCGGCGGCCTGGCGCGCGGTGCCGGTCTTGCCGGCGACGTGGTAGCCCAGGATCGCGGCCTGGGTGGCGGTGCCGCCACGCTCGGTCACCGTCTGCATCATCCGCAGCACCTGGTCGGCGATCTCCGGCTTCACCGCCTGACGCGGCTCGTTGATCTGGCCCTTGACGAAGGTCGGGGTAGTCAGCCGGCCGTGGTTGCCCAGCGCCGCATAGGCCTGGGCGATCTGCAGCGGGGTGGCCGACAGGCCGTAGCCGTAGGCCATCGTGGCCTTGGTCAGCCCGTCCCAGCGCGCCGGCTCGCGCAGCGAGCCCACCGCCTCGCCGGGGAAACCGCTGTTGGGCACGCTGCCGTAGCCGAAGCCCTTGATGAATTCGTAGAAGTACTGCGAGGGCAGCGGCTCGGCCAGCTTCACCGCACCCAGGTTCGAGCTCTTGGTCAGGATCCCGGTGACGTCCAGCACGCCGTAGTTGTGGTGGTCGCGGATCGTGTACTTGCCCAGCGCCATGTAGCCGGGGTTGGTGTCGAAACGGGTGGCCGCGGTGATCTTGCCGGCGTTGAGCGCGGCGGCCACGGTGATCGGCTTCA
Source organism: Lysobacterales bacterium (assembly GCA_017302035.1). Taxonomy (GTDB): domain Bacteria; phylum Pseudomonadota; class Gammaproteobacteria; order Xanthomonadales; family Xanthomonadaceae; genus Pseudoxanthomonas. The sequence continues at coordinate 3,474 of JAFLEA010000029.1, forward strand.
TGGTCGAGCCCGGCTCGACCAGGTCGGTGACCGCGCGGTTGCGGTGGGCATCCTGCTTGTCGCCGGCCACTGCGTTGGGGTTGTAGCTGGGCAGGTTGACCATGGCCAGCACTTCGCCGGTGGCCACGTCCAGCACCACCACCGAACCGCTGCTGGCGTTGTGCGCGGCCAGCGCGTTGCGCAGCTCGCGGTAGGCCAGGAACTGGATCCGGCGGTCGATGCTCAGGGTCAGATCCTTGCCCGGCTCGGCGGCACGGACCAGGTCGATGCTTTCGACGATGCGGCCATGGCGGTCGCGGATCACCCGCTTGCTGCCGGGCTTGCCGCGCAGCCATTCGTCGAAGGCCAGCTCCAGCCCTTCCTGGCCGCGGTCGTCGATGTTGGTGAAGCCCAGCACGTGCGCCATCGCCTCCCCCTGCGGGTAGAAGCGGCGGAACTCGCGCTGCGAGAACACGCCCGGCACATTGAGGGCGAGGATCGCCTTGGCCTGGTCCGGATTGATCCGGCGCTTGAGGTAGACGAACTCCTTCTCGGCACGCTGGGACAGCCGGCTCATCAGTTCGTCGGCGGGGGTGTCCAGCGCGCGCGCCAGCTCCGGGATGCGCTCGGGGTGGCGCAGCAGTTCCTGCGGGTTGCCCCACACCGATTCGACCGGGGTGGACACCGCCACCGGCTCGCCGTTGCGGTCGGTGATCATGCCGCGCGAGGTCGGGATCGGCAGTTCGCGCACGAAGCGCGCCTCGCCCTGGCGCTGGTAGAAGTCGGCGTTGACCAGCTGCACGTAGGCGGCGCGGCCGACCAGGGCCACCGAGCACAGGCCCAGGGCCACGCCGACCAGGAGCATGCGCCCGCGCAGGTTGAACGCGTTGCGGTTGCGGTTGCCGCGCGCCGGGCGGTTCATGGCCGCACCACCACGATGTCCTCGGCTTCGGGGAACTTCATCCCCAGCTTCTGCCGCGCGACCTGGTCGATGCGGTTGGCCTGCGCCCAGGTCGCCTGCTCCAGCTGCAGCCGGCCGAACTCGATGTTCAGTTCGTCGCGCTCGCGCTCGGCCCGGGTCAGCTCGACGAACAACTGGCGGTGGCGGTAGCGCTCGTAGACCACGGCGATGGCGGTGCCGACCACGGCCAGCAGCAGCACGGCGAGCAGGATCCGGTTCACGCGGCCCGCCTCCCCTGCGCATCCAGCTTCTCGGCCACCCGCAGCACCGCGCTGCGCGCACGCGGGTTGGCGGCCAGTTCGGCCTCGTCGGCGCGGATCGCGCCGCCCTCGCCGGCCAGCGCCGGCACGAACGCCTGCGCTTGCGGCAAGCGGCGGTTGGCCGGCGGCGCCTTGGCATGGCGGGCGACGAACCGCTTGACCAGGCGGTCTTCCAGCGAGTGGAAACTGATCACCGCCAGGCGGCCGCCGGGCTTCAGCGCCGCCAACGCCGCGTCCAGACCGGCCTCCAGGTCGGCCAGCTCGTGGTTGATGTGGATGCGGATGGCCTGGAAGCTGCGCGTCGCGGGGTGACTCTTGTCCTTCCCGCGCGGCACCACCGAGGCGACCAGCTCGGCCAGGTCGGCGGTGCGCTGCAAGGGCTGCTGCGCGCGGCGGGCGACGATCGCGCGGGCGATCCGCCGGCTCTGCCGTTCCTCGCCATGCAGCCACAGCACGTCGGCGATCTCGCGCTCCTCGGCACGGGCCAGCCATTGCGCCGCGCTCTCGCCGGAATCCGGGTCCATGCGCATGTCCAGCGGACCGTCCTTGCCGAAGGAGAAGCCACGTTCGGCCACGTCCAGCTGCGGTGAGGACACGCCCAGGTCGAACAGCACCCCGTCCAGGTCGCGCGCCTGCTCCCAGGCGCCCAGCGAGGCGAAACTGCCGCGCCGGATCGACACGCGCGGATCGCCGCCGAAACTCCGTTCGGCTTCCGCGATCGCTTCCGGGTCCTTGTCCATCAGCAGCAGCCGGCCTCCCGGGCCGAGTTTCTCCAGCACTCCACGCGCGTGGCCACCGCGACCGAAGGTGCCGTCCAGGTAACGTCCGTCCTCGACCACGCGCAACCCTTCCATGACCTGCGCGTACAGCACCGGCAGGTGCGCCGCCGGCGCCGAAGGGTCCGTGGGGTGGCCGGCCTGCGCGCCGTTGCGCATCCGGTCCCCCGCCATCACAACTGCAGGTCGAGCATGTGCTCGCTCAGATCCTCGTCAGACACGGTCTGCCGGATCTGGGCGTGGTGCGCCTGCTCGCTCCACAACACGAATTTCCCGTCCATGCCCATCAGCACGGCCTTGCGCTCGATGCCCACCGCGCTGCGGTGGCTGGCGGGGATCGAGATGCGGCCGTTGCCGTCCAGCTCCACGTGCGCGGCGGCGCCGACCAGCTTCAGCTGCAGTTGGCGGTGCGCGGCCCGGGTGCTGGGCAGGGCATTGACCTCGTCGCGCACCCGTTCCCATTCCTGCTCCGGGTACAGGTAGAGCGAGCCGGCCTCGAACGGGTTGTAGGTGATGACCAGGCGGTTGCCGCACGCGCGCGCGACCAGGTCGCGGAAGGCCGTCGGAATGGCCACCCGCCCCTTGTCGTCCACAGTGATGGCGGTTTCGCCCTGGAACACGTTCGCTGCCGTCCTGCCCTGATCGGAGGTCAATTCAACCACGGAAAACCACATAAATCCCGGTTTTCCCCCAAGGGCCCACCTTAGGTTTCACCAACAGGGTTGTCAACAGGATTCGGAGGAAAAAATCGCCTGTTGCGTCAATGGCTTGCGGCAATCTTCAGAGAAGAGTTCAAGGGTTTTCCACAAGTCGCTGTTTAGTCTCAAATTTTGAGATTGCGGATCGATTCAGCTCGGACAGACCGCCCTCGCGGCACCGGCCGGAATCCGTTGCTGCATCGCAACATCGGCGCTCCGCTCCGGTCCGCCCCGATCCGCAGGCGGCCGGACACGGGCCGGACCTGGCGGGCGGCCGCCCATTGCGGAGCACGGGGGTGTCGCAGGCCAGGACCGGGGCATGGTCCCGGCCTTCCAACCGCCTGTCCCGAAGGTCAGGCGGCGCCGGCCGCGGAGGCGGTGCCGGCCTGGCGCTCGTCCGGCAGTTGCTTCTCCTGGCGCAGCAGCTTCAGCGCCGAGAACGTCATCGCGCCGGCGACCAGCACGCCGGCGCCGAACACCATGCTCGAGCCGAACATCGACAGCGGCTTGTGCAGCCAGACGAAACCCAGGTCGGCGCCACGGTAGACCACGGTGTCGATCGCCGCACCGGCCTTGTAGCGCCATTCGCGGCCCACCCGGGTATAGATGGTCTCGCGCGCCGGCTTGGCCAGCGAGAATTCGCTGGCGCGGGTGACCACCTGGACCACCGCCACCATCAGCGGCAGCGGCGAGGCGGCCAGGATCGAGAAGCCGAGGATGATCGCGCAGCCGGGGATCAGCAGCGCCGGGGCGATGCCGTAGCGCGACAGCAGGCGCCGGGTCACCAGCAGCTGCACCACCAGGGTCAGCGCGTTCACCGCCAGGTCCAGGGTGGCGTAGAACGAGGTCGCCGCGGCCGGATCGGTGAAGGTGCGGCGCACGATCGCCGCCTGTTCGTTGTACAGCAGCGTGCCCACGCCCACCCCGAACACCACCATCAGCGCCATCCAGCGCAGCAGCGGCTCGCGCGCGATCAGCTTCAGTCCGGCCATCACCTCGCCACCCATCGGCACCTCGCCACTGGCCAGGCCGCGCTCGCGCTCGCGCGCCACCGCCCACAGGCGCAGGCGCAGCAGGCAGACGACGCACATCGCCAGGAACCCGGCGGAGACCAGCATCAGGTTGGCGATGCCGATCCGCTCGACCAGGCTGCGGGTCAGGATCGGCCCGAGGAAGGCGCCCAGGGTGCCGGCCGCACCGATGTAGCCGTAGTAGGCGCGCGCCTCGGCGTTGCTGAACACGTCGGCCATGAAACTCCAGAACACCGCCACCGCGAACAGGTTGAACACCGTGATCCAGAGGAAGAAGGCCATGCCCCGCCCCGGCACCCCGCTGTCGAACAGCACGTAGAAGCCCAGCAGGGTGACGATGAAGAAGCCGTACACCGCCGGCAGGAACACCCGCCGCGGATAGCGGCTGACCAGCCAGCCATAGACCGGCTGCAACAGCAGCATGATCAGGAAGGTGCAGGTGAACAGGACCTGCAGGGTGAAGTCCTTGAGCGCGATGCCGCGCTCGGCGAAGAACGCGATCATCGCCGGCGGGAAGATCGCCGCCACGTCGGCCGAAGCGCCCATCGCCTCGCGCACCGGGCGCAGCACGTAGTAGCCGCTGAGCAGGCAGAAGAAGTACACGAACGCCCACAGCAGCGGCGGCGACTCGGACATCGCCGAGCGGAGCCGACCGAACCGGGAGGAGGCCGCGTCTGCAGGGATCATGGGCTGGTCGTTCCTGGGCGGGGGCCGGCCGGCGCATACCGGCCCGTCCTTGGCGCGCACGGTATCCGATGCACTGCAACATCGCCAGCGCTCCCGGAATTCCGCGCCCAACGCTCCGCGCCCTCCGGCCCGCACAGGCTTGCGCCGGCCGCGCGCTGCCGACAGGATCGGGCGACGGCCGGCGCCCGGCCCGGCCGCGCCGACGGAGGACCGCATGTACGACTACATCGTGATCGGCGCCGGTTCGGCCGGTTGCGTGCTGGCGGCGCGGCTCAGCCAGGATCCGCACTGCCGGGTGCTGCTGCTGGAGGCCGGGCCGCGCGACTGGAATCCGCTGATCCACATGCCCGCCGGGCTGGGCCGCCTGGTCGGCAACCGCACGCTCAACTGGGACTACCGCACCGAGCCGGAGCCGGCACTGTGCGGCCGCCGCCTGTGGTGGCCCCGCGGCAAGGTGCTGGGCGGTTCCAGCTCGATCAACGCCATGTGCTACACCCGTGGCGTCCCGGCTGACTACGACGGCTGGGAAGCCGCGGGCGCGGCGGGCTGGAACTGGGCGGCGATGCTGCCGTGTTTCCTGCGCGCCGAAGGCAACGCGCGCGGCGGCGGACCTCTGCACGGGAGCGACGGACCGTTGTGCGTGTCCGACCTGCGCCACCGCAACCGGCTTTCACAGGCCTTCGTCGCGGCCGGCATCCAGGCCGGCTGGCCGCGCAACGACGACTTCAACGGCCCGCAGCAGACCGGCATCGGTTTCTACCAGGTGACCCAGCGCGACGGCGCGCGGTGCTCGGCGGCGACCGCCTACCTGGTCCCGGCTCGGCGCCGCCCGAACCTGGAGGTGGTCACCGGCGCTCTGGTCGCGCGCATCGTGCTCGAAGGCGGCCGCGCCGTCGGCGTGGAATACCGGATCGGTCGCCGCCCATGCCTGGCCCGCGCCGGCCGCGAGGTGCTGCTGTGCGGCGGCGCGGTCAACTCGCCGCAGTTGCTGATGCTGTCGGGCATCGGCCCGGCCAGCGCACTGCGCACCCACGGCATCGGGGTGGCCGCGGATCTGCCCGGGGTCGGCGCCAACCTGCAGGACCACCTGGACATCTGCACTCTGCACCACTGTCCGCCGGGGCTCAGCTACGACCGCGCCAGCGAGCTGAAGATCGCCTTCGACTGGTTCCTGCGCGGCCGCCGCGGCGCCGGCACCAGCAACATCGCCGAGGCCGGCGGCTTCGTCCGTTCGGCGCTGGCCGCGGACGAACGGCCCGACGTCCAGTTCCACTTCGTTCCGGCCATGCTCGACGACCATGGCCGCAACCGGCTGCCGGGCGACGGCTTCACCGTACACGCCTGCTTCCTGCGCCCGCGCAGCCGCGGCCGGATCTCGCTGCACGACGCCGACCCGCGCACGCCGCCGCGGATCCAGGCCCGCTACCTGTCCGACCCGGAAGGCTTCGACCTGAGGATGATGCTCGAATGCGCGAAGCTCGCGCGCGAACTGCTGCGCCAGCCGGCGTTCGACCGCTTCCGCGGCGAGCCCATCTTCCCGACCCGGGAGAATCCGACCGACGCCGAACTGGAACAATTCGTGCGCGCCAAGGCCGAAACCATCTACCACCCGGTCGGCACCTGCCGCATGGGCGAGGACGAGGGCGCGGTGGTCGATCCGGAATTGCGCGTGCGCGGCATCGCCGGCCTGCGCGTGGTCGACGCCTCGGTCATGCCCACCCTGGTCGGAGGCAACACCAATGCCCCGGTGATCGCTATCGCGGAGCGCGCCGCGGACCTCATCGGCGGCGCGCGGCCGGGGGCGGCACCGCCCTGACGCGGGTCAGCCGCGTTCCAGCATCGGCGGCAGCGGGCAATGCAGCAGCGCACACACGGTGCGCAGCAGTTCGGCCTCGGCCACGCTCACCTGGCGATCGTGCGAGGCCGCGTCCACCAGCGCTTCCACCAGCACCTGCTTGGCCGCAGGCACCAGCGCATCCAGCGGCGCCCATACCGCGTCCAGTGCCTGCACGCCTTCGGCCGGCGGCGCGTACGGCAGGTGGTCGCGCGGCAGCACCCGCTGCAGCCCGGCCAGGTAGGCGCGCTGAGCCTGCATCGGCTCGCCCGGATGCCCGGCCTGGGCCACCACCGCCAGCAGGATGGCGAACTCCTGGCGCACCCCCGGGACCTTGTTGCGGCCGAAGCGGGCATGGCGCGAAGGATCCAGCGCCTCGCGCACCTGCACCTGCAACAGCTTGGACAGGCAATACTCGAATACCGAGACCCGGCCGTCGGTGTGGACCATGGCCTCGATGGTGTCGAGGAAACCGTCCAGTTCCGGCCGCGGGCGCTGGCGCAGGGCCGGGAACGACAGCGAAGCCAGCGGCAGCCGCAGCGACGGATGCAGCCGTTCCAGGTACTGCCGGCGCAGTTCGAAGGCCTGCGCGGCCATGCCCTCGCCGCAGCGGGCGACGATCTCGCTGCGCTGGCGCGCGGCGACCGCGCCGTCCTCGTCCAGCAGCAGGCCCAGCAGCAACGGCATCGCCGCCTCGCGCTGGCGGGCCAGCGCGCGCAACTGCGGGTCCAGGCTTGCGACCACCTCGTGGGCACGGCGGTAGTCGTCCTCGCCGGGCGTGGCGACCTGGCCGGCCACCATCGGCGGAGTGACCACGATCCGCGCGCCGGCCGCCGGCAACGGCGGCGGCATGGCGCCGGTGCGCGCGGGAGACGCCGGCGGCGCGGACGCGTCGCGGGCCGCCAGGCCCAGGGCGCGGTCCTCGGCCAGGCCATCGGGCGGCGCGATCAGCCAGCGCGCCTGCAGTTCCTGCAACTGGCGCGCGTCGAAGGCCGGCTCCAGCCGGCGGATGCGCTCGACCAGCGGCGGATGGGTGGCGAACATGCCTGCCAGCGCGGTCCCCTGGCCGAACAGCATGTGGCTCACCTCCTCGGCACCGGCCTTGTCCTGCAGCTTGGAGCCCTGGTCCAGCCCGCCGATCTTCTTCAGCGCCCCGGCCAGGCCGCGGGTCTGGCGGGTGAACTGGACCGCCGAGGCGTCTGCCAGGTACTCGCGCTGGCGGCTGACCCCGGCCTTGATCATGCGTCCGAAGAACACGCCCACGCTGCCGACCAGCATCGCCACCATCGCCGCCAGCAGGATCGGGGTGGTGTCGCGGCTGCGCCCGAAGCGCCCGTAGAGCAGGATCCGCTGCCCGATCAGGCTCAGCATCAGGATCCCGAACAGCAGGCCGATCAGGCGGATGTTCAGGCGCATGTCGCCGTTGAGCACGTGGCTGAACTCGTGCGCGATCACGCCCTGCAGTTCGTCGCGATTGAGCCGGTCCAGCGCACCGCGGGTCACCGCCACGGCCGCGTCCGCCGGGCCGTAGCCGGCGGCGAAGGCATTGATCCCCGCCTCCTGCTCGAGCACGAACAGCTTCGGCACCGGCACCCCGGAAGCGATCGAGATTTCCTCCACCACGTTGCGCAGCCGCCGCAGCGACGGGTCGTGGGTGTCCTCCGGCACGAAGCTGCCGCCCATCTGCGCGGCCACCACCGCACCGCCGCCGCGCAGCGAGGCGATCCGGTACAGCGAGCCCAGACCGATCACCGCCAGGGTCGCCACCGTCGCGGCCAGGGTCGCGCCCACGCTGCCGGTGGCCGCCAGGGTGGCCAGATCCACCACCAGGACGATGCCGAGCACCGCCAGCGCGAACAGCAGCACCAGCCTGCCCGAGCCGCGCCGCGCCGCCGCCTGATGTTCGAAGAAGTTCATCCGCGCGAACCCCGGACCCGGAACCGCTGGCTCAGAACTGCACCTTCGGCGCCTCGCGCACCTGGGCCTTGTCGGCGGGGATGTCCAGCAGCGCCGCCGGGGCGAAGTTGAACATGCCGGCGACGACGCTGGAGGGGAATACCTCGCGCCGGTTGTTGTAGGCCATCACCGCGTCGTTGTAGGCCTGGCGCGCGAACGCCACCCGGTTCTCGGTGGAGGACAGCTCCTCGGTGAGCTGCATCATGTTCTGGTTGGCCTTCAGGTCCGGATAGGCCTCGGCCACCATCATCAGCCGGCCGAGCACGCCGTTGAGCTGGCCCTGGCTGGCGGCCAGTTGCGCCATCGCGTCGGCATCGCCCGGATGCGCCTTGGCCGCGGCCAGGCCCGACTGCGCGGCCGCGCGTGCGGCGACTACCGCTTCCAGGGTCTCGCGCTCGTGGCCCATGTAGGCCTTGGCGGTCTCCACCAGGTTGGGGATCAGGTCGAAGCGCCGCTGCAGCTGCACGTCGATCTGGGCGAAGGCGTTCTTCCAGCCGTTGCGGCTGGTCACCAGGCCGTTGTAGATGCCCACCGCCCATAGGGCCAGGACCACGGCGAGGCCCAAAAACACCAACAGGATCAACATAATGCCCATTCATCTTCTCCTGGTTTGTGCATTCGCGGGAAGCGGCGCTAGAATCGGCCGAAGCGGTAGCTTACAGGCAACAAAACCATGAAAGACGGGCGTGCAGGGCCGAACCGGCCCCGGGGGATGCGGACGCTGGCGGTAAGCACGCTGGCCCTGCTGGCGGCGATGGCCCTGCCTTCCACCGCGGTGACGCCCACACTCTCGCCGGGGGCAATGCCCCCGCCTGCCCAGCCGCTGCCCTACCGCATCTATGCCAATGCCGGCACCCGGCCGGTCGCGCCCGGTTTCGACGTGGCCCGTTTCGAAGCGCTGGCCGAGCAACTGGTCCAGGGCCAGCGCGTGCCGGGCCTGGCGATGGCGATCGTGCAGGACGGCCGCATCCTCAGCGCGCGCGGCTACGGCGTCACCGACGTGGTCCGCCCGCAGCCGGTCGATTCGCACACCGTGTTCCGCCTGGCCTCGCTGTCGAAGGCCTTCGCCGGCACCATGACCGGCCTGCTGGTCAACGACGGCAACCTGCGCTGGGACAGCAAGGTCACCGACTACGTGCCGGGCTTCCAGTTGTCCGACCCCGCCTACACCGCCCAGGTGACCGTGGCCGACCTGCTGAGCCATCGCGTCGGCCTGAAATCGCACAATGCCTTCGACCGCGACATCGAGGGCAACGCCGAGTACTACCAGGTCGCGCACAAGCTCGGCAGCGCGCCGCTATCGTGCGCCCCGGGCCAGTGCTACGCCTATCAGAACGTGGCCTTCAGCCTGGTCGGCGACGTGGTCTTCGCCGCTTCCGGCCAGTTCTACGAACAGGAAGTGCAGCGCCGCCTGTTCAAGCCGCTGGGCATGGACGACGCCAGCCTCGGCCTGGCCGGGATCGAATCGAGCCCGCGCTGGGCGCGACCGCACGTGCGCAGCCGCAACGGCTGGGTCTCGCTCAGTCCCAAGCCCACCTACTACCGGCTGCCGCCGGCGGCCGGCGTCAACGCCAGCATCAGCGACATGGCGCAATGGCTGCTGGCCCATACCGGGCATCGCCCGGACGTGCTGCCCGCCCCGCTGCTGGCCACCCTGCACGCGCCGGTGGTAGCCACCCCCGGCGAGATGCGTTCGGGCTGGCGCCGCGACCGGGTGCATGCCGCCAGCTACGCGCTGGGCTGGCGCGTGTTCGACTATGCCGGCGAGGAAGTGGTGTTCCATGCCGGCGCGGTGCAGGGCTATCGCGGCATGGTCGCGATGCTGCCCGGCCGCGACCTGGGCGTCGTCATCCTCTGGAACAGCGAGAGCTCGCTGCCGGCCGGCCTGGTGCCGACCGTCATCGACCGCGCCATCGGCCTGCCCGCGCAGCGCTGGCTGGACGTGGACACCGACTTCGGCGCCGACAACCTCTTCGCCGAGGATGCCGCCACGCCGGCCGACAACCGGCCCGCCCAGGGCGGCTCGGCCTCCACCTCGTCCGCCTCGCCGCACTGAACCGACGCCCCAAATAAAAAACTCCCCCCCCGCTGGGCCCGGGGAGGGAGTCATTTCGTACGGCTATCGGGGTTGGATCAGATCAGCGGGGCCGGGGTAGCCGGCAGCGCGACCGGGGCCGCCTTCTTCTTCGCAGCCTTCTTCTTCGCAGGCTTCTTGGCGGCCTTCTTCTTCGCAGGCTTCTTGGCGGCCTTCTTGGCAGCCTTCTTCGCCGGCTTCTTGGCAACCTTCTTGGCAGCCTTCTTCGCGGTCTTCTTGGCCGGCTTCTTGGCGGCCTTCTTCGCGGTCTTCTTGGCAGCCTTCTTCGCAGGCTTCTTGGCGACCTTCTTGGCAGCCTTCTTCGCGGTCTTCTTGGCGGCCTTCTTCGCCGGCTTCTTGGCGACCTTCTTGGCGACCTTCTTGGCCGGCTTCTTGGCGGCCTTCTTCACGGTCTTCTTGGCCGTGGCCTTCTTGGCGGTCTTCTTCACCGCCTTCTTGGCGGCCGGTTTCTTTTTCGCAGCTTTCTTCGTTGCCATGGTTGGCTCCTCGTCAGTGGACTACGGATGGGTAACGCCCAGTCTCGAAAACCCGCGGCGGCGAGCGCCGGGGAGAGTCCGTCGGCGCGATCAGCACGTCGATACGGATACGGTGAAGCCCGCGCGAACCAGGAGCGCGGACGGAAGTCGGTCGGGGGGTCGCTGCTTTTTTTGGAGGGAAGCGGGCCTGCTCCACCGTCTGAAGGTTCCTGGCGGATGCCCGAGTTGTGCTTCGCGTTGTGGTGTTGATTCGACTCACTCGCTTCGGCAGGCAGCGTCTGCTGGGCGAAACCTAATCACGGTTTTTTTCACTGTCAACACCTTCGGCGATTTTTTTTCGCCGCCGTTCAAGCCGCCGGCCCGCCACGCGGCGGCCGCGGACGCCCGCCGCATTCCCGCCGCGCCCACGCATCGCTGCAACCCATTTCCATCCGACGCGTAAAACAAGTGCTTTTCTGCAAACGCATCGCAACGCGCCGATGCCGGGAGGTGTCGCCGGATCATCGACGCGGACGTTCCGGGAACGCCTCGGCGGCAGTTCGAGGGCATGAAAAAAAATCTCCGGGAGCGCCCCGGTTTCGCGTCGCACAAGCCGATTTGCGCAGAACTGCGCAAGCCTGCGGGCGACTCCGGCGGCGGTGCACGCGCCATCCGCGCACCCGTTCCGCCGCTCCATGCCGCCACCGGCGACGCCATCGGCACCGGCGATCCGCGCTCGCCGCACCGGATCCGGAAAAAGAAAACGCCCGCACGGGGCGGGCGTTCCGGGAGCGCTGCGAACGGCGCGGCGCGCTCAGTCGTCGTCGCCCTCGATCAGCTCGGCATAGTCGTCCGGCGAGAGCAGCTCGGCCAGCTGGTCGGCATCGCCGCCCTCGACCACGAACAGCCAGCCCTCGCCGTAGGCGTCCTCGTTGATCGTCTCCGGCTTGTCGGCCAGCGCCGAATTGACCTCGACCACCTTGCCGCCGACCGGGCTGTACACGTCCGAGGCGGCCTTGACCGACTCCACCACCGCCACCGGGTTGCCCGCCTCGACCTGGTCGCCGACGTTCGGCAACTCCACGTACACCAGGTCGCCGAGCAGGCCCTGGGCGTGGTCGGAGATGCCCACGGTGACGCGACCGTTGCCTTCGACGCGGGCCCATTCGTGGGACTTGAGGAACTTGAGGTCGCCGGGGATCTCGCTCATGGGGCTGCTCCGGTGATGCGCTGTGGAGTGGGTGGGCGGTTAGTTTAGCGGAGGTGTCGGCGTGTCGCGCAACGGCTCAGCCGAGCACGCCGGGCTGGGCCTGGCCTTCGCGCACGAACGGGAATTTCACCACCCGCACCGGGACCTCGCGGCCGCGGATGTCCACCCGCACCTGGCCAGCATCGCCGGCCGGCACCCGGGCGAAGGCGATCGCCTTGCCCAGCGTCGGCGAGAACGTGCCGGACAGGATCTCGCCCTCGCCGCCTGCGGTGAGCACCTTCTGCCCGTGGCGCAACACGCCCTTCTCGTCCATGACCAGCCCGATGAGCTGGCGCGGCACGCCGGCGGCCTTCTGCGCCTCCAGCGCGGCGCGACCGATGAAGTCCCTCGACTCCTGTTCGGACCCGCCGTCCAGCGCCACGGTCCAGGCCAGCGCCGCTTCCCATGGCGTGGTGGATTCATCCATGTCCTGGCCGTAGAGGTTCATGCCCGCCTCCAGGCGCAGGGTGTCGCGCGCGCCCAGCCCGGCCGGCTTCACCCCGGCGGCCAGCAGCGCGTTCCAGAAACCCACCGCCTCGCCTTCCGGCAGCACCACCTCGAAACCGTCCTCGCCGGTATAGCCGGTGCGGGCCAGGAACAGCGGCACGCCGCCGGCCGTCTGCACCTCGACCGCGGCGAAGCGGGCCAACCGGGCGGCCGCGGCGCGGTCGGATTCGCGCAGCAGGCCGATGGCCTTGTCGCGGGCCTGCGGCCCCTGCACCGCGATCATCGCGAAGTCCGGCCGCTCGGTCACTTCCACGCCGAATCCGGCAGCCTGCCTCTCGATCCAGGCCAGATCCTTGTCGCGGGTGGCGGCGTTGACCACCAGGCGGTAGAAGGCGTCGCCCAGGTAGTAGACGATCAGGTCGTCGATGACCCCGCCGCGCTCGTCGAGCATGCAGCTGTACAGCGCCTTGCCCGGCACCTTGAGCTTGTCCACCGAATTGGCCAGCAGGTGGCGCAGGAAGTCGCGGACGCGCTCGCCGCGCAGGTCGACCACGGTCATGTGGCTGACGTCGAACATCCCGGCCCCGCGCCGGACCAGATGGTGCTCGTCGAGCTGGGACCCGTAGTGGATCGGCATGTCCCAGCCGCCGAAATCCACCATCTTGGCGCCGAGTGCGCGGTGGGTGTCGTTGAGGACGGTCTTGCGGGTCATGGCGGTCTCGCAGGCGGGAAAGCCGCCATTATCCCGCATCAGCCGCCCGCAGGCCGGAAGCGGTCCCGCCGTGGTTCCGATCGCTGCGGGGCCGCCCGGGGCAGAGCCGACGGGTGGTCGGCTGCTCCCCACCGCGCGGGATCAGGCCTCCTGGACCTTGAGCACCATCCCGTCCACCGCGATCACGCGCACCGCAGTGCCGGCCGGCAGGTCCGGGCCGTCGACCGTCCAGAACGCATCGTCCAGCTTGATCCGCCCACGGCCGCGGTCGATGGCCTGCTCCAGCGCCGCGACCCGGCCGACCATCTGCGCCGCGCGGCGATTGAGCAGCGGCTGGTCGCTCTGCCGCGCCGCCTTGCGGAACCAGCGCCGGTAGACCTGGATCGAGACGAAGCTCAGGACCACGAACGCCGCCGCCTGGGCCAGCACCGGGATCCCCGGCACCAGCAGCACGCCCAGGAACACCGCCGCGGCCGCCAGCCCCATCCACAGCAGGAATGCGCCCGGGGCCAGGGTCTCGGCGGCGATCAGCAGCAACGCCAGTGCTGCCCACACGATCACGTCCACGCGCATGGGCTCAGCCTCCCAGCCGCGGCGGCTTGCCGCCGCCCTTCTGCTGCCCGTCCAGCGCGCTGCGCGCCAGTTCGGCGATGCCGGCGATCGAACCGATCACCCCGCTGGCCTCCATCGGCATCAGCACGAATTTCTGGTTCGGCGCCATGGCCAGCTCCTTGAAGGCCTCCACGTACTTCTGCGCGACGAAATAGTTGATCGCCTGCACGTCGCCCTGGGCGATCGCGTCGGACACCATCTGGGTCGCCTTGGCCTCGGCCTCGGCCAGGCGTTCGCGTGCCTCGGCCTCGCGGAACGCGGCCTCCTTCTGGCCCTCGGCCTGCAGGATCGCCGCTTGCTTGTCGCCCTCGGCGCGCAGGATCTCCGACTGGCGATGGCCCTCGGCCTCCAGGATCACCGCGCGGCGGTCGCGTTCGGCCTTCATCTGCCGCGCCATCGAATCGACCAGGTCGCGCGGCGGCTGGATGTCGCGGATCTCGATCCGGGTGACCTTGATGCCCCAGGGATTGGTCGCGTGGTCGACCACGTTGAGCAACTGGGCATTGATCGCCTCGCGGTTGGACAGCGACTCGTCCAGGTCCATCGAACCGATCACGGTGCGGATGTTGGTCTGGACCAGGGCGATCATCGCCACTTCCAGGGTCGCCACCTCGTAGGCGGCCTTGGCCGCGTCCAGCACCTGGAAGAACACCACCCCGTCCACGCGGACCACCGCGTTGTCCTTGGTGATGACCTCCTGGCTGGGCACGTCCAGCACCTGCTCCATCATGTTCACCTTGCGGCCGACGCCGTAGATGACCGGGATCAGGAAGTGCAGGCCGGGATCCAGGGTGTGGGTGTACTTGCCGAAACGCTCCACCGTCCACTCGTAGCCCTGCGGCACCATCCGCACGGTCTTGAACAGCACGATCGCGCCAGCGACCAACAGCACCAGCGACAGTACGACCGAACCCATGCTCCACTCCCCTGGCCGTCCACGGCCGCAGTTGTCCCGTCCCTCGAGTATATATAGGTGGCGGTTGACGGGGCGGCGGGCCGTGGCGCCATGCACCGCCTGCCTGGTGGGGCGAGCTGTCGGCGCGCTGCCTTTCGCCGGGATGCGGCCGCCGCCGTCCGATGGCCGGCCCCGTATCCACGGGCCAGGCCGCCGCGGGAAGCCGCGATCATCGGGCCGGTGCCGGCTCGACCCATTCGGCGAAGACCGCGTCGATCTCCGCGTCGGCCACCGCCTGGCCCTGCTCAACTTCCTCGGCCTGGGTGAACAGCGGCATGATCATCTTCATGCCGTCGATCGGCATCCTCAGGTGTACCCCGGGCGCCTGCGCCAGGAGCCGGTCCCAGCGCGTGCGCACCCGCGCCCAGTAGTCCGAGGTGGCTTCCCAGTACTTGTATGCAGGGCCGAAGTCGACATCGGTATCCTTCTGGTAGTCGTTGAAGCCGAACTCGCGGGCGATCTCCACCTGCGTGCCGTCGGCCTGGCGCAGCACCTTGGTGTTGAACTGCTCGTGGGTCCAGCCGCCCGGGGTGATCGTGTGCCGGTTCACCACCGCCAGCGCGTTGTAGTCGCTGCGCTGGGTGTACTCGCGCCGCGGCAGCGGCCGCCAGGACAGGTCCGAGGTCCAGGTGGACGCACCATCGTCGTGGATCCAGCGGCCGGTGCCGCAATAGCGGGGCGCGTCGCTGACTTCGTACACGCACTGGGTCCAGGCCCCGCGGGTCAGTCCCGCGGGGATCCCGCGCACGCTGAAGGTCTGGTCGGCACTGAACTCGAAGCGCTGCGGTGCCTCGTAGGTCCAGTCCTGGCGCCAGTGCTTGGTGACGTGGCCGCTCCTGGGATCGACCAGCAGGTGCTGCAGCACGATCCGGCCCGGCGCGTCCTCGACCACGATCACCGCCTCGTCGCCGCCGCTGCGCTGGGCCGCCATGCGCTCGTAGCCGGGCTTGAGCAGCACGGTTTCGTCGAAGGCGAAGTCGACCAGGTATTGGCCCTGCATCGCCAGGATGCTCTGGCGATCGCGCGGATCCGGGGTGGAGGCGGCGGCCGGGGCGATTCCGGCGGCGCAGGCGAGGACGGTGAGCAGGGCTGCCGGGATGTTCATGGTGGCTCTTGGCATGGGAGGAGTCTGGAAGGAAGTTGGGAAGGCCGTCCCTGGCCGCCGAGGTCCACGATCAAAGCCTGACCAGCGGCACCTCGTTGCCGCTGGCGGGAGAGAACCGCATCGAGGCCGCTGCCGCGCGCGCGCAGCAGCAGTCGTCCACCCGCACCTCGCCTTCAACGCCTTCCTGGCGCGCGATCCGGCGCGCGGTGGCCGCACCCAGCGGCGAGACCGGGGCCGGACTGGCGGCGAGGATGGCCGCGTCCCCCGCCTGCGTCAGCACGTGCAGGCGCAACGCGCACAAGCGCCAGCCGTTGCCGGCCAGGCGCCCGGCCAGCCGCCGCCACAGGCGCTCGGCCACGCCACCCTGCCCCGCCGCCATGCCGCCATGCGCGGGCAGGCGCGAGGCCAGCGTGTCCCAGGCGAGGAAGTCGCTGTCGGGCAACAGGAACAGGCGCCAGCAACACTGGTCCTGCCGGTCGAAGAACGACAGGCTCTCGTACAACCCGTCGCTGTCCATGCCGGTGGCCGCTGCCGCACGCACCGCCCGGGTCCAGCCGGCCAGTTCGCTGCCCTGCTGCGGGCGATGCATGCACAGCACCGTGCCCAGTTCCGCCAGTTGCCGTGGCCGCGGCAACGGCTCCGGCAAGATCGGAGGTCTCGCGACCGCCCGCGCGGGCCGCAGGCCGGCCATCGCTACCAGCTCACCGTCAGGCTGGCCGAGAGCGCACGGCCCGGCCGGGTGTAACGGTCCAGGACAGGCGAGGTGGCCGCCACGCCCGCCGGCACGTCGGCCCAGTCGGTGTACTTGCGGTCGCCCAGGTTGAACACCCCCAGGTTGATCCGCGCACCGGGCGCGAACTCCCAGTGCGCCAGCAGGTCGGCCACGCCGTAGCCGGAGGGCCGGTAGTAGCCCGGATCGGACACCCGGTCCTTGCCCGCGGCGAAGCTGCCGGCCAGTTCCACGCCCCAGTCGTCGCGCGCATAGGCCAGGCCCAGTGAGGCGCGCAGCGGATCGATCGAGTCCAGCGGCACCCCGTCGGTGCGGTTGTCGCCGCGCGCCCAGGCCGCCGCGCCGCGCAGCGACCAGCCGGCCCAGGCGTCCGACAAGGCGCCGAAGTCCATCCCGGCCTTCAGTTCGACGCCATGGATGCGCGCGTCGGCCACATTGCGCGACTGGAACACCATCAGCCCCTGGTCGTTGATGCCGATCATCACCAGCGATTCGATGAAGTTGCGATAGTCGGTGTAATAGCCGGACAGGCCGAACCAGGCCGCCTTGCCGGCGTGGCGCAAGCCCAGTTCGACGCCGTCGCTGGTCTCCGACTCCAGGTCCGGGTTGGGGATCGCGGTGTAGCCGAACATGACGTTGGTGAAACCGAGGTTGACGTCGTTGTACGGCGGGGCGCGGAAGCCGTGCGCGTAGTTGGCGTACACCGACCAGTCCGGATCGAAGCGCCAGATCGCGCCGAACTTGGGCGAGACCCGGGTCTGGCCCAGGCTGCTGACCGGCACGCCCGGGTTGTCGGCGGCGAAGATCGGATCGATCTCCGGTTCCAGCTTGTAGTAATCGATGCGCAGGCCCGGCACCAGGCTCAGGCGGCCATCCGCCAGGCGCATCTCGTCCTGCACGAATACGCCGACCTTGGTGGTGTCGCTGAGCGGGAAATCGCGTACCGGGAACACGTCCGGCAGGATCGTGCTGCTCGACACCCCGGTGTTGAGATTGGTCTGCACCCCATCGCGCAACTGCTCGGTGCGGGTCCAGGACGCGTCGAGACCGTAGGTCAGGTCGTGGGCGATGTTGCCGCCGCCCAGGGCCTTGTGCAGGGTCGCCAGCACGCCGTACACGCGCTGGTCGAACTCGAAGCGGCGCTGGCGGCGGATGTTGCCGGTACGCAGCTCGTCGGTGTCCTGGGTGGTTTCGCTCTGCTGCCAGTAGACCTGCCAGGACAGGCTGTCGGCCAGGCCGGCGCCAACCGCGTCCATCTCGTGCGCCAGCGACACCCGCTCCCGCCGCTGGCGGTCGTCGCCCTGCAGCGAGCGCGTGGTCGCGTTGACCAGCGACAGCGCATCGGTCTGCGCGGCGTCCCGGTTGCCTTCGGCGGTCAGGCGCAGGCGCTGGTCGGCGGACGGGGTGAACTCCAGCTTGGCCAGCACGCTGGCGCTGTCGCGATCCTGCGGGTTGGCGGCGGTGCGCGTGGCGCCGGTGCCGCGGCCCTGGCCCTGATTGCCGGGCTCCTGCCCGGTGCGCCGGTTGATCGCGGCCATGCCACTCCAGCGCTCGCCGCCGAACGCGGCGGTGGCGCCGGCCGACAGGCCGCGCCAGTCGCCCTCGTAGCCGAACTTCAGGCCGAAGTAGGCGTCCCTGCCCTCGCCCAGGTAGTCGACCGGATCCTTGGTCACGAACGCGACCACGCCGCCGAGCGCATCGGAACCGTACAGCGCGCTGGCCGGGCCGCGCACGATCTCCACCTGCTTGAGCGTGTCCAGGTCGACGAAGTTGCGGTTGGCATTGGCGAAGCTGCCGATCAGGAATGCGTCGGACACGGCGATGCCGTCGGTCTGGATCTGCACCCGGTTGCCGTCCAGGCCGCGGATGCGGAACCCGCCCAGGCCGAAGCGGCCGAAGCTGGACGTGACCGAGATGCCGGGCTCGTAGCGGACCAGGTCCTTGATGTCGCGGGCCAGGGTCTGGTCCAGCCGCTCGCGGTCGATCACGTCGACCGAGGCGGGCACGTCGACGATGGCGCGCTCGGTGCGGGTAGCGGTGACCTGGACGCGGTCGAATTCGCGCACGGCGACGTCGGCGTCGGCGGGGTCCGCGGCGAAGGCAGGCAAGGGGGCGGCGGCGAGGATCGCGCAGATGGCTGCGCCCAGCGGAGTGAGGCGGTTCATCAGTGTCAGCGTCGAGGTTTTCCGGGAACGGGAAGTACCTGTCGGGCTGGCGTCCGGCGAACCGGGGGCTGGCATCCAGGAGGAAATGCGGGGCGCGCACGCGCCACCGGCGGCAACCGCCTGCGCGCACGCAGGCGGAAGCGCACGTACGGTTACTTGGTCAGGATCAACTTGTCGTTGCTGGTGTGGCGCAGGCGGTACAGCTTGTCGCCGTGGCGGATCAGGATCTCGCGCCGGCCCTGCAACAGGCGCTCGCTGTCCAGCACCGGTTCGGCGGCGTGCGGCGCCGGGATGGCCGGGTGGGAGGGTTCGGCATGCGGCAGGGTGAGGCGGTGCACGTTCATCGTCGGGCTCCGGGGAGCGGTGGCGTCCCTGGTGATGATAATGATTCGCATTACCCTGTCAACAGGGTGGCTAGTCAGGGCGCCGCGGCCACCTCCAACTGGCGCCAGACCGGTTCGTCGTACTTGCGCGCCAGCTCCAGCGCGGCCAGGTTTTCCTGCAGCTGCGCGGTGCCGCTGGCGCCCAGGATCACGCTGCTCACGTGCGGGTTGCGCAGGCACCAGGCGATGGCCAGCGGCGCCGGCTTCTCGCCCAGCGCCGCGGCGGCCTGGCCGAAACGCTGCGCCCGCTCCAGCCGCCGCTCCTCGCTGTGCCCGACCACCAAGCGCTGCAGCCAACCCGCGTCGGGTGCGGCCAGGCGCCCCTCGCGCTGGATGCCGTCGGTGTACTTGCCGGTCAGCAGCCCCGAAGCCAGCGGCGAAAAGATGGTCGTGCCCAGTCCCAGTTCGGAGTACAGCGGTGCGTACTCCAGCTCGACCCGCTCGCGGTGCAGCAGGTTGTACTGCGGCTGCTCCATGGTCGGCGCCGTCATGTGGTTGGCGCGGGCGATCTTCGCCGCCTCCCGGATCGACGACTCGGGCCATTCCGACGTGCCCCAGTACAGCACCTTGCCCTGCCGCACCAGCAGGTCCATCGCCGCCACGGTTTCTTCCAGCGGCGTGTCCGGATCGGGGCGATGGCAATAATAAAGGTCCAGGTGTTCCACCCGCAGGCGCCTGAGCGCGTCGTGGCAGGCCTCGACCACGTGCTTGCGCGACAGGCCGCGCTGGGTCGGACGCGGCTCCTCGGCCGCGCCGAAGAACACCTTGCTCGACACGCAGTAACCGTCGCGCGGCAGGCGCAGGTCGGCGATCACGTCGCCCATCACCCGCTCGGCCTCGCCGTTGGCGTAGGCCTCGGCGTTGTCGAAGAAATTGATGCCGTGGTCCCAGGCCTGGGCGATCAGCTCGCGGGCCTGGCCGCGCCCGACCTGGCGGCCGAAGGTCATCCAGGCGCCGAAGGAGAGCGCCGACAGCTGCAGGCCGGAAGCGCCGAGGCGACGGTATTGCATGGTTCCTGCTCCCGGAAGCGATCGCCATGCATTGTAGAGCCGACCGTCGGTCCGCTGCTCTTGGCGCCGGAGATCGACAATCGCCGACCGACGGTCGGCTCCGTCGAAGGGCACCGGCGGGACACGGGGCGGCAGGCCCCGGGGCGGCCCGCCGCAAGATGGCGCCGACCTGCTAGGCTTCGGCGACCATATCGACGCACGCAGGGGATTCCATGATCGAGGCACTGGGTCGGATCGGTTTCGGCCTGTTCGGGTTGGCCGTGCTGATCGGCATCGTCTGGCTGTTTTCGAACAACCGCCGCGCGGTGGACTGGAAACTGGTCGCCACCGGCGTGACCCTGCAGATCGGCTTCGCCGCGCTGGTCCTGCTGGTGCCGGGCGGGCGCTGGGTGTTCGACTGGCTCAGCCGAGGTTTCGTGGCCATCCTGGCGTTCGTCAACGAAGGCTCCAACTTCATCTTCGGCAGCCTGATGGACATCCCGAAGAACGGCTTCATCTTCGCCTTCCAGGTGCTGCCGACCATCATCTTCTTCTCCGCGCTGATGGGCGTGCTCTACCACCTGGGCGCGATGCAGGCCGTGGTGCGGGCGATGGCCTGGGCGATCACCAAGGTGATGCGCGTGTCCGGCGCCGAGACCACCAGCGTCTGCGCCAGCGTGTTCATCGGCCAGACCGAGGCGCCGCTGACGGTGCGGCCGTACATCTCGAAGATGACCCAGTCCGAATTGCTGACCATGATGATCGGCGGCATGGCCCACATCGCCGGCGGCGTGCTGGCGGCCTACGTGGGCATGCTCGGCGGCGGCGACCCGGTGCAGCAGGCGTTCTTCGCCAAGCACCTGCTCGCGGCCAGCATCATGGCCGCGCCGGCGACCCTGGTGATCGCCAAGATCCTGGTCCCGGAGACCGGCGAACCGCTGACCCGCGGCACGGTCAAGATGGAGGTGGAGAAGACCACCGCCAACGTGATCGACGCAGCCGCTTCCGGCGCCGGCGACGGCCTGCGCCTGGCCCTGAACATCGGCGCGATGCTGCTGGCCTTCATCGCCCTGATCGCGCTGGTGGACGCGCCGCTGAAGTGGTTGGGCGAGGCCACCGGGATCGCCGCGTGGCTGGGCCAGCCGACCAGCCTGGCCACCCTGCTCGGCTATCTGCTGGCGCCGATCGCCTGGGTCATCGGCACGCCGTGGGAGGACGCCACCATCGTCGGATCGCTGATCGGGCAGAAGGTCGTGATCAACGAATTCATCGCCTACACCCAGCTGGCCAGCATCCTCAACGGCCAGGTGCCGGACGTGGCGCTGAGCAAGCAGGGCGCGCTGATCGCCACCTACGCCCTGTGCGGCTTTGCCAACTTCAGCTCGATCGCGATCCAGATCGGCGGCATCGGCGGCCTGGCCCCGGAGCGGCGCCAGGACCTGGCCCGGTTCGGCATGCGCGCGGTGCTGGGCGGCTCGGTGGCGACCTTCATGACCGCCACCATCGCCGGCGTGCTGACCAACCTGAGTTGAGCAGGAAGGCGAACACATGAACCCGGTCATCGTCGTCGGCTCGTTCAACGTCGACCACGTCTGGCGCTGCGCCGAACTTCCGGCGGTGGGCGCGACCATCGCTGGCCAGTACGCCACCGGCCCGGGCGGCAAGGGCTTCAACCAGGCCGTGGCCGCCGCGCGCGCCGGCGCGCGCACGGTCTTCGTCTGCGCCCTGGGCGACGATCCCGGCGGCGCGCTGGCGCGGGCACTGGCCGCGGCCGAAGGCATCGACCTGCGCGCCGAGGCCAGCGGCCAGCCCACCGGCACCGCCGGCATCTACGTGGATGCGCGTGGCCGCAACTGCATCGTCATCGGCGCCGGCGCCAACGGCACCCTCGGCACTGGCCACGTCGCCGCCGACCCGGCCTTGCTGGCGCGTGCGCGCGTGCTCCTGGCCCAGCTCGAATCCCCGGTCGAGACCATCGAGGCGGCGCTGGCGCTGGCCCGCGAAGCCGGCGTGGCCACCCTGCTCAACCCGGCCCCGGCCAATGCCAGCAGCAGCATCGGCCTGCTGCGCCTGGCCGACGTGCTCACCCCCAACGAGACCGAGTTCGCCGCCCTGCTCGCCCGCCACGTCGGCGAGCGCGTGGATCCCGAGTCGGTGGCCGCGCTCGGCGGCGGGGAACTGCATGCCCTGTGCCGCAAGCTGCTGCCGCACGGCAGCGTGGTGGTCACGCTGGGCTCGATCGGCGTGTTCGTCTCGCATCCGGACGCGCAACTGCGCGGCGACGCCCAGTCCTACTACCGCATCGGCGCCGAGAGCGTGGCGGCCAGCGACACCACCGGCGCAGGCGATGCCTTCAACGGCGCCCTGGCCGCCTCGCTGGCTGCCGCCCCGGAGGAAGCCTTCGCGGTCCATGTGCGCTTCGCCAACCGCTATGCAGCCGTGTCCACCGAGCGCCCGGGTGCGGCGCTGTCGATGCCGCTGCTGGCCGAAGTCCGGGCCCGCTTCCCCGGCTGAAGGCGGTGCCGGGCAAGCGCAAGGGCAGCGGCCGCTGCCAAGCGGGCCATGCGGAGCCGACTGTCATTGGGCGACCTTCCGCGGAATCCTTGCCGGCCGACCGTCGGCGCCACACAATCGGGCAATTCCATCCCAAGGAGATTTCCATGGCAGGCAAGTTCGTGATCGGCAAGCGCAGCAACGGCGATTTCCAGTTCAACCTGAAGGCCGGCAACGGCCAGGTCATCCTCGCCAGCCAGGGCTACGCCGACAAGGGCGGCTGCAGGAACGGCATCGAGTCGGTGCAGAAGAACAGCCCGGACGACGCCCGCTACGAGCGCAAGATGTCCAGCAACGGCAAGTGGTTCTTCAACCTGCTCGCCGGCAACGGCCAGGTGATCGGCAGCAGCGAGATGTACGAGAGCGAGGCCGGTCGCGAGAACGGCATCGCCTCGGTCAAGAACAATGCCCCCGGTGCCGACGTGGTCGACGAGACCGCCTGAAGGCGATTCGCACCGCTGCATCGAAGCCCGGCCAAGGCGCCGGGCTTCTGCTTCGCCCGATCCACGCCGCGGCAGCGCGCGGTCGAATGCGGGCGGCGCCGTTCAACGCCGGTGATGGCCATCATGGCCCTTCGCGGAGCTTCCGACGGCAGCGGCGGTAGCGGTCCCGGAAGCGCCGAAGCGCGCCGAAGCACAGCCGTCCATACCGCCCCGGTTCCGAGGGCAGCCTGGAGGCCGGCGTGCACCTGGCCAGCGTCGCGCTGGGTGGCTCCCGGCAAGGAGGATGGGGTTCTGACCGGCCGTGCAGCGCGGCCGGCTAGAATGGCCGCATGCGCATCGGCCCCCACAGCATCCAACCGCGGGTAGTCCTGGCCCCCATGGCCGGGGTCACCGACAAGCCGTTCCGGCTGCTGTGCAAGCGCATGGGCGCCGGGCTGGCGGTGTCGGAGATGACCATCAGCGACCCGCGCTTCTGGAACACGCGCAAGTCGCTGCAGCGCATGGACCACGCCGGCGAGCCGGCACCGGTCAGCGTGCAGATCGCCGGCACCGAGTCGCGGTTGTTGGCCGAGGCCGCCCGCTACAACGTCGACCACGGCGCGCAGATCGTCGACATCAACATGGGCTGCCCGGCCAAGAAGGTCTGCAATGCGTGGGCCGGCTCGGCACTGATGCGCGACGAGGCGCTGGTCGGGCGGATTCTCGACGCGGTGGTCGCCGCGGTGGACGTTCCGGTCACCCTGAAGATCCGCACCGGCTGGAACCCGGGCAACCGCAACGCCCCGGCGATCGCCCGCATCGCCCAGGCCGCCGGCATCCAGGCGCTGACCGTGCACGGCCGCACCCGCGACCAGCACTACACCGGCCAGGCCGAATACGACACCATCGCCGCGATCAAGGCCGACCTGTCCATCCCGGTGATCGCCAACGGCGACATCGACTCCCCGCAGCGCGCCGCGCAGGTGCTGCAGCACACCGGCGCCGACGCGGTCATGGTCGGCCGCGCCGCGCAGGGCCGGCCGTGGATCTTCCGCGAGATCGCCCACTACCTGGCCAGCGGCGAACTGCCGCCGCCGCCGACCGTCGCCGAAGTGCGCGCGATCCTGCTCGACCACCTGCGCGCGCTGCACGCCTTCTACGGCGAGGAACAGGGCGTGCGCATCGCCCGCAAGCACCTGGGCTGGTATGCGAAGGACCGCCCCGAGAACACCGCTTTCCGCGCCGTGGTCAACCGCGCGCAGGGCGCGGCCGAGCAACTCGACCTCACCGCCACCTATTTCGACGCGCTGGAAGCCGGCGTGCCGCCGCTGTCGGTCGCCGCCTGAGCGGCCTCGGGCGCGACCCAGATCCGTTCCCACATGCCGCCCAGGCGCCGGGTCGCCTCCCATGGCAGCCGCACCTGTTCCGGCCGGACCGCACGCCAGGCCGCGCCGTCGCGCTCGGCCACCGCGAACACGAAGGTGTAGTCCGGCTCGGCGCCCATGCGCAGGTCGCTCAGTTCCAGCCGCCCGTCGCGCTCGCGCGCCTTCATGAAACCGTGATTGAACCAGGCCAGCCGGCGCACCGCCGGCAGCTCGCTGGCCGCCTCCAGCGCACCCACGTCCGAGGCGTACGCGCGAAACGGCATCGGCCCGCGGTCGGCCACCAGCGAACGTTCGCCCTCGACGAAGCCGTCCGGGGTCATCGCCACCACCCGCCACAGCAGGGTATTGAACGGCATCGGCACCGAGAACCGCGGCGCATCGGCCAGCCCCAGCGCCGCAAGGCTGCGCTGCGCCTCGCGTTCGACCATGCCCTTGGCGAGCAGCGACCAGCCCAGGTAGGCGCTGCTCAGCGCCAGCCCCGCCACCAGCGCGTGCCGTGCCAATGGCCGCCCGCGCGCGAACCAGGCCACCGCGCAGGCCACCAGCAGCCAGACCGTGTACATCGGATCGATGATGAACACGCTCGACCACATCACTGGCGGCGTGGCCAGCGGCCACAGCAGCTGGGTGCCGTAGACGGTGAACGCATCCAGCAGCGGATGGGTGACGAGCGCCAGCTGGATCGCCCAGAACCAGCGCCGCGGCGCTTCGGCGACCCGGCCGTTGCCGAAGCGCCGGAACAGCCACCAGATCGCCGTGCCGAGCAACGGCAGCACCAGCAGCGAGTGGCTGAGGCTGCGGTGCAGGGTCATCCGCGCCACCGGATCGTCGGTGAGCAGCATGACCGGCAGCGAATCCAGGTCCGGCAGGGTGCCCAGCGCGGCGCCGGCCAACAGCGCGGCACGGCGATGGTGCGGCGGGGCGATGACGGCGGCGACGGCCGCGCCGAGGACGATCTGGGTCAACGAATCCATCCGCGAATGCTAGGGCAACCGGCTTGTCGCCGGGCCCCGGATGCTTAACCCCCGGCAACCCCCGCCCGGGCACAATGCACCCGGGCTCGCGGGGGTGTATCATTCGCGGCCATCTTTTCATCCGCATACAAGGATATAGGCCGATGTCCAGCTACCTCTTCACCTCCGAGTCGGTCTCCGAAGGCCATCCGGACAAGATCGCCGACCAGGTGTCCGACGCCGTCCTCGACGCCATCCTGGCCCAGGACAAGCGCGCCCGCGTGGCCTGCGAGACCCTGGTGAAGACCGGCGCGGCGATCGTCGCCGGCGAGGTCACCACCACCGCGTGGGTGGACATCGAGGGCCTGGCGCGCAAGGTCATCAACGACATCGGCTACGACAACTCCGACGTCGGCTTCGACGGCCATACCTGCGCGATCATCAACATGCTCGGCAAGCAGTCGCCGGACATCGCCGCCGGGGTGGACCGCAAGAAGCCGGAGGAACAGGGCGCGGGCGACCAGGGCCTGATGTTCGGCTACGCCTGCAACGAGGCCCCGGAATTCATGCCAGCGCCGATCTACTACTCGCACCGCCTGGTCGAGCAGCAGGCCAAGGTGCGCAAGAAGAAGAACTCGCCGCTGCCGTGGCTGCGCCCGGACGCCAAGTCGCAGGTCACCCTGCGCTACGACGGCGACGACCAGGTCGTGGGCCTGGATGCGGTGGTGCTGTCCACCCAGCACGACCCGGGCGTGAAGCAGAAGGACCTGGTCGAGGGCGTGTACGAGCACATCCTCAAGCCGGTGCTGCCGAAGAAGTGGCTCGAATCGCTGCCGAAGAAGAAGGTGCACATCAACCCGACCGGGATCTTCGTGATCGGCGGCCCGGTGGGCGACTGCGGCCTGACCGGGCGCAAGATCATCGTCGACAGCTACGGCGGCATGGCCCGCCACGGCGGCGGCGCGTTCTCGGGCAAGGATCCGTCGAAGGTGGACCGTTCGGCCGCCTACGCCGCCCGCTACGTGGCCAAGAACATCGTCGCCGCCGGCCTGGCCGACCGCTGCGAGGTGCAGGTGTCCTATGCCATCGGCGTGGCCGAGCCGACCTCGATCTCGGTGACCACCTTCGGCACCGGCAAGATCGGCGACGAGCAGATCGAGAAGCTGATCCGCAAGCACTTCGACCTGCGTCCCTACGGCATCGTCAAGATGCTCGACCTGATCCACCCGGTGTACCAGCACACCGCGGCCTACGGCCACTTCGGCCGCAAGCCGTTCGAAGTGACCTACAGCGACGGCGCCGGCAAGAAGCACACCGCCACCGCCTTCTCCTGGGAGAAGACCGACAAGGCCGCGGCCCTGCGCGCCGACGCGAAGCTGTAATCGCCGATCCAACCGATCGACGGGGAACGGGCCGCGCAAGCGGCCCGTTTCCTTTCCGGAGGAACCGGTCCCCGCGTGGCGCCGACTGCCCGTCGGCCGCGCTTCACCGGCGCCCGTGCCGGCCGGCCGCCCGGACTGCATCGATCCCGCGGCACGGCAGGCGGCAACGGCCGGGCGGTCCCTACCCGGTGTTCTGCACGCCCTGGGAGACGCCGTTGACGCTGGCCACCAGCGCGCGCAGCAGCGCGTCGTCCTCGCGCCCGCTGGCGCGCCAGCGCTCCAGCAGGTCGGCCTGGAGCACGCTGATCGGGTCCACGTAGGGATTGCGCAGGCGGATCGACAGCGCCAGACGCTGGTCGTGCTGCAACAGGAACTCGTTGCCGTTGAGCCGCATCGCCCAGGCGCAGGTCAGCGCGTGCTCGGCCCCGATCCGCGGGAAGAACCCGGCGTGCAGTTCCTCGCCGGCCAGCCGCGAGAACATCGCCGCGATGCCCAGGTCGCCCTTGGCCAGGACCATCGACACGTCGTCGAGGAAGGTCTTGAAGAACGGCCAGTCGCGGGCCATCTCGCGCAGCGCGTCCTCGCCGTGCAGCTCCACCGCCGCCTTCAGCCCACTGCCCACCCCGTACCAGCCCGGGATCACCGCCCGTGCCTGGCTCCAGGCGAATACCCACGGGATCGCGCGCAGGTTCGACAGCGCGGCGTCCTCGCCCAGCCGGCGCGACGGCCGCGAGCCCAGGGTCATGCGCTCGATCACGTCGATCGGCGTGGCCCCGCGGAAGTAGTCCATGAACCGCGGCGCGCCGACCAGGCCGCGGTAAGCGTGGCTGCTGGCCTGCGCCACCGTGCCCATCACCTCGCGCCAGCGCGCCTCGCGCGGCTCGGCCGGGCGCGGACGGAGGCTGGACACCAGCACCGCGCCGGCGGCCTGCTCCAGCGCGCGCAGCGCCAGTGCGCGGATGCCGAACTTGCGGTGGATCGCCTCGCCCTGCTCGGTCACCCGCAGGCGCCCGTCGACACTGCCCCGCGGCGAGGCGTCCACCGCGCGGGTGGTCTTGCTGCCGCCGCGGCTGAGCGAGCCGCCGCGGCCATGGAAGAAGGTCAGGCGCACGCCGTGTTCGGCGGCCGCCTCCATCAGTTCCACCTGGGCGCGCTGCAGGCTCCAGCGCGAAGCGGCGATGCCGCCATCCTTGCCGCTGTCCGAATAGCCCAGCATCACCATCTGCACGTCGCCGCGCGCGGCCAGGTGGGCGCGATACACCGGGTCGGCGAACAGGTCGCGCAGCGTGTCCGGCCCCCGCTGCAGGTCGTCCACGGTCTCGAACAGCGGGGCGATGTCCAGCGGCACGCCCCGGTCCGCGCCGGCGCCGTCGTGCCCGGCCAGCCCGCCGCGCCGGGCCAGCGCCAGCACCGCCA
>JAFLEA010000003.1 GCA_017302035.1 Lysobacterales bacterium
CCCCGCGATGTCGAAAACCCACGCATGAACCCCCGATCTGTGCCCGATCTGTGCCCAAAGCGGCGCTTGCGCGGCCGCTTCCTACCCGCCAGACTCGCCAAAAAGGGCGGTTGAACTTCCTATACCCAGCGGCTGCTATGGGTCGGATGGCGCCCAACGGCCAGTTTCGGACGTTCACCTTCGGGCCGAATCCGTCCGACGGCACTACTCGAAACCGGGGGGAGGTCGGGTGGCGAGGAACAGTCCAGCGGCTAGTCGCATGCGGACCAGCTTACCGGACCGGATAACGAGTCGAGGCGCACTGCGCATTCGACCTGCGCCACTAGGCCGCTCGAGCTCGGCTAGGCACCACTTCGCGCGGTATTGCCAGATCCGGCGCGAAGAACATGATCTCGGAGCCCTTAAACCGGTTATGCGCGCTGTAGTGCAGGCCGAAGGTGCGACGACGGAATGCGGAGTACAGCTTGCGGATTTGCGGCGTGTTGTCGTACGAGACGATCCAGGGCTGCTTGATCGTCGCGACGGTCGCCGCGATCGCGGCGTGGTCGGCGTGCTGGTAGTGATCTTCGTAAAGGCCCTTTCCCTTCACGTAGTAGGGCGGGTCCAGATAGCAAAGCAGCTTGCGCGGCAACTTCGGCAGGACCTTGCGCAGCAGCTTATCGGCGTCGAGATTGTAAAGCGTCACCCGGTCGCGCATCTGCGCGATCGCTTGGATACGCGCGATCAGGTCCGGCTTGTTGTAGCGAGCGTCGAGCTTCCAGTCGCCAGCCTGGTCATGGCCGCCGATTACGCCGCCCAGGATGATTCCGGATCGGTTGACGCGGTTAAGGAAGAACGTGGAGAACCCGAGCTCGAGCGGCGATGCATCGGGATCGGTCTGCACCGCGCACTGCCGACGCCGCTGCGCCATCGACACGCGCGTCCGGCTGATCAAGCTGCATAGCTCTTCCGGCTCGCGCAGCACGGATTGCCAGAAGGCGTGCACCGACCGATTAAGATCGTTGATGTGGACGTGCGAAGCGTACTCAAGCGCGAGGAGAGACAGGGCGACGCCGGCCCCGCCCGCGAAAGGCTCAAGATAGTGCCCGCCCACCAGGTCATTGGCGGCCATCAGGTCGGCGACGCATTGGGTCAGGCGCCCCTTCCCGCCTGGATAGCGCAGCGGTGTCAGGAACTGGTGCATTGGCGCGATTCGGGTCGAGGGGCGGCGCCATTGATAGCAGACGGCCGCGCGCTTGGCCAGCTTTTTTTATTCATGGGAGCGCCGCGAACAGGTGCTCGAAATAAGGGTGCCAGCGTGCCCACACTTCCTTGACTTCCTTTGGGTTCGGCTTGGCTTTCAGGCTGTGGATGAAGTCGTGCAGTGCGTTCACCGCGTGGATCGCGCCTGCGTCCTTGTACTGGCGAACCTGGCGCAGGTCCCTGTCGTTGCCCGCGGGATCAATCTTCGCGAGCACGTGCTTGATTTTTTCCTCGAGCGAAATGCCCTTGTCGCTCCAGTGCTTGCGCTGCTTGCTGGTGTGGATCGCCGGCAACGGCACCTTGAGCTCGATGAGCAAGTGGTCGGTGGCCTGCTCGAGGAATACGCGCGTGAGGATGGACGCGCAGTTCGGAAGCCTCGCCGGATCGATACGCAGCGCCTCGTCGTAGAGTTCGGCCAGGCGCGGGTCGCGTACAGGTAGCAGGCAGCTGCGTCCCTTGAGTGCGAGTGACTTGCGGTCAGCCAGTGGCGGGGCCTTGCGAGCGATCTTCTTCTGCGCCGTCTTGGCCGCAGCGCGAGTGGCCTTGCCGCCGACGGAGGCCGGCTCCGACGCGAGCACGTTGTGCGCAGCGAAGCCGTCGATGAAATCTTCACGCTGTTCCTTGGACCGAATGTCGTTTACGTTGAACTTTGGGGCCGCCATCGACTTGAGCATGCGCTGCAGCAAGCCGACGCCTGCCGAGAGGTTGCCGCTGTCGAAGCTCACGGTACCGTCCTTCTCAATGGACACACCTAGCGCGCGTTTCATGTAGGGCATTTGCAAGACGCGGTCGAGGTTGGTCGTGCGGCCGGCTAGATGCTTCTCCGTGGCCGCCGCCAGCTGGCCGTGCGCCTTTACGAAGTCGATCACCGCCATGGATGCACGCACCCGGCCGCCGAACGCGTCAGCACGAGCGGTGGCGTGGCCTTTCCACTGCGACATGCCGCGGCCGCCCATGTCCTGGTGGAGGCGGCGAATCCACGGCATGGCGGTTTGCTTGTCGGGAAAGATGACCGCGCTCACCTTCTTCACCGGGCTTTTCGAGTATTCCTTCGACAGAGCAGTGAAGCGCCGGTGCACGGATGTGCCGTCCGCAAGGACGGGCTTTTCGAGCAGCTTGAGCGCGGTGAACCGACGATTGCCGTCCACGACGATGAAGTGCTTCGGGGTCTCGGGGTCCGGGCAAACCATGAAGTTCAGCGCGGGGCTGAGGCCTTCCTGCACGATGTCTTCCGCGAGGTTCGCCAGGTCGGCGCCCTCCTCCTCGATCATGGCCTTGTAGGCCGCTCGGGCGTTGTCGAAGTCACCGATTCGGAAATTGCCGAGGTCGACCTCGAGCAGGCGCGTCTCGATGTCCCGCTTTTCAGGCTGCTTGGTCATGCGTTCCCCAAGCTCCATCGCTCGCCGCATGCGAGCTCAGCAAACCTACACCAGCGAACGGCATCTGAGGAGAGCTGGCCCCCGATGGAGCGCTCAGGCCAGGGCGCCACGGAGGGGCAGCTTTGGGGCATTACTACCGCCGGGGGAGTTCGTGAGCCCGCTTCAGCAGGGCCGATTGCGCTCATTGTCGAGTCCTTGGTGACCGTTCCAAACAAGCCCGGGACTCTAGGGTCCGCTTTGGGTCGTGACTGCCCGAAGCCCGACGCGGTGCGGGGAGACCTCAGCCTGCATGACCATCCCGATCCTCGTGCACACCGGAGAGCCTCAGAACCCAATTGCAACTGCAACGCCCTCATTTTACAGAGCAAATATGTAGGCGACTGTAAAATTATGTGGCCGGGCATAAAGCCACTGTAATCCGGTCATCGTCCGCTTACGACTGCTTAGGGTCGGCAACTGCCTGATCACGCAACCGGCGGCTGATCATCGAAGTTCCGTCCGCTGATGACTGCCATTGCCAGAGCGTTGATTGCTCAACTAGTGGCTTCTGGTAGCCCGCATACTTCAGTGCGAGTGGACAGTGGATGGCTCAGCTTGCAGGAATTCTGAGCTCAACTTGCAGGAATTCTGTTCAGAACTTGCATGAATTCTGCTTCCCCACAGCACACCTCGACTCATCTAAGTGCCAGGCCTCACCCGCACTTGCTGTACCCGCAGTTCAGGCAAGTCGCGCACCCGTCCATCAACACCAGCGCCTTGGTGCTGCACTTGTGGCACATCGTGGCGGTGGGCGGGAAGCTGGTGCCGTCGCCGGTCACGGCGATGTCTTCGCGGGCGCCGGCGTCCGGCGCGGCGCTCACTTCACTGTTTTTTTTTGAGCGCTCTTCGAACTGCCTACGCTTCTCGGCGATCAGCGCGCGCTGGTGGGCGCTCATCTCCGGATCGTGGATCAGGCCGATCGACTTCATGTGCTCCTCGACCACCGCGCCGATCTCGGCCACCAGCGAGGGCATGTACACGCCGCCGGCCTTGAAGTAGCCGCCGCGTGGGTCGAACACGGCCTTCATCTCCTCCACCAGGAAGGTCACATCGCCGCCCTTGCGGAACACCGCGGACATGATCCGGGTCATGCCGACGATCCACTGGAAGTGGTCCATCGACTTGGAATTGATGAACACCTCGAACGGGCGCCGCAGTTCGTGCTCGGTACCGGCGTTGAGGACGATGTCGTTGATGGTCACGTACATGGCGTGCTCGACCATCGGCGACTTGATCTTGTAGGTGCTGCCGATCAGGACTTCCGGGCGCTCGATGCGCTCGTGCATGTGGATGATGTTGTCCTGGCCGGGGGCCTCGGCCGTCGCGCTGTCGACCACCGGCACCGGCGCGGCGGCTTCGCGCGCTTTGTCCTCCGAGGTGAGCACGGCGTAACCCTTGATCTTGCTGTCGATCTTGACGGCCATCTACTCTGTTCCTGTGCGTCGTTGCGTCTTTGCGCGGGAG
Organism: Lysobacterales bacterium; assembly: GCA_017302035.1. Taxonomy (GTDB): domain Bacteria; phylum Pseudomonadota; class Gammaproteobacteria; order Xanthomonadales; family Xanthomonadaceae; genus Pseudoxanthomonas. The sequence goes on from JAFLEA010000003.1 coordinate 4,125, forward strand.
CGGCGGGGACGCCGCCACCTTCCCTCCCCTGCGCGGGGAGGGAAGTCGTTGCGGGGTGGTGCTTACTTCTTCGCCGGTGCCTTCTTCGCGGCGGCCTTCTTCGCAGGAGCCTTCTTGGCGGGCGCCTTCTTCGGCACGACCTTCTTCACCGCCTTGTTGACGGCCTTTTCCGCCTTGGCCACATCCTTCTTCACCGCCTTCTTCGCGGCGCTGGCCTTCTTGGCGACCTTGCGCTTGGCCTGGGCCACTTCCTTCTTGACTGTGCCCTTGGCCTTGGCGATGTCGGCCTTGGCGGTGCGGCGCGCGGCGCTGACCTTCTTGGCCGCCTTCTTCTTGGCCGCGGCGTTCTTGCGCTTGAGCGCGGCCGCTTCCTTCTTGGCGTTGGCGCTGGCCGCCTCGAGCTTCTTCTTGACCTTGTCCTTGGTCTTGGTCACCGCCTTCTTGGCCTTGTCCACGGTCTGGCCGGCCGACTTGGCGACCTTGCCGACGGTCTTCTCCACCGCCTTCTTCGCCTTGGCCACGTCCTTGGCGACGGACTTCTGGACCTTGGCCGCGGTCTTCTTCGCCTTGGCCACGTCCTTCTTCACTTCCTTCTGCGCCTTGGCCATGGTCTTCTTCGCAGTCTTGCTCGCCTTCTTCATCGCCTTGCCGGCGCTGTCCACCGCGCCACTGGCGGTATCGGCGATCGCGTGGCCGACTTCACCGGCCTTGTCCATCACCGTCTCGGCGGCCTCGGAAATGGCCGCCGTCACACCCTTGCCATTGCTCATGGGAGCCCTCCTGGGGGCACTCTTTATTTGCGTGGTAATCGGGACTGCTTCACTGCTCCGGGCGCCATGTCGCGATGCAACGGCCGTGGCGGGCGCCCGGAAACAGCGCGCGCCGCGGCTTTGGCAGGTTCGTCAGAACTTGCCGTAGTAGCCTTCCTTGAGCGCATCGAACAGGTTGGCGGCGGTGTGGATCTCGCCGTCGTACTCGATTTCCTCGTTGCCCTTGACCTCGAGCACCGAGCCATCCTCCAGCTCGAAGCGGTAGGTGGTGTTCTCCAGGTCCTTCTCCTTGACCAGCACGCCCTGGAACGCAGCGGGGTTGAAGCGGAAGGTGGTGCACCCCTTCAGGCCCTGCTCGTAGGCGTAGCGGTAGATGTCCTTGAACTCCTCGTACGGGTAGTCCGTGGGCACGTTGGCGGTCTTGGAGATGGAGCTGTCGACCCACTTCTGGGCGGCGGCCTGCACGTCCACGTGCTCCTTCGGCGAAATGTCGTCGGCGGCGATGAAGTACTCCGGCAACTGCGCGTCGGCGCCTTCCGCGAACGGCATCGCCTTGGGGTTGACCAGGTGGCGGTAGGCCAGCAGCTCGTAGCTGTAGACGTCCACCTTCTCCTTGGTCTTCTTGCCCTCGCGGATCACGTTGCGGCTGTAGTGGTGCGCGAACGAGGGCTCGATGCCATTGGAGGCATTGTTGGCCAGCGACAGGGAGATGGTGCCGGTCGGGGCGATCGAACTGTGATGGGTGAAGCGCGCGCCGAGCTCGGCCAGTTCGTCCACCAGTTCCGGGGCGACCGTGGCGATCCGCTGCATGTAGCGGCTGTAGCGCGCGTGCAATACCTTGCCCTCGATCTCCTGGCCCACGCGCCAGCCGTCCTTCGCCATCTCCGGGCGCTGGCGCAGCATCTGCGCGGTCACGGTGAAGCGCTCCTCCATGATCGGCGCCGGACCCTTCTCCTGGGCCAGGCCCAGGGCGACTTCCCAACCGGCCACGGCCATGTCGCGGGCGATCTGCTCGGTGAACTCCAGGCTCTGCGCCGAGCCGTACTTCATCCTCAGCATGGTCAGGGTGCTGCCCAGGCCGAGGAAGCCCATGCCATGGCGGCGCTTGCGCATGATCTCGTCGCGCTGCTGCTGCAGCGGCAGGCCGTTAACCTCGACCACGTTGTCGAGCATGCGGGTGAACACGCGCACCACTTCCTTGTACTCCTCCCAGTCGAAGCGCGCCTGGTCGGTGAACGGGTCGCGGACGAAGCCGGTCAGGTTGATCGAGCCCAGCAGGCAGGCGCCATAGGGCGGCAACGGCTGCTCGCCGCAGGGATTGGTGGCGCGGATGTTCTCGCACCACCAGTTGTTGTTCATCTCGTTGACCTTGTCGATCAGGATGAAGCCCGGCTCGGCATAGTCGTAGGTGGACACCATGATCATGTCCCACAGGTGACGGGCGCGGATGTGCCCGTACACCTTGCAGGCCACCAGGCCGTCATCGCGGACGATGTAGTTCTCGTGGGTGGGCCAGTCGCGCCAGACCACCTTGGCCGCGTCGGCCAGGTCGATGTCGCCCTCCTCCTTGCGGCTGACCGGGAACACCAGTGGCCAGTCGGCGTCGTCGGCCACGGCATGCATGAAGCCGTCGGTGATCAGCAGCGACAGGTTGAACTGGCGCAGGCGCCCGTCCTCGCGCTTGGCGCGGATGAAATCCTTCGCGTCCGGATGCGACACGTCGAAGGTGCCCATCTGCGCGCCGCGGCGGCCGCCGGCACTGGAGACGGTGAAGCACATCTTGTCGTAGATGTCCATGAAGGACATCGGGCCGGAGGTGTACGCGCCGGCACCGGCGACGAACGCGCCACGCGGGCGCAGGGTCGAGAATTCGTAGCCGATGCCACAACCGGCCTTCAGGGTCAGGCCGGCCTCGTGGACCTTGTCCAGGATCCCGTCCATCGAGTCGGTGATGGTGCCCGAGACGGTGCAGTTGATCGTGCTGGTGGCCGGCTTGTGCTCCAGCGCACCGGCGTTGGAAGTGATCCGGCCGGCCGGGATCGCGCCGCGGCGCAGCGCCCACAGGAAGCGCTCGTACCAGTAGGCGCGCTTGTCCTCGGTGGCCTCGGCGTCGGCCAGGGCACGGGCCACGCGCTGGTAGGTGCCGTCGATGTCCGCGTCCAGCGGCACGCCCTGCTTGGTCTTCAGGCGGTACTTCTTGTCCCAGATGTCCTGGGAGGCCGGCTGCAGCGGGATCTCCGCGCCGTTCTTGTTGGTGTTGTCCTGGACCACTTCGAGGCGCACCGTGCTCATGCTGTGGGTATCTCCTTACCGCACCCGGCTGTGTACGAATACTCCCGGGCAACAGCAGGCGGAAGGAAAGGCCGGGACTGGCGGTTCGCGCAGGTGCGCGCCGCTGTCCGGGTCAGACGGTGATGGTATTGCGGCCCTTCGAGCCGCCTTCGACCGTGTTTTCCTGCCGCATCCGCTCGCCATCCCCCCGGGCGATTGGGCCGCCACGATACGTATTCAGGCATTGTCAGCCTGAACCCCCATCGCTTGGGCCTGGAATTCGTTGGACCGCTATATCTAGTGGCGCAACAGGCCGTCACGCTAACGCCGGACCCGGGGACTGTCAACTGTCGCGCCGGTGCCTGCACCGGTATTGGACAGGACCGGACCGGGCACGGCGCGCCCGGCTCTGGAAGGACGCGGTCCGGCCCGTCCTGGCGGGCTACGATTGCCGCTTGAAGGGGAGGATGCAACGTGGGCGATGCATTGGCCGCGATGCTGGCCGCCGCACTGGCCATGGCCGCACCGCAGCAGCCCGGACCGGCACAGGCGGGTACCCGGCAGGACACGGCCGGACCGCCGCGCGCGGCTACCGAGCTGGACCGTATCGTGGTCACCGCGCGCCGCCACGAAGAGTCGCTGCGGGACGTGCCGCAGGCGGTAACCGCGGTCGACGGCGAGGAACTGGAGTCGCGCGGTGCCATCGACATCGCCGCGCTGGACATGCTCACGCCGAACCTGACGATCCATCCGGCCCGCGCCTTCAACGGCAGCGTGACCGCCTACATCCGCGGCATCGGCCAGTTCGATCCGATCTGGGGCGTGGAGCCGGGCATCGGCATCTACCTGGACGACGTCCACCTGGCGCGGCCGCAGGGGGCGCTGCTGGACGTGCTCGACGTGCAACGGGTGGAGGTGCTGCGCGGGCCGCAGGGCACCCTGTACGGCCGCAACTCGCTGGGTGGCGCGGTCAAGGTCGTCACCCGTGCGCCGGAGGCGGAGTTCGGCGGCAAGATCGCGCTCACCGCCGGCGACTACGGGCGGCGAGACGGCCGGCTGGTGCTGAACGTGCCGCTGGCCGACACACTGCGCACGCGCCTGGGCGTGGCCCGCCACGACCGCGACGGCTACGGCCGCAACCTGTACACCGGCGGCGAGGTCAGCGCGCGCGACGCGACGGTGGCGCGTTTCATCGCGCTGTGGACGCCGGCCACGGACCTGGAGGTGCGCTTCGCCTACGACCGCTACCGCGACCGTTCCGGAGCGCAGGGTGCACGCCGGCTGGCCGTGCCCCCGCCCGCGATCGATCCGGAGCAGACCCCGCTCGACCCGGGGCGTCACGACGTGCGCAGCGATGCGCGCGAGCGCTTGGACCTGGACAACGAGGGCGCGTCGGTGACGGTGGACTGGAGCATCGACGCGCGCTGGCGGCTGCGCTCGATCAGCGCCTGGCGGCAGGGCGATTCGCACGCCGTGCTCGACATGGACAGCCTGCCGCGGCCGCAGTGGCTACTGGGCCGCGACTTCGCCGAGCGCCAGCGCTCGCAGGAATTGCAGCTCCATCGCGACGACGAACGCACGCACCTGGTCGCCGGGCTGTACCTGTTCGATGGCACCGAAGCCGGCGACGGCCGCGCCAACGCCCTCCACTTCATGCCGACCCACTTCTATCGCGCGACCGGGACGATCCGCACGCGCAGCATCGCCGCCTACGCCGACTGGGTACGCGATCTCGGCGCCGCCTGGCAGCTGGAACTGGGCCTGCGCCAGACCGTCGAGCGCAAGAGCGTGGTCGCCGACAATGGCTTTTACAACGATGCCGGCTTCAGTGACCGTCACTCCACCACAGCCGACTTCAGCGACAGCGCGGACTTCCGCGAGCCCACGCCGAGACTGGCGTTGTCGTGGCGCGCCAGCGAGCAGGCCTTGCTGTACGCGCAGGTCGCCCGCGGCTTCAAGGGGGGCAGCTACAACGTCCGCGCCAATGCAGTGAGATATCCGCAGTCGGCCCACCCGGTCGACGCCGAGACCGTCCTGGCTTGGGAACTGGGCGCCAGGGGCGACTGGCTGGACGGCCGGCTGGGTTGGACGGCGGCGGTGTTCCACAACGACTACCGCGACATCCAGTTGAGCGTGTTGACCCGTGGCTCCGAAGACCAGGGCGGCTTCCCCGACTTCCGCAACGCCGGCAGCGGCACCAGCCGCGGCGCCGAACTGGAATGGCAGGCACGGCTGGGACCGGTGCTGCGCTGGAGCGGCCACCTGGGCTACCTGGACGCGCGCTACGACGAATACATCGACGACGGCCTGGACGTGGCCGGCAGCCGCCATTTCCCCAATGCGCCGCGCTGGACCGCCGGCAGCTCGCTCATCGCCGATGTCCCGCTGCGCGGAGCGGGCTGGCTGCTGGCCCGGGTCGATGGCCGCTACCAGTCCATGACCCGGCCGACCACCGACCTCACCGAGCTGCTGGTCCAGCCCGGCTACTCGGTGTGGAACGCCTCGCTGGCCTGGACCTCGCCGCAGCGGCGTTGGGAGCTGACCGCGCGCGTGGACAACCTCGGCGACACCGCGTATCGCACTACCGGCTTCGCCTATCCGGTCGGCATCGTCACCGGTTACTACGGTCCGCCGCGGACCCACTCGCTGACGCTGGCGTATTCGTTCTAGCGTCGTCGGGCGCGGCCTGGGGTTGGTTCTGGGGCAGGTTCATCCGTTGCATCAGCGCGCGGAAGCGTGGTTCGGCGCGCAGGTTGCTCCAGCGCATGGGTGTGTCGGGCACGAGGAACGCCATGCGCATGTCGCGCTCGCGCCAGGCACGTTCGAGCAGGTCGAGCGCGCCGTCAGTGTCGCCCAGCGCGTTGTGCAGCGCCGCCAGCGAAGAGGCCTGCACGTAGCCTTCGCGATCGCGGGCTTCCAGCGCCTGCAGCAACTGGCGCGCGGCCTCGCGGTTGCCGGAGCGTGCCTCGATCAAGCCGCGGGTCGTCAGCGCGTGCCCGCAATCGCCGCAGAGCAGGCGCGCGCGATCGAGGTCGGCGAATCCGCCAGCGATGTCGCCCGACGAAGCGCGGATCCAGCCGCGCAGCAGCAGCGCGAGCCAGTAGTCCGGATCCAGCTCCAACGCGCGCTCCAGGTAACGGATGCCCTCGCCGGGCGGGGCGACGAACCAGCCGCCGATTGCGTTGATCACCGGCGACAGCGGATCCAGCGCCATCGCTTCGAGTGCCTGCACGCGCGCCTCGTCCTTGCGGCCGATGTTGTTGAGCAGGTGGGCATAGCCGAAATGCGCGTCGGCCAGGCTGGGATTGAGCTCAATGGCGCGCCGGAACGACGCTTCCGAGGCCGGCCAGTCCCAGTCGTACCAGAACCCGATCCATCCGCGCATCAGGTGCGCTTCGGGCAGTTGCGGATCCAGCGCCAGCGCCCGGTCGACCAGTGCCTGCGCGCGCGCGAAGGCATCGTTGGGGTCGACGTCGGCGGTCGGTACCAGGGTGCGCCAGGCGTTGGCCATGGCGGCATAGGCGCGCGCGCAGGTCGGGTCCAGGTCGAGCGCACGGCGGAAATCGGCCATCGCCTGGCGCGCGGTCGTCACCGAGGGGCGCGCGAGCCGGTACTGTCCGGACAGATAGGCGCGATAGGCCTCGGCGTTCTCGCCGTCGCAGGGACTGCGCCGTGCCGCCGCCGGGATCCGGACGGCGAGCGCATTGGCGAGGTCGTCGGCGATGCGGTCCTGCAAGGTGAAGATCCGCCCGATGTCCTCGTCGAACGTGTCGGACCACAGTGGACTGCCGTCGGCGGACAGCAGGCGCGCATTGACCTTGACGTCGTCCCCGTGACGCTGGATGGTGCCTTCGACGACGTAGGCGACGCCGAGCTGGCGTGCGACATCGGCCGGATCGTGTCCGGCGCCGGCGAAGCGCTGGCTCGACGACAGCGGGCTCACCCGCAGCACGGTCGAGCTGCCGATCCGCGTGATCAGGGTGTCGGCCAGGCCGAGTTCGAGCAACGCATCCGGCGATTCGCTCGACAGCTCCCGGAACGGCAGCACCGCCAGCGTGATCGGCGCCTGGCCCTGCGCGCGCGCGGCGGCGGCAGGCGTGGATGTCGATCCCGGCACGGTGTCCGGCGTTCGTTGCAGGCGCCAGCCCAGGAGGCCGAGCAACACCATCGCGGCGACCGCGCCGGCCCCGATCACGCGTGGGTCGCGGTGACGTCGCACGGGTCCGGCCGGCCGCGCGGCCCCGTGCATCTCCATGGTCGGGGGTGGTTCACCCTCCTCGACCGCGGCGACGAAGCGGTAGCCACGGCCCGGCACGGTGGCCACGTAGCGCCCGTCCGCGCCCAGCGCGTGGCGCAGCGCCGATACCGCCTGGGTCAAGGTGTTCTCCTCGACTACCCGCCCCGGCCATACCCGGTCGAACAGTTCGTCGCGGCCGACCACGCGCCCGCGCTCCTGCACCAGCACGCACAGCACGTCGAACGCCTTGGCGGTCAGGGCCACCGGCACCCCGTCGATGCGACGCAGCTCGCGTGCAGCGGGGTCGAGGACGAAGCCGCCGAACCGGCAGCGGCGCGCGTCCCCCTGGGTCAATTCACCGGTTTTCATGTTTTTTCACCCGATCCGATGGCGCGTCCGGCCGCCACGGGCGCAGTTTCCGCGCGACCCGTTGCCCGGCACTAGGCCACGTCGCCGGAGTATGGCACCGGCAGGCCACGCCGGAGGCGGTGAGTTCGGCCTGCGCCCGTCCTTCCGATCCCGGGCCGGCACCCACGTTCGAGGAGAACATCATGCGCCGCAACCACGCTCCGATCGCCCTGTGCATTTCCGCGATGCTGCTGGCCGCCTGCACGAGCAGCGGCACAAGGCCAATATCCGCCCCTGCGGCGTTGTCTCCCCCCACGCCGCCACCGCCCGCGCCGCCACCCAACTCCTTCAACCCCTGCCCGGCACCGGTCGGTTCCGACTGCATCGTGACGATGGCCAAGTCCCAGCTGGAATACCTGCGAGGCACCAGCAGCGACCATGCACTGATCCTCCGCGGCAACGGCCAGCTCCGCATGGCCGACAACGAATACCGGTTCGATGGAGGAACCCTGATCGAAGAGGGCGCACTTGCGGTCGGGTTCGGCCAGAACGCCGACAACCACGACGCCACCCTGCAATCGGATGTCCTGGTCCGGGCAGCCGGCCGCCTGCAGACAGTCGGGAAAGTCCACGGCAACGTGGAGAACCACGGGTCCGCTGCGGTGTACTGGGGGGGGACGATCCGCGGCGATGCGGACAACCACGGGTCGTTCGAATTGTACGGAACGGTCGTCGGCGACGTGGACAACCACGGCACACTGACGCTCACGGGCGCCGTCGAGGGAAACCTGGTCAACCGGGGCCGGCTGAATGTCGGCGACTTCTGGGTTGAAACCCGCAACCTCGTCGACGGAAACTTCCGGCAATCGGTCGGCGGCACACTGAGCATCATGCTCCCCACCGATGACCCCAACTGGGCGTACACCTCATCACTCCAGATCAACGGGCGTGCCGACATCGAGGGAGGAACCCTCGAGCTTTATCGCCCGTCCTACAACGATTTCGGCGCCTGGTATGGGTACATCACCGTGCCCTTGCCCACGGCCCCCACCAGTTTCAGGGTCCTGCATGCCGACGATGGCGTCCATGGGGAATTCGCGCGATGGATAGCGAGGGACTGGTTCGACGAAACGGGCAAATCCAATCCGCTGTTCATCACCGGCAGCTTGCGCTACGAACCCAACGACATCTGGTTCGACCTTGGCCGCATTTCCCTGACCGCAGCCATGGCCACCCAGGCCACCAACACGCTGACCCTCGTTTCGGCCGGCAATATCGACACCGCGCTTGCGGCTGCCGATGGCTTTGCCGGATTGCCGCCAACGTCATTGGCCCTGCCGCAGCGCCAGTTCCTCACCTCGGCGGCGTCGCTGCTGTGGATGCGGGACCGCGCCCAGGCCGGTCTCGCCCTGGAAAGCCTGGCCGGACATGCGCATGTCTCGGTGCGGGACGGGCTGCAGGCGCAGCTCGCCGATTCGTCGGCGCAGCTAGATGCCAGGCTCTCGGAACTCGCCTACACGACGCGGCCGCTCGCCTGGTCCGGACCGCTTGCGAACGTACCGGGCAGCCAACGCTACGAGGGCATCGGCGGTGGCGGTGACCAATGGCTCACGCCACGCCTGCTGGTGGGCGCGGGCATCGGCAGCGGTCGTTCGACGCTGCGCTTCGAGGGCATGGGCGGACAGGCGTCCAGCGAATCGCCGATCGCCAGTGTGCATGCGCACTACCGTGGAGACGGCTGGCACGCCACCGGACAGGCCGGTGCCGGGCGGGCCACCGTGCGGATGCAACGTCCGATCAAGACCGGCGCGCCGGGCCTGCATGCCGCGCACTCGCAGCACGTGCTCGACCATACGTTCGCGCACGGCGAAATCGGGCGCGACATGGCGGTGGCGGGCGGGCGTCTGGTCCCGTTCGCCGCCTTCGACTACATGGGCCTGCGCAGCGACGGTTTCGCCGAGCAGGGCGACACCGGTTTCGAGCTGGTCGGCGCGCCGGAGCACAGCGCGCGGCTATCCGGCTCGGTCGGGGCTCGCTATGCACGGCAATGGGACATCGGGCGGAGCACCTTGCGGCTGGACCTGGGGGCCAGCTACCGGCACTCCCTGCTCGAGGCCGGGGATCCGCTGCGCGCCGCGTTCCGGGGCGTCCCGGACGTCCGGTTCGACGTGCCTGGCCAACGCATGGATGGAGTCACCGAGCTTCGCCTGCGCCTGGACGGCACGCTGGGCCGGCGATGGGACTGGTCGCTGGCTGGCGCGCGCGGCTTCGGTGAGCCCCGCGGAGACGAGGTCTGGCTGGGACTGGGGCGGGCCTTCTGAGCCCCTGCGGGGGGCAGGCGCGCACCGGCGCGAGGCTTGCCCCTCGACGATTCGGACCCCAGCTTCAGCATTGATTGAGCGACTTCCGTTGAAACTGAACGGAAATCCCGAAAGCCCCCACGATGCCGAAGCCGATGAAGCGCTCGACCCGGACCTTGTTTGCCCTGATCGCCGCCGCCGCGTTCGGTGGCTTCGCCGCCACCGCGGTGAACGAAGCGCTGCACAACCGCGCCGAAGCCGCGCCCGCGCAGGAGCCGACCCCGTCCGCCGCGCAGGCGGTGGCCCTGCCGCCGCCGCTGCCGACCTCGGTCGCCGGCCAGCCGCTGCCCTCGCTGGCGCCGATGCTGCGCCAGGTGATGCCTGCGGTGGTCAGCGTGCACACCAAGCAGCGGGTGGCGGTGAGCAATCCGTTCTTCGACGATCCGTTCTTCCGCCGCCTGTTCCCGCAGGTGCCGCAGGAGCGGATCAACGAGTCGCTCGGCTCGGGCGTGATCATCGACGCCGCGCGCGGCTACGTGCTGACCAACCACCACGTGATCGAGGGTGCCGACGACGTGTCGGTCACCCTGGCCGACGGGCGCACCCTCACCGCCGAGTTTCTCGGTTCGGACGCCGATACCGACGTGGCCCTGATCCGGATCCCGGCCGGCAACCTGACCGAATTGCCGCTGGGCGACAGCGGCCAGTTGCAGGTGGGCGACTACGTGGTGGCCATCGGCAATCCGTTCGGGCTGAGCCAGACGGTGACCTCGGGCATCGTGTCGGCGGTCGGCCGCAGCGGCATCCGCGGACTGGGCTACCAGAACTTCATCCAGACCGACGCCTCGATCAATCCGGGCAATTCCGGCGGCGCGCTGGTCGACCTGCGCGGCCGGCTGGTGGGCATCAACACCGCCTCGCTCAACCCGCGCGGCAGCATGGCCGGCAACATCGGCCTGGGCCTGGCCATTCCCTCCAACCTGGCCCGCGACGTGGTCCACCAGCTGGTCACGGTGGGCGAGGTCAAGCGCGGCACCCTGGGCATCGACAGCCAGCCGCTGGATCCGCGCCTGCTGCGCAGCCTGGGCCTGGCGGAGAACCAGCAGGGCGCACTGGTGACCCGGGTGGCCGACGGTTCCGGCGCGGCGGCGGCGGGGGTCAAGCCCGGCGACGTGGTGGTCGAGGCCGGTGGCCAGCGCATTGCCGACCCGCAGGCGCTGCACAACCTCGAGGGCCTGCAGGCGGTGGGCACGAAGGTCCCGCTGGTGGTGCTGCGCGAGGGCAAGCGGGTAGCGCTGCAAGCGACCCTGCGCGAGCAGCCGCGCAACGCCGACGGCACCGCGCTGGATCCGCGCCTGGCCGGCGCGCGCATGGCAGAACTGCCCGAGGCGCAGCGCCAGGCCTTCGGCCGCGGGGTGCTGGTCGAGAACGTGCAGGAAGGCAGCCGCGCCTGGCAAAGCGGGCTGCGCAAGGGCGACGTGATCATCGCCAGCTCGTCCGGCGGTTTCGACGACCTGGCCGGGCTCCGCGCCAGCCTGGCCCAGCCACCGCAGCAGTTGGTCCTGCGCGTGGTCCGCGGTAACGTACCGGGGACGATCCTGATGCGCTGATCCGGGCGCCTGCCGATTCCCGCCTTCACGGCGCGTGCGCCGGCCCCATGCCTTCATGGCGGCACCGCTCCCGCGGTGCCTCCCCCTCCCCTCCACCGAATTTTCCCAGGAGCAACCACCATGACCCCGACTTCCACCCAGGACCTGAAGGACAACCTCGCCGAAGCCGGTTCGCACCTGAAGGCTGCCGCCGGCGCGGCCGGCGAGGCGATCCGTGGCGCAGGCAGCGCGGCCGGCGACGAACTGCGCCTGGGCCGGGCCAACGTCAAGGCCGAGCTGGCCGATTCCGCGCTGGCCGGTCTGGCCGCCGCCGAGCTCAGCGGCGACGCCGCGCGCGAGCAGATGGACGCGCTGATGGACAAGGGCCGCGACCTGATCGACAGCGCCGCCGACCTGATCCGCGAGCGCCCGCTGGCCTCCTTCGGCGTCGCTTTCGCCGCCGGCTGGCTGGTGGCCGCGCTCACCCGCCGCGACCGCTGACGGATCCGAGCCGGACATGGCGCAGGACCCGCGCCCCGGGGACATCGCGGATGCCACCGGCGCACCCGGCGAAGGCGAGGGCAGCGCTGCACCGCCGCCGCCCTCGCTGGAAGAAAGCCTGCGCGCGGTGAGCGACGCCGGCAGCGCCTCGCTGGGCGCGACCGTGGACACGCTGCGTGCACTGCGCGGGCTCATCTCCGCCGACTTGGCCATGGCCCGCAGCGCGGCCGGGCGCGGACTGGCATGGACCGCCGCCGCGGTGGTGTTCGGCGCCACCGCCTGGCTGTTGGCCACGGCCTGGATCGTGGCCCTGCTGGAGCGCATGAGCGGCCTGAGCTGGCTGTCCGCGCTGGCCGTGGCCACCCTGCTCAACCTGGCCATCACCGGCCTCGCCGCATGGCGCGCCTCGCGCTTCTTCGACTACATGGGACTGCACGCCACCCGGCGCCAGCTCAGCCGGCTCGGCCTGTTCGACGAGCACGGCGAGGACGTGGACGACCCGGCGGCGACGGCCGCGCCGCCCGCCGGGGAGCCACGCGCATGAGGTTCGAACTGCTGCGGCAACGGGTCGAACGTGCCGAGTCGCGCGTGTCCGCATGCAGCGACCGCGCCCAGGCCAGCCGCCTGACATTCTTCGACGCCTGGCGCCGGGGCTGGACTCCCGGGCGGATCGTGGCGGCCGGCCTGCTGTCCGGCTTCCTGGTCGGGCGCAGCCAGCCGCTGTCGCGGATGGACGGCGCACGCTGGCTGCAGATGGCCGGTACGGTGTCCTCGATGTTCGCGGCCCTGCGCGCCGCAGCCGAAAACGCATCGGCCGCGGAAGCGGCAGAAGCTTCCGCAGAGGCGGGCAACCCCGCCGGCGCCGCCCCGGCTGCCGCTCCTTCCCCGGCACCGGACGCGCTCGGCACGGCCGCGCCGGCACCTTCGATGGCCCGCGCCCCGGCCCCGGCCGAAGCGGCCACCGAACTGTCCGAGCGCTAGCACGCCGCCGGACGCGGCGGCATCCCGCGGGCACCATGGTGCCCGCGGCCGATGCAGGGCCGGCTCCGGTTGGCCATCCACCCGCGCCCGGCACCCCGGACGCCGGCCTACAATGGGCCGTGAGCTTCACCGTCCGCGCCATCACCCTCGACCTCGACGACACCCTGTGGCCGTTCGCGCCCATCGCTGCGCGCATCGACCAGGTGCTGCACGCGTGGATGGACCTGCACAGCCCGGCGACCGCCGCGATGTATCCGCTGGAAGCGATGCGCGAACTGCGCGACCGCACCTGGCGCGAGCATCCGCACCTGCACCACGACCTCACCGCCCTGCGCCGGCTGGCCCTGCGCGTCGCGCTGGAGAACAGCGGCGCCAGCCTCGACCTGCTCGATCCGGCCTACGAGGCGTTCTATGCCGCGCGCAACCAGGTCGAGTTCTACCCCGACGCGGTCGATGCCCTGGCGCGGATCGCCGCGCGGGTGCCGGTGGCGGCGTTGAGCAACGGCAACGCCGACCTGGGGCGGATCGGCCTGGCCCATCACTTCGCCTTCCAGCTCGGCGCGCGCGAACACGGCGCGGCCAAGCCCGAAGCGAGCATCTTCCTGGCCGCCTGCACGCGCCTGGAATGCGAGCCGGGCCTCGTGCTGCACGTGGGCGACCATGCCGAGATGGACGTGGCCGGCGCCGCCCGTGCCGGCCTGCGCAGCTGCTGGATCAACCGCGAGGCACGCGACTGGCGGCACGAGGAGATCGTGCCCGACCTGCAGTTCACCACCCTCACCGCGCTGGCCGACTGGCTGGACGCGCACGCCACGGAAGCAAACCCATGAACACCCAGGCCATCTACGCCGACGCCGGCACCCCCGCCCTGCCGCTGCACCTGCTCGACCGTTCCGGCTACGACGCATGGCGCGCCGCGCAGCCGGCGGCGGTATCGGCCTGGCTGGATGCGCAGGCGTTCCAGCCCGTGCCCGGCGCCATCGCCTTGCTGCCGGGCGAAGCGGGCATCGCCGGCGCGGTGTGCGGCATCGGCGACGCCCTGGATCCGTGCAGCTACGCGCACGCGCCGCTGGCGCTGCCGCCGGGCGCGTGGACGCCGGCTGCCGAACCGGCCGCCGAGGCGCTGGCCGCGCTGCAGCTCGGCTGGGGCCTGGGCAGCTATCGCTTCGATCGCTACAAGGCCGCACCGCGCGTGCCGGCGCGATTGCGGCTGGCGCAACTGGATGCCGAGGCGCTGGACGTGCTGCAGGCCACCGCGCGGGTGCGCGACTGGGTCAACACGCCGACCCAGGACATGGGTCCGGAACAACTGGAAGCCGCCGCCCGCGAACTGGCCGCCGCGCATGGCGCGCAGGTCGAGGTGGTAGCCGGCGACGCCCTGCTGGAGCGCAACTTCCCGGCGATCCACGCCGTGGGCCGTGCCTCGCACCGCGCGCCCCGGCTGATCGAGCTGCGCTGGGGCGGCGACGACGCCGGCCGGCCACACGTGGTCGTGGTCGGCAAGGGCGTGTGCTTCGACACCGGCGGCCTGGACATCAAGCCGGCCGACGGCATGCGCAACATGAAGAAGGACATGGGCGGCGCCGCGCATGCCCTGGCCCTGGCCGGACTGGTGATGGCGCGCCGGTTGCCGGTGCGGCTGAGCCTGCTGGTGCCGGCGGTGGAGAACGCGATCGGCCCGGATGCATACCGTCCGGGCGAAGTGGTCGCCACCCGCGCCGGCGTGAGCGTGGAGATCGACAACACCGACGCCGAAGGCCGGGTGGTGCTGTGCGACGCGCTGGCCTATGCCGGCGAAGGCAAGCCGGCACTGATCGTGGACTTCGCCACCCTCACCGGCGCGGCGCGGATCGCGCTGGGACCGGACCTGCCTGCGCTGTTCGCCAACGACGACGCGCTGGCCGCGCAATGGCTGGCCGCGGGCGAGCGCACCCGCGACCCGGTCTGGCGCATGCCGCTGTGGCGCCCGTACCTGCGCTACCTGACCAGCCACGTCGCCGACCTGGCCAATGCCGGCTCGCGCATGGCCGGCGCGGTGACCGCGGCGCTGTACCTGGAGCGTTTCGTACCGGCCGGCATTCCGTGGGCACACCTGGACACCTACGCCTGGAACGACGCCAGCCGCCCCGGGCATCCGGCCGGCGGCGAAGCGCTGGGCCTGCGCTCGGCCTGGGCGATGCTGAAGGCGCGCTACGGCGGCTGACGCGTCGAACTACAGCAGGCCGCGCTGGCGGGCCAGGCGGTAGGCCTCGATCCGGTTGCCCGCGCCGAGCTTGCCGATCGCCTCGGACAGGTAGTTGCGCACCGTGCCCTGCGAGAGGTTGAGCTGGGCGGCGATCTGGGCCGAGCTGCGGCCCTCGCCGGCCAGGCGCAATACCTGGCGCTCGCGGTCGTTGAGCGGATCGGCTTCGCCCCAGGCCTCCAGCGCCAGTTCCGGGTCGATCGCGCGTCCACCACGGCAGACCTTGCGCAGCGCCTCGGCCAGGCGTTCGGCTGGCGCATCCTTGAGCAGGTAGCCGCAAACGCCGGCCTCCAGCGCACGACGCAGGAAGCCTGCGCGGGCGAAGGTGGTGACGACGACCACCTTCATCGGCAGGTCGTGGCGCTGGATGCGCTGGGCCAGCTCCAGCCCGGTGAGGCCGGGCATCTCGATGTCGGTGACCAGCACGTCCGGCTGCAGGCGTTGGACCTCGCGCCAGGCGCTCTCGCCGTCGGGCACCGCGCCGACGACCTCGATGTCCGGCTCCAGCGCCAGCAGTGCGGCCAGCGCACCGCGGACCATCGCCTGGTCTTCGGCCAGCAGGACGCGGATCATCGACGGCGGCGCGAATCGGGCATGGGGCGACGTTAGCAGATCGCGTCGTGCCGATTGCATGCTGCCGATGCATGCGCCGACCGTGCAGGTGCCGACTGTCAATCGGCACACGGACCCGCAGTCCGACGCCGGGGCGCAGGGCAGCCGACCGACGGCCGGCCCTACAGTGGCGGCGCTTCGACGGGCACCGACTGCCAGTGCGGCACTTCGGCGCGCAAGCGCGTGCCGTGCGGAACAATGGGCTCCAGGCTCAGGCTGCCGCCCAGCGCCTGCAAGCGCTCGCGCATGCCGTCCAGGCCGTTGCCGGGCCGGATCGCGCCGCCGCGGCCGTCGTCGTCCACCTGCAGGCGCCAGTTCGCCCCGGCTCCGTGCAACGTCACCCGCACCCGGGTGGCACGCGCATGCCGGTGGATGTTGGTCACCGCTTCGCGCAGGCACAGCGCCAGCACGGTTTCCTGTTCCGGCGCCAGCGCCGCTTCATCCATCTCCGCCTGCAGCGATACGCCCTCGCCCTCCAGCAGCACCCTGGCCGCGGCCAGTTCGGCCGCCAGCCCGGCGGCCCGGATCCCGCTCACGGCGCGCCGCACCTGGCCCAGCGCCTCGCGCGCGACCTGGCCCAATTCCTCGATCTCGCGCTGCGCCGCCCGCGGGTCGCGCGGCAGCAGCCGACCGGCCAGGTCGGCCTTGAGCGCCACCAGCGACAGGGTGTGGCCGAGCAGGTCGTGCAGGTCGCGGCCGATCCGCTCGCGCTCGGCGGTGGCGGCCAGGCGCCGCACTTCCTCCTGCGACAGCAGCAGCACCGCATCCTTGCGCTCGACCAGACGCTGGACCTGGAGGATCGTGCCGATGGCCAGGGTGGTGATCGGCATCCACAGCATCGCCGACCAGGGGTAGCCGATCACGCGCGCGCAGGCCAGGAACAGCACGTTGAGGGCCAGCAGCGCCAGCGGATACCCCCAGGGCGTGCGCCAGCGGCCGGCGCCCAGGAACACGCAGCCGAACACGAAATAGCTCATCCCCGACGGGTACCAGGGCATCAGCGCCAGTGCCAGTGCGACCATGCCCAGCGCACAGGCGCGGACCCGGCGCGCCGGCAGCAGCAGCGCGGCGGTGAACAGCACCACGAACAGCGGATAGGACGCCAGGGTGAGCAACCACCAGCGCGCGTCGTAGCCCTGCGAGGTGAACACCGGAACGATGAACACCCATACCGACCACAGCAGGTGCACGAATTCGGACCAGGCCGGCCGACCGCGCCGCAACGCGCCGGCAAGCTGCGAATCGGGCGCGGCGCGCAGCCAGGCGGGGACGGAACCGGACATCGCGAACTCCTTGCGCTTCAGGCGCGGGCCAGGCGCCGCCGGGCCAGGAACAGGAACAGCGCCGAGAACGCCAGGGTGAAGGCCAGGTGCGGCCATAGCGCCCGCTCGGTGCCGAACCCGGTCTGGGTCTGGGCGATCACCGCCAGATGGTACGCCGGCCACAGCGGTGCGAGCTGCTGCAACAGCGTGGGCAGCATCGCCAGCGGAATGAACAGGCCCGACAGGAACGCCATCGGCAGGTAGACCAGGTTGATCAGGGCGGGGGCGCCGCGGCCGCCGACCAGGGTACCCAGCCACAGGCCCAGCGCGCCCATCGGCAGCACCGACCACAGCACCGCCGCGGACAGTCCCAGCCATTGCGCGGGCGCCAGGCGCACGCCGCCCACCCCCACCGCCAGCGCCGCGAGCAGCGCGAACATCGCCAGCGAGAACAGCAGGGCCATGCCCACCTTCGCCGCCAGGTAGGCGCCCGGCGGCATCGGCTGGGCGCGCTTGAGCGTGAGCAGGCCTTCCTCGCGGTCCATGGCCACGGTCATGCCGAAGCCGAACAGGGCCACGCCCATGACCCCGAACACGCCGTAGCCGGCCAGCAGGTAGCGCGCCGCCTCGCCACCGCTGCCGTGGCCGAGCACCACCCCGAACAGCAGGTAGAACAGCGACGGGAACAGCAGGCACGGCACCACGAACGAGGGCGTGCGCCACAGGCGCAGGAACTCGTAGCGCGCTTCCTGGACCCATGCGCCCACATACGGCCAGGCGCGGGAGGTGCGGATCGTGGCGTCCATCAGGCGGCCTCCTGCTCGGCTTCGTCTTCCTGTCCGGTAAGGGCGAGGAACGCCTCGGCCAGGCCGGCGCGGCGCACCTCGAGTTCCGACAGCGCCGGATCCTCGGCCAGCAGCCGCCGCACCACCGGTTCGGCCTGCGCGGCGATGATCTCCAGGCGTCCGCCGGCGCCGGCGCGCGCATCCTGCACCCCCGGCCACGCCGCCACCCGCGCCGGCGGCAGCGACGACACGCAGCCGATCCGCCGCTGCGAAACCCGCGCGCGGACCTCGTCCACGCTGCCCTGTGCAAGCAGGCGGCCGCGGTCGATCACCATCACCCGGTCGGCCAGGGCCTCGGCTTCTTCCAGGTAATGGGTGGTGAGCAGCACGGCACAACCCTGCGCCGCCAGTGCGCGGATGGTGCGCCACAGGCTCTGGCGCGCGTCGATGTCCAGGCCGGTGGTCGGTTCGTCCAGGAACAGCAGCCGCGGCCGTCCGCAGACGGCCATCGCGAACTGCACGCGCCGCTGCTGGCCACCGGACAGGCGACCGTAGCGGCGTCCGCGCAGTTCTTCCAGGCCGGCCAGCGCCAGGCATTCGTCGACGCCAAGCGGATCGGGGTAGTAGCTGCGGGTCAGGGCCACCAGTTCGCCCACCTCCAGGGTGTCGGGGATGCCGGCGGTCTGCAGCATCACCCCGGCCTGGCGCCGCGCCTGCAACGCCTGCGGCGGCAGGCCGAACAGCTCGACCCGGCCGGCATCGGGCCGCTGCAGGCCCAGCAGCAGGCCGATGGCGGTGGTCTTGCCCGCGCCGTTGGGGCCGAGCAGGGCCAGCACCTGGCCGGCATGCAATTCAAGGTCCAGGCCAGCCAGCGCCTGCACCGCGCCATAGCGCTTGCCGGCACCGTGCAGGCACGCCAGCGGCGCTTCGCGGCGGCGGTCTCCGGGAATGGTGTCGCACGTGTTGTCCATGACGGCCTCCGTGGTGGAATGGCGCCACTTTCCCGCGGACGGCCCGAATCCGGCAGTCATCGGCCTCATGCAAAGTGCATGACAGCTGTCACTGTGCCGGACCGGCGGCGACCGGCAGGATGCCCCGGTGCCGAGACGGCGTGCCGATCCCCGCCAGGACCATCGTCGCGGCACGGCGGCCTGCCCGATCCGGGCACCGGCCGCCGGAAAGTGACTTCCGGCAACTGGTCGCCGTGTACGCTTGCCGCTGACACTGGCCAGGACCGCCTCAGGGAAACCGATGAACGCTTCTTCCGAACTGCTCAAGGAACTCCGGCTGGAGCGCAGCAAGGCTCCCGCCCCGCCGCCGTCGCGGCGACGGCGATGGCTTCTGCTGGGCATAGTCGCCGCGGCCGTGCTGGTGGCGCTGGCCGCCTGGCTGCTGCTGGGCCGCGATCGCGCGGTCGAGGTGAACACTGCGCCGGTGGTGGCCATCGCCTCCGGGAGCGGCAGCGCCTCGGTGCTCGACGCCAGCGGCTACGTCGTGGCCCGGCGCATGGCGACGGTTTCGGCGCAGATCACCGGCCGGGTCAAGGAAGTGAAGATCGAGGAAGGCATGCGGGTGGAGGCCGGCCAGGTGATGGCCACCCTGGATCCGATCGACGCCGACGCCCAACGCCGGCTGTATGCCTCCCAGGCAGAGGCCGCGCGCAGCCAGATCGGCAGCGTGGGCGCGCAGTTGCGCGAGGCCGAGGCCAATGCCGAGCGGCTGGCCCCGCTGGTGCGGCAACAACTGGTGTCGCGCGCGCAGTACGACCAGGCCCTCGCCCAGCGCGATGCGCTGCGCGCGCAACTGGCCGTGGCCCAGCGCAACGCCCAGGTCGCCGGCGAGCAGTTGCGGCTCAGCGACATCAACCTGGACCACACCGTGGTCCGCGCCCCGTTCGATGGCGTGGTCATCGCCAAGGCCGCGCAGCCGGGCGAGATCGTCTCGCCGCTGTCGGCCGGTGGCGGCTTCACCCGCACCGGCATCGGCACCGTCGTCGACATGGAGTCGCTGGAGGTCGAGGTCGAGGTCGGCGAGTCCTACATCGGCCGGGTGCAGCCGAGGATGCCGGTGGAAACGGTGCTCAATTCCTATCCGGACTGGCGCATCCCCGGCGAGGTGATCGCGATCATCCCCGCCGCCGACCGCGGCAAGGCCACGGTCAAGGTGCGGGTCGCGCTGAAGGAGAAGGACGCGCGGATCGTGCCGGACATGGGCGTGCGGGTCAGCTTCCTGGAGGCGCCCAGGCCCGAGGCCGGGGACGCGCAGCCGCAAGGTGTGCAGGTTCCGGCCGGGGCGGTGGTCGACCGCGACGGCGGCAAGGCCGCATTCGTGGCCCGCGACGATGGCACCGTGGAACTCCGCACGCTCAAGGTCGGCGGCAAGCGCGGCAGCGACGTGCAGGTGCTGGAAGGCCTGGCACCCGGCGAAACCGTGGTCGTGGATCCTCCCGCGGCCCTGGAAGACGGCGCCCGGGTTTCCTCGCCGTAAGGAGCAGGCCATGTACCTCCTGGAAATCGTGCTGTTCGTCGCCGGGATCGTGCTGCTGGCGATCGGCTATCGCAGGAACCTGCGCAACCTGCTGCTCGCCGGTGCGGTCGTGCTGTTCCTGTCGGCCGCACTCGGCAGCTTCGTCGAAGGCTATATCGAAGGCTATTCGCAGTCCCGCTCCAGCCATTGAGCGCGCGGATGCAATCCACCGCCACGCACGCGTGGCGCCACCACAGGAAACCCCGATGTCCACCCTGGTCACCCTCCGCAACATCACCAAGACCTACCAGCGCGGCCCCGAGCGGGTGCAGGTGCTGCACGGCATCGATCTGGACATCCCGCGCGGCGACTTCGTGGCGCTGATGGGGCCGTCGGGTTCGGGCAAGACCACCCTGCTCAACCTGATCGGCGGCCTGGACACGCCCAGTGGCGGCGAGATCGAGATCGAGGGCGAGCGCATCGACCGGCTCTCGGCCGGGCAGCTGTCGACCTGGCGCAGCCACCACGTGGGCTTCGTGTTCCAGTTCTACAACCTGATGCCGATGCTGACCGCGCAGAAGAACGTGGAACTGCCGCTGCTGCTGACCGACCTGGGCGCCGGCGACCGCGCGCGCCGGGCGCAGATCGCGCTGACCCTGGTCGGCCTGGCCGACCGCCGCAGCCATCGCCCCAACGAACTGTCCGGCGGCCAGCAGCAGCGCGTGGCCATCGCCCGAGCGATCGTCTCCGACCCGACCTTCCTGATCTGCGACGAGCCCACCGGCGACCTGGACCGGCACTCGGCGCAGGAGATCCTGGACCTGCTGCAGATGCTCAACCGCGAGCACGGCAAGACCATCATCATGGTCACCCACGATCCCAAGGCAGCTGAGTACGCGACCCATACCATCCACCTGGACAAGGGCGAGCTGGCCGATGCGCCCGCCGCGCACTGAGCGGAGGAACCGGCCATGAAATACTTCTCTCTGGTCTGGGCACAGCTGTTCCGCAGCAGGACCCGGACCTTGCTGACCCTGCTGTCGGTGGTCACCGCGTTCCTGCTGTTCGGCATGCTCGACTCGGTCCGGGTGGCGTTCAACTCCGGTGGCAGCGTCGATGGCGCCAACCGCCTGGTGACCACTTCGCGGCTGTCGATCACCCAGAGCCTGCCGGTCCGGCTGCAGGAGCAGATCCGCGGCGTGCCGGGGGTCAAGGACGTGACCTACGCGATGTGGTTCGGCGGCATCTACCAGGATCCGAAGAACTTCTTCGCCAACTTCTCGGTGGCGCCCAACTTCTTCGACGTCTACAGCAACTACGAACTCCCGCCGGAGCAGCTCAAGGCCTTCCAGGACACCCGCACCGGGGCGGTGGTCGGCGAGACCCTGGCCAAGGAGTTCGGCTGGAAGATCGGCGACACCATCCCGCTGCAGGCCACCATCTTCCCGCGCCAGGGCAGCAACGACTGGCCGCTGGAACTGGTCGGCATCTTCCGCGCCAAGGACCGCACCGCGGCCAGCGGCGAGGAGCGCCAGCTGATGATGAACTGGAAGTACTTCGACGAGTCCAACGACTACATCAAGGGCCAGGTCAGCTGGTACACGGTCACCCTGGACAACCCGGCGCACGCCTCGCGCGTGGCCCAGGCCATCGACGCGCTGTCGCTCAACTCCGATCGCGAGACCAAGAGCCAGACCGAATCGGCGTTCCAGCAGTCATTCGCCAAGCAGTTCGCCGACATCGGCCTGATCGTCACCTCGATCATGGGCGCGGTGTTCTTCACCCTGCTGCTGCTGACCGGCAATACCATGGCCCAGGCGGTGCGCGAGCGCGTGCCCGAGCTGGCGATCCTCAAGACCCTGGGCTTCAAGGACGGCACCGTGCTGTGGCTGGTGCTGGTCGAGTCGGTACTGCTGGTCGGAATCGGCGGCCTGTTCGGCATGGCGCTGGCACGGATGATCCTGCCGGCCCTGGCCAGCCGGGCGCAGGGCATGCTGCCGGCGACCATCCCGGCCCAGACGTGGTTGCTCGGAGTGGGGCTGATCGTGCTGATCGGCCTGGTGGTGGGCGTGCTGCCGGCGCTGCGCGCCAAGCGCCTGAAGATCGTCGATGCGCTGGCCGGGCGCTGAGGAGTGGGCATGGACTTCGTGAAACGACTGCTGGCAACGCTTGCCCGCGCACTGTTCTGGACCGTGGGTTTCGGTGACGCAGACCGCGGCCGGCGCCTTGCAAGCAACCTGGCGGTGATAGTGACGCTTGCCGCGGGCCTGGGCGTGTGGATCGCGCTGCCGTGGTATGGCGTGCTCGGCGTGGCGGTGGTACTGGCGCTGTGGCTGCTGCTGACCCGCAGCGGCCGGTTGGCGCTGGCGGCCACCCACATCGGCATCGCCAGTCTGCCGCAGCGCTGGGGCGCTTCCTCGGTGATCGTGATCGGCATCGCCGGCGTGGTCGCGGTGCTGGTGGCGATGCTGTCGATGGGCCGCGGCTTCCAGGCCACCATGAACAGCACCGGCGACGAAACCACCGCGATCGTGCTGCGCGGCGGTTCGCAGGCCGAAACCAACTCGGTGATCCTGCGCAACCAGGTGCCGCTGATCTCCAGCCTGCCCGGCATCGCGCGCGACGCCGAGGGCCGGGCGCTGGTGTCGCCGGAGCTGTCGCAGGTGGTGGCCCTGCCTTCCAGCGCCGACGGCACCGACGTCAACGTGCAGTTCCGCGGCATCGGCGAGCAGGGCTGGGCGGTGCACGACTCGGTGAAGCTGGTGCAAGGCCGCAAGTTCAACACCGGCCTGCGCGAGATCGTGGCCGGCCAGGGCGCGCAGAAGCAGTTCCGCGACCTCGAGGTAGGCAAGACCCTGAAGCTGGGCAACCAGGAATGGACGGTGGTGGGCGTGTTCGCGTCCGGCGACGCCCACGATTCGGAGATCTGGACCGACGCGCAGACCCTGGCCACCACCTACAACCGCGGGGCCTGGCAGCTGGCCAGCGTGCGCACCGAAGGCAAGGACGGCTTCGAGAAGTTCAAGGCGGCGATGGCGGCCGATCCGCGGCTGAAGCTGGACGTGGAAACGACCAAGGCCTACTACGCCAAGCAGAGCGGCCAGCTCAACACCCTGCTGACCATCCTCGGCACGGTGATCGGCGCGATCATGGCCGTAGGCGCGGTGTTCGGCGCGCTCAACACCATGTATGCCGCGGTGGCCGGCCGTGCACGCGAGATCGCGACCATGCGCGCGATCGGCTTCCGCGGACTGCCGGTGGTGATGGGGGTGATGCTGGAAACGATGCTGCTGGCACTGGTCGGCGGGCTGCTGGGCGGCGCGCTGGCGTGGCTGGTGTTCAACGGTTACAGCGCCTCGACCATGGGCAGCAACTTCAGCGCGGTGGTGTTCGAGTTCAAGGTCACCCCCGAGCTGCTGTGGACCGGGTTGAAGTGGGCCCTGGGCATCGGCCTGGTCGGCGGCCTGTTCCCGGCCCTGCGCGCGGCGCGGCTGCCGATCACCGCGGCACTGCGGGCGGTGTGACGTCCCGCCGTCGCACCGCGTGTCGTGCAGCAGGCCGCGGACGGCCGGTATCCGGCTCGTCCGGGCCTGCCGCCGCGGTCAGAAGCTGAAATCGACGTTGAAGTAGGCCGCCCGGCCCTGGATGCCGTAGGCCGTCTGGTAGAACGGATACCAGGTCATGGTGCCGTCCTTCGGACCGAACTTGTCAAACAGGTTGGTCACGTCCAGGCCGATGCGGATGTCGTCGGTGATCTTCTTGGACAGACCGGCATTCCACTGCATGACCGCAGGCAAATGGCCCGTGGCCTGGAAATTCACCCGTGCACCGTTGCGATGGCCATACAGGCTCCCGGACCAGTCGCCGTGATTCCAGCTCAACGCCAGGTTGGTGCCGGTGCGGAACGCCACCGGCTGGTCGCCACAGCTGTAGGCGGAGGAGAAGGAGCATCCCAGGTAGTCCTTCCAGCCGTCGCCCTCGACGATCTCCACGTCGTAGCCCAGGGTCCTGCTCAGGCCGGCACTCAGGTTGAACTTGCCGATCCCCTCCCAGTCCCAGGCGTACTTCAGGCTGACGTCGTAACCCTTGGTCCGGACCCCGGCCTGGTTGATGGCACCGAGGAAGTACTCGGTGATGCCGCCCGACGCATTGCGCTGCACATACGCCGCGTACATCGCGCACGCGGCCGAATTCGGATCCACTGGCGTTCCGTCGATGCGCTTGCCCAACAGGCAGTCGGCGTTGCCGCTGAGCAGCGTGTCCCGATCAAGGTACCGGCTCTTGCCCTTCAGTTCGATTTCCCAATAGTCAACACTGACCGACAGCTTGTCGAAGACGTCCCAGACGAAGCCGATGCCGTTCGAGGTCGCGGTCTCCTCGTGCAGCAGGGTGTTGTTGCCGCCCTCGACGTACCACGAGCCCTGGCGGAACTCGGCACCGCACTGGGTCAGTCCGCCCGGCGTGGTCAGGTCCAGGCCGTTGACCCGGCACAGGTATTCGTTGGTGACGAAGTCGTCGTAGTTCGTCACCGGCTCGCCATAGAGCCACATGATGTTGGGCGCCATGAAGCTGGTCTGGCGACTGGCCCGGATCAGCAGGTTGTCGAGCGGACGCCACTCCAGGCTGGCCTGCCAGGTGGTC
Organism: Lysobacterales bacterium; assembly: GCA_017302035.1. Taxonomy (GTDB): domain Bacteria; phylum Pseudomonadota; class Gammaproteobacteria; order Xanthomonadales; family Xanthomonadaceae; genus Pseudoxanthomonas. Next base: position 29,130 of record JAFLEA010000003.1, read on the forward strand.
GCATCACCGACGTCGGAGATGTCGTCGTACTTGTCCCAGCGCCCGGCCAGGTTCGCCGTCAGGCGCTCCAGCAGCGGTACCCGGAACTCGACGCCGGCGCCATAGCGGTCGCGCGGCCCGCCACCGGCCACGCCGGTGAAGTTGAAGGTGCGGTCGGGGCCATCATAGGTGACCAGGCTTCGCGGATCCGGGCCCAGCCGATAGGTCGAGTGGGCCGCCTCCAGCACCGCCGCCATCTCCACCTCGCCGGCCGGAAGCGTGAATACCGGGCCGGTGAACACGACCTGCGCCTGCGAGGTCTGCGATACGTTCCGGTTGCGGACGGTGTCGACCATCTTCGCGTAATCCTCGGCCCGTACCGGGCCGAACAGGACGCGCGGATCGATCCGGTACAGCGGCGCACCATCGACGGCGCCGATCGCTTCGCCGAACAGGTACCGATGGACGCGATCGGTCAGCAGCTGCTTCCAGCTGCTCTTCATCTCGTCGCGCGACAGGCTCAGGCTCGCGTCCCAGTCGAAGCGGCTGCCGATCGTGCCGCGCACGCCGAGGTTGGCGCTGACGGTCGTCTGCTCCCATAGCCGCATCGGCGTCCCGCCCATTTGATGCGGATCCAGCGGTCGCCAGTACTCGAACTGGCCGATGTTCACATCGTAGGCGCTGCCCGAGTTGTACAGATACCCACTGCTGCGATGGGCCGATTGGCTCTTCGACAACTGCACCAGCAACTGGCCGTAGCCTTCGATGTCGTCGGTGAACCGGTAGTTCCCGGCAACGTAGCCGGAGGTCTTGTTGTACCGGTTGGAAAGGGTGTCGCCGTCATAGTAGTTGGCGTTGCCGCAGGTACCTGGGCGGGTGCTGCTGGAGGACCAGTACATCGGGAAGTAGTTCCCGCCCATGAACCGGCAGGTGTTCAGCAGCGCCGCGGTGGCGGTATCGGCATCGACGTCGCCCGCGTACACCAGTTCTCCGGCCTGGTTCATCCAGTAATAGTCGCCGTACCCGCCATCCATCAGGGCGGTGTCCAGGCCGTGGGTGGGGCGGTCCGTGCCGGCGTTGCCGGGGGCCCTCATGCCGGCCAGGATGATGTTCTCGCGTTGCGACGAGAAGATCGGCTGGCGGTTCAGTTGTTCGAACGCGTACGTCAGGCCGCCGCGATCCCAGGACTTCCCGCCGGTGTACTGGAGCTGGAACGTGTCGCCGCCGCCACGCGTCGTGGTGCCGCCGCGCAGGCGCAGGTTGTTGCCGTCCCAGTTCTCCTTGGTCACGATGTTGACCACGCCGGCGACCGCGTCGGAACCGTAGATCGCCGATGCACCGCCGTTGAGTATCTCGATGCGTGCGACCGCCGCGGCCGGAATGCTGCCGATGCTCACGCCGGTGGTGGCGGCGCCCGAGCTCGCGGCATACTCGGCCATCCGCTTCCCGTTGACCAGGATCAACTGGTAGCCAACGCCCATGCCGCGCAGGTTGAGGAACGAGGCATCCGGCTGGGTGGTGCTGAGCCCGAGATAATTGTCCGGTGCCGCGCCGGCGACGGTGGCGCCATTGAACTGGGTCATCGTCCCAAGCGCTTCGGCGATGGTGCTGAAGCCCTGTTCCCTGATGTCCTCGGCGGTGATCACCACCACCGGCGTCGGGCCCTCCACTTGCGCGCGCTTGATTCGCGAACCGGTGACTTCGACCTTGTCCAGGGTCTGGGTGGTGGCACCCGGGGCCGGATCGGGATCGGCTGGCTTTTGCGCGTCCTGCGCGATGGCCCCGAAGGTCGCCAGCGGGAGGGCCAGGCCCATCAGGACGGCTGCGAACAATCGGGAACGCGAAGGCTGGTGCTGACGAATGGACATGGGCGGCCTCTCTCCGGCGGCTACGACTTGGAACGACTGGCAGACGGTTGCGGCGGCGCGGACCGGGGCCGGCGGCGTGTTGCATGCCCGGGCAATCCGCGTTCGTCGAAGCACGCACCATGGCGTGCATTGACCGATGCTAGGCGTGGCCGATCAACGTATGCATCCGGGAAAATCCCTATTCTTCGCCGCGTCCGGCATCCGGCATGCGGGACCAGACCGGGCCGGAGAGGCCGTCAGCGCTCCGGGACGAACAGGAAGTAGTCGTGCACTGCACGCGCCACCTGTGCGATCGCCCGGTCCCGGGCCTCGCCGCCCTTCGCCTTCACGAACACCGCCACGACAACTTCGCCGCGGCCATCCGGCAACGCGATCACACCTACGTCGTTGATCACATCACCGACCGTGCCGGTCTTGTGCGCCACTGGCGTACCGTCGGGCAGCATGCCCCTGAGCCGTCCCTGGCCGGTACGCGTATCCCGCATGATCGTCTTCAACAGGGCAGTGGTTTCCGCCTCGAGCACCTCCCCTTCCCATATCCGCCTGAGCAGGCGTGCCATGCCTTCCGGGGTGCTGGTATCGCGAGGATCCCCGTTGTACAGGCGGGTCAGACGGTCGCGCTCCTCGGGACTGCGCCGAGCCGAATCCAGGCGGGCGTAGGTGGCCGGGTCGAGCGGATGCTCCGCGGATGCTTCGGGCTCGCCCAGGTAGTGGGCGAGCATCTCCCAGATGTAGCGGTCCACGCGGATCCCCTGCATCCCCAGTGCTTGCATCCGCGCATTGACCGCCGCCGGGCCGCCACCCAGCCGGATCAGGATGTCAGTGGCGTTGTTGTCGCTGACAGTGATCATCATGTGCAGAAGATCGCGCACGCTGATCGCCGAGCCCGGGGTGAGGTGGATATCCACCGGGCCGCCCATGCCGGGATAGATGTCCCCCGCTTCCAGCGGGACCTGCTGGCGCAGATCCAGCTTGCCTTCATCGACCAGCGCCAGGATGTGCACCGCGACCGGCACTTTCACCGTGCTGGCCATCGGGAAGCCGACCCCGGGTTCCACTGCAGCCGAGCGTCCACTGCGCAAGTCCAGCACGTAGACCCCGGCCGATCCGTCCAGGTCGGACACGAGGCGCTCGATTTCCTCCTGCAACGGCTCGCTTCGACCGGGCCTGGTACCGGAGGCAAGGACTGCGGAGCTGGACAGCAGAAGCAGCGCCATGACGGCGATTGCTGCTTTCGGCCGACGCGGCAGGCGCATCATGCGGGAATCGATTCGATCCATGGGATTTTCCTTTGGCCGGGCGGCGGCCGTGGCCCTGCACGGTGACTCGGTGGGCAGGTCCGCTAGGGCGTCTTCGACGCGCGGGGAGGTGCCTGGCGCAGCGCCTGCAGTACCGGCTGCAGCGGCATGGCCGCCGCGGTCCCCCGATGGCCGTGCACGGTCCGCGCCCGGAACAGGGAATTGACGATGGCCTCCTCGGTCGCCTCCGCGGTGGCCTGGAACAGTGGCGACATCGCTTCGCCGGCCACGCTGCGCGCGGGCTGCACGTCCACGTCTGGGTCGCGCAGGTTGTCCTTCGCGGTCGAGAACGCAATCACGTAGTCGCCCGATCCGTTCGACATCACCGAACCCGTGCGCGCGACCCCGACCAGAGCACGCCGGGCGAGGCGCTGCAGCTGCGCCGCATCCAGCGGAGCGTCGGTGGCCACCACGATCATGATGCTGCCGTCGCCGTTGCTCGGTGGCGGCACCTTGAGGCTGCGCGCGTAGGCGGCTGGATCCGGCAGAACCTTCCATACCGGCACCCCGGCAATGGTCAGTTCGCCACCGAAGTTGCTCTGCACCAGCACTCCGACGGTGTAGCCGCCGTCCTGCCGCGGCAGCGCGCGCGAACTGGTGCCGATGCCGCCCTTCCAGCCGAATGCGACCGTACCCGCGCCGGCGCCGACGCTACCCTCCTCGACCTCGGCGTATGACACTCCGGTCAGCGCCCGCTCGACCAGTGCCGGTGTCAACGGCCGCGCACGGATGTCGCTGAGGTAGCCATCGTTGGTCTCGCCGACCACCGGGTTGATCGAGCGCACGTTTTCCATCCCCGGCTGGCGGAGCAGCCAATCCACGGTGGCGTCGGCGACCTTCCAGGTGCTGAGGGTGCCGGTCAACAGGATCGGCGTCTCCAGTTCCCCCAGTTCCTGCACCTGGGTGATCCCGGCCAGCTTGCCGTAGCCATTGCCGACCACGATCGCCGCCGGTACCCGCTGCCGGTACACGTTGCCCGCATGCGGCACGACCGCGGTGACGCCGGTGTTCAACCGCGCACCCTCGGCCAGGGTGGCATGGCCCACGCCGACGCCGGCGACGTCGGTGATGGCGTTGCGCGGCCCCGGCGACATCGTGCCGATGGTCACGCCGGCATCGCGCGCACGCGGACGCTGTTCGGCGGCAGACGCGGGCAGGAGTGCGGCGGAAGTCGCCAGGGCAAGGAGCAGGATGGAACCGGGTTTCATGGACGATGGCCTCCGGGCACGGGCGTCAAGTGAATCGATACCGCAGTGCCGGACACGATACGCCACCGTCGATGCCGGCGGGCACATGCTGCGCACGAACCGGTGGCGGCCACATCCGGGAAAACCCTCAATCCTGAGAATCCCGCTGACTTTGCGCCAGGACGGCAACGTAGCGCCACGCCAAGGACACGCTTCCGGCGAGGCGCCGATACGGTATCGTCCCGGCAAGCAAAGCTGCATCCAACCATCGCCCTTGCCGAGGACACCATGAAGATCGCCACATCACGCAGCATGGTCCTGGCCATCGCCGTATCCCTGGTGGGAATGGCCTGCTCCCGTCCCACGGAGACGGGAACCGTGCAGGAAGCCGCTGCCGCCATGGAAACGGTTGACGACGCGGAGGTCGGGGCCAGGTTCGTCGACGCAATGCAGCAGCACGGCATTTCCGGCGCGCAGCTGGCGCACGTCCGCGACGGCGTGCTCCGCGAATATGTCCATGGCGTGGTCGGGGACGCGGGAAGCGCCAAGGTCGATGCACGAACCACGTTCGAGGCCGCATCGCTGTCCAAGGTTGTCGGCGCCTACATCGCGCTGCGGCTGGTCGACCAGGGCCTGATCGATCTGGACACGCCGTTGCGCGAGTACTGGCGCTCACCGCGGATCGGGGACGCCGACCCGGCGTCGGCGATCACCGCGCGCATGGTGCTCAATCACACCACCGGCCTGCCGAACTGGCAGATCTCGCCGTCCGATCCGGCGATTGACGACACGCACCTGGAAAGCCTGTTCGCGCCGGGCGAGCGTTTCGCCTATTCGGGGGAGGGCTTCTACCTGTTGCAGAAGACCCTGGAGCATGTTTCCGGGCTGTCCTGGAACGCGCTCGCCGAGCGCGAGGTATTCGCCCCGCTCGGCATGCCCGACAGCAGCTTCCTGACCCGTTCCGCGCCCACAGCCGACAACGCCTACGGCCACGATCGCGATGGTTCGACCCGCAAGGCCCGGGTGTTCGGCTGGGAGAACACGGCATGGACCCTGGTCACCAACGCCGATGACTACAGCCGCTTCGTCCAGCGCGCACTGTTCGCCGGCGAAGGGCTTGCGCCGGCGACGCACGCGATGATGCTCGCGCAATCCAGCGACGCGGACGATCGCGCACTACCCACGCCGGCCGATCCGTTCATCGCCTGGGGTCTGGGCGTGGGCCTGCAACAGACCGAAGCGCGCAAGCTCGTCTGGCACTGGGGCGACAACCCCGGGTTCAAGGCACTGTTCGTGCTCGATCCGCAAAGCGGCGAGAGCCTCGTCCTGTTCACCAACAGCGAGAACGGCCTTTCAACCTACCGGGAAATGCTGCAGCTGTTCCTGGGCGAGGGCGCCTATCCGCTGGTCGAGTGGGCCCGCACGCAGAGTTGAGTCAGGCCCGGCACTTCAACCCCACAACGCGGGTACCGGCGGCGCCATGCGTCCGTTGTCGTAGACGATGCCGTCCGCCCAGTCCTCGGCCTGCAGCCATGGACCGTCCAGGTCGCACACCTCGCACTGCTGCGCCAGGACCATGCCGGGCGCCACCGAAACCGAGCCCCCGAGCATGCAACCGACCATCAGGCGGAACCCGGACGCGCGCGCCGCGGATGCCAGCTCCAGCGCCGAAGTCAGGCCACCGACCTTGTCGAGCTTGATGTTGACGAACTGGTAGCGCCCGACCAGCCCCGGCACGTCGTCCAAGGTGGACAGCGACTCGTCGGCGCACAGCGGGATCGGGCTGGCATAGTCGATCAGGCCGGCATCGGTACCGGCCGCCAGCGGTTGTTCCAGCAGGTCAACACGCAACGGCTGCAGTTGCGGTGCGTACTGGCGCAGCTCGTCCAGTGTCCACGACTGGTTGGTATCCACGATCAAGCGCGCATCCGGCGCACCGCGGCGCACCGCGGCCACGGCCGGCAGCGGAGAGCCGCGCCCCACCTTGACCTTCAGCCACGGGAAGCCCGCGCGCTCGCGCGCGGCGGCCTCGTAGGCGTCGGTCTCGCGGATGCCGATCGTCACTGCACTGGCGATGCTTTGCCAATGCGGCGCACCCGCCCGCTGCCAGACCGGCACGCCGGTCAGCTTGGCCTCCAGGTCCCACAGGGCTGCATCCAGCGCATGCCGCGCACCGCCGGCCGGCAATGCCTCGCGCAACCCGTGGCGGTCGCAACCGGCTTCGATCGCCGCGCGCGCCTGCTCGATCTGGGCCAGCATGGTCTCCGGGGTTTCGCCGTGATAGGGCACGCCACAGGCTTCGCCGCGGCCCACCTTGCCGGCTTCGTGCAATTCGACGATGACCACCCGCGCCTCGCTGCGTACCCCGCGCGCGATGACGAAGGGTTCCTTCAATCTCCAGGCATGCGGCCTGGCCCGCAGGGTGCGCGCCATGCCTCGCCCTCAATCCAGCAATGCGGCGACTGCGCGATCCAGCGGAGTACGCATCGGATCGAAGGCCGGCACGCCAAGCTCGCGTTCGGCCTGGGCCAAAGCTTCATGCGCCGCGGCCTGGTCCAGCGCCGAGGTATTCAGGCTCACTCCCGCCAACCGTACGCCGGGATTGGTCAGGCGCGCCATCTGCAGGTACAGCCGCTCGGCTTCCTTCAGGGTCGGCAGTGGATAGTCGGGCCAGCTGACCACATGGGTGCGCAGCGGGTCGTGGCACAGGATCAACGCATCGGGCTGCGACCCGTGCAGCAGGCCCAGGGTGACCCCCGCATAGGCAGGATGGAACAACGAACCCTGGCCCTCGATCAGGTCCCAGTGCCCGGGTGCGGCATCGGGTGAGATGCATTCGGCCGCGCCGGCGATGAAATCGGCGATCACGGCGTCCACCGCGATGCCCGCCCCGGCGATCATGATGCCGGTCTGGCCGGTAGCACGAAAATCGGCGTCGATGCCCTGTTCGCGCATCGCCCGGGCCAATGCCAGCGCCGTGTACTTCTTGCCCAGCGCGCAGTCGGTGCCGACCATCGCTGCACGCTTGCCGCTGCGGCGCTTGCCGGTGGCGCGCGGCAGGTCGTCCGGAGGACGACGCACGTCCACCAGGCGCACGCCCGCATCCGCCGCAGCGCGGGCCAGGCCCGGCACCGATTCCAGCGGAGTATGCAACCCGCTGACCAGGTCCAGTCCGGCACGCACGGCTTGCAGCAGGATCGGAGACCAGTGCGCCGGGATCCGCCCGCCCACGGGAGTGACGCCGATCAGCAACGAACGCGCGCCCGCGGCGTAGGCGGCAACCGGATCCAGTTCCCGCAACCCCAGATCGACCGTGCCGCCAGGCATGCGCATCTGTCCCGTACAGCTCCCCGGCGCCCAGTCGCGCAGGCCGAAGGCGGTCTTGGCCTTCAATGGACTGGTTTCCTCGCCCAGGAACAGCAGGTAGGGCTTGCGCAGAACCACCGTGTTGAACGGCTCGCTCAGGGCATTGCCCTTCGGATTCTGTTCCGTCACCGCATGCCATGGTTTGTTCATTCGAGCATTCCCCGATCCACGTGGTCCCGGGCCGGCCCAATCCAGGCCCGTCATCATTGTGTGCCGCCACGATACCGGACGAATCGGAAGAAACCCGGATATTTGTCTGCGTGGCAGGGTCACCGTCGCCTGGAGCAACGGCTTTGCCGGGTCAGCTTGCCAGGCTGTTAGGCGGGTGTTAAAAGCCAACCGAAGACGATACTGAAGACGCATTGTCCGATCCACTCGTGCCCCGAACGACGCCATGTTGATGCTCGACGCCATCGCTGCTCCAGCCACCGCGAACAATATGGCCGTCGAGCGTGCCGCTCTGGTCAAGGCGCTGGACATGGGATCGCTGTGGCAGTCCTGTTCGACGCTGATCAGCAAGGCATTGCCCTGCCATTCCTGCAGTCTGCTGTTCGACATCGATGATTACCGGCCCCAGCAAGGCCGCCATCACCTGGCGGAGCTGCGCGATGATGGCGCACGCCTGGTCACCAGCCTGGAGGTGGCGGCGCCCTACCTGGACGCCCACCCGCGCATCCCCTGGTACACCTTCTCGCAGATCGCCTCACAGGATGCGCATGCGGCCGAGCGGCTGCGCGCACAGAACCCGACGCCCGGTTGGGACGAATTCATCCACATGGCATTCTGGGACCAGGACCGGCTGGACGCCGTATTGAGCATCCGCATCCGCGCCGGACATGCTGATTTGTCAGCAGGCGAACTTGCCTTCCTGTTGGACCTGTATCCGCTGCTGGATGCCAGCCTGCAACGGGTACGTGCGCTCGAGTCGGACCGGGTACGGCATCGCAGTTTCGAGGCCCTGCTGCACGAGCTGCCCATTGGCGCGGTCTTCGTCGATGCCGGCCTGGTGCCGTCGTACATGTCACAGGAAGCCCGCCGCATCTGCCGGCGCTGGAGCGGAGACGGGGACTGCGAAGAACGCCTGCCGCAGGCGATCGAGGCTCCCTTGCGCGCATGGATGGCAGGCCTGGACCACGACCCAGACGGGTCCTCCGCCAGCCCAGGACGCAAGGCTGCCTTCACCGTCGAGCATGGCCAGCATGCCGGGCGGCGTCTGCGTCTGGAAATCAGCCCCGCACTGCGAACCTCGACCGGGCAGGTGAACTACCTGCTGGTCCTAGCCCCGGACGGCGCGGGCGAAGGCGCATCCGACGCAGATGGCTTCCCGCGCGCGCTGCCGCTGCTGAAATGCCTGACGCCCAGCGAACGGAAAGTGGCCGCCCTGGTTGCCGCCGGCCTGCGCAACGACATGATCGCGCAGCGCCTGTGCCGATCGCGCAAGACCATCGAGAGCCAGATAAGCTCCATATTCCGCAAACTGAACATCGCCAACCGTACGCAGCTGGCGCGGATGCTGAGCTGATCCGTCCCCTGCCCCGGGCAGGGGGACGGCATCACCCGCCGATCGCCGCTCCGCGACTCCGGACGCGCCACAGGCCCTCGCCGGCATAGATCGCAAGCCCCAGCCAGATCGCACCGAAGCCCACCAGGTGCACCGCCTCGAACGGTTCGCGGAAGAACCACACCCCCAGCAGCAGCTGCAAGGTCGGCGCGATGTACTGCAACAGCCCGACCACCGACAACGGGATCCGGCGCACGCCGTAGGCGAAACCGATCAGCGGCACCGCCGAGACCACGCCGCTGGACACCAACAGCAGGTCGATGCCGATGCCCCAGTCGCCGGCAAAGCCGCCGCCATGCCCGGCCTCGGCCCACAGCACGTAGGCCAGTGCCGGCGCGAGCATGAAGAGGCTCTCCACCCCGAGCCCGGCGACCGCATCGACCGGCACCAGCTTGCGCACCAGCCCGTAGAGGGCGAACGAGCCCGCCAGGCCCAGCGCGATCCATGGCGGCGAACCGGCACTCCAGGTAAGCCAGGCCACGCCCAGCGCCGCGCAAGCGACCGCGATCCACTGCAGGCGCCGCAGCCGTTCGTGCAACACCATCACGCCCAGGGCCACGTTGACCAGCGGATTGATGAAGTAGCCCAGGCTGGTCTCGACCACGTGGCCGGCGTTGACCGCCCAGATGTACAGGCTCCAGTTGAACGCGATCACCGCGCTGCTCAGCGCCAGCGCCGCCAGGGTGCGCGGTCGGGCCGCGATCCGGCGCAGCCAGTCCCAGCCGTCGCGCCACAGCAGCCAACCGACCACCAGCACCGCGCTCCAGACCACGCGGTGGGCCATGATCTGCATCGACGGCACCACCTTCAGCAGGTGCCAGTACGCCGGCACCACGCCCCAGATCGCGAAGGTGCCGGCGATGATCGCCAGGCCGCGACGGTCGATGCCCGGCGCGTGCGCCGCGGTGGCGCCTCCCGCGGCTCCGTTCCCGGCCGCCGGGCTCACCTCCGCATCACCTTGGCCACGGTGATGGTGACCACGCCGGCCAGGATCACCGCCATCGCACCAAGATCGTGCGCAGTGAAGCGCTCGCCGGCCAGCCATGCGCCCAGCGTCACCGCGATCACCGGATTGACGTAGGCGTAGCTGCTGACCAGGGTCGGGCGCACATGATGCAGCAGCCAGACGAAGGCGCTGAAGGCCACGATCGAGCCGAACACCGCCAGGTACAGCAGCGCCAGGGTGCCGCGCAGGGTCGGCACCGCCGCGAAGGTTTCGCCATGCAGCAGGCCCGCTGCCACCAGCAACACGCCACCGCACAGCATCTGCCCGGCGGCGGTCATGAACGGCGACGGCAGGTCGCGCCCGCGCGACCAGATCGAGCCGAACGCCCAGGCCACCGGCGCCACCAGCAGCATCGCCAGTCCGAACGGGCTGGCGGTCAGGCTGCTGCCGGCGTTGAGCCAGAGCACGCCGGCGAAACCGATCGCGATGCCCAGCCATTCCATCCGGCTGGGATGCAACCCGCGCCACATGCCGAACACGCCCATCCACAACGGCATCGAGGCCACCGCCACCGCAGCCAGGCCAGAAGACACATGCTGCTGGGCCAGCACCACGCAACCATTGCCCAGGCCCAGCAGCAATCCCCCCATCACCGCCAGGTTCTTCCACTGCGCGGCGGTGGGCGCGGCCACGCCGCGCCAGCGCAGAAAGGCGTACATCGCGCCGCCGGCCAGCACGAAGCGCGATCCGGACACACCCATCAGCGGCGGCCACCCGCCTTCCAGGGCCAGGCGGATCGCCAGGTAGGTCGACCCCCACACCAGGTAGACGATGGCGAGGGCGACAACGACGGCCAGGCCGGCGGCGCGTGCCGGGGCCTGTGCGGGAGCGGACATGGGGGACGGGAGGCGGGGGAACCGTTGCGGATTCTAGCGTGCGCGCCGGCGTGCCGGTGCCGCCGCCGGTGGCGGTTCAGCGTTGCAGCGGTGGCCTCCCGGGCCGCCTGAAGCACCGCCAACGGATCACGCCCGGAAGCTTCCGTCCCTGTCCGGCCCGGCGCAGAATCGGATCCATCCATGCGAGGACACCCCACCATGCGACCGCTCCTTCCCCTGGTCCTGCTCGCCGCCCTCGCCGCGGCTCCCGGCGCCCAGGCGCGACCGCCCATGGTCACCGACCCGGCCGCGCCACGGGAGCTTCCCGCCGCCGGCCCGGTCAAGGTGCAATGGACCGACCCGGCCGGGTTCTCGGACCTGCGCCTCAGCCACAACCGCTGGGAGGCGCAGCGGGGCGACTGGGTCGCCGAACTGGCCCGCCACCTGCAGCGTCGCGCCGACGAACGCCTGCCGCCGGGGCAGACCATGGACGTGACCATCACCGACATCCAGCGTGCCGGCGGCTTCGAGCCATGGCTCGGCCCGAACTACTCGCACGTGCGGATGATGCGCGACATCTACCCGCCGCGGATGACGCTCGAAATGCGCATCACCGGCGCCGACGGCCAGGTGCTGGCCGAGGGCGAGCGCAGGCTGTCGGACATGAACTACCTGCACAGCGGCCCGCCTGCACTCAACAGCGGCGATTCGCTGCGGCACGAAAAGCGGATGATCGACGACTGGCTGCGCCGCGAGCTGCCGACCAATCCGGCGACCGCGCAAGCGGCACGCTGAAGGGCCGGATCGGCGCATGGCCCGGTTCGACCTCGCACCGCCGACGCCGGTACAGCGCGAAGCGCTGATCGCGGGCCTGTCGGCGGACGAGCGCCGGGTGCTGCTCCAGCACGGCACCGAGGCGCCATTCTGCGGCGCGTTCCTCGACCACAAGCGCGAAGGCACCTACTGCTGCCGGCTGTGCGGTCTGCCGCTGTTCCGCTCCAGCGCCAAGTTCGATTCCGGCACCGGCTGGCCGAGCTTCTTCTCCGCCTGGGACGAGACCCACATCGCCCGCATCCGCGACGCCAGCCACGGCATGCTGCGTACCGAGATCGTCTGCGCGCGCTGCGGCAGCCACCTGGGCCACGTGTTCCCGGACGGACCGCCGCCGACCGGCGAGCGGCATTGCCTGAATTCGGTGTCGCTGTCCTTCGTCGATGCCGGCCAGCCGCTGCCCGACCCGCTGCGGCGCGGCGGCGCCGAAGCCGGCCCGGCCTGAGCCGGCATCCGCCTCCACGCACCGCGACGGCGACGTGAGCGGGCTTTCACTCCTCCGCTGCTAACCTGCGTGCATCCCGTCGTCGCGGAGAAGCGCCATGCGCCTGCTGGTCCTGCTGTTCGCCCTGGCCATGCCGCTGGTGGCCTGGATGTCCCAAGTCGGTGCATTCGGACCCGACAACGCCACCGTGTCGGGCCGCTACCCGACCCTGTTGGTCGCCGCCGGCTACGCCTTCTCGATCTGGGGCCTGATCTTCCTGCTCGACCTGGTCTATGCAGTCTGGCAGGTCACCGGCCGGCGCCGCGACGATCGGATGCTCGGCCGCATCGCACCGGCGACCGCCATCGGCTTCGCGCTCACCGCCGCATGGATGCCGCTGTTCTCGCATGGCCTGTTCTGGCTCTGCCTGCTCGTGATCTTCGGTGCATTGGCGTGCCTGGCCTGGGCTGCACTGCGGCTGTCGGCCGCCACGCCCGCCGAGGGCAGCCGCCTGTGGGCCTGGTTGCCGCTGTCGCTGCACGCCGGCTGGCTGTCGCTGGCGGCCTTCCTCAACCTGGCGCAGGCCGCACTCGCGTACGGCTGGGTCCGTGCGGACGCCCAGCTCGGCCCCAGCCTGCTGCTGTTCGCCGCCGCCGCCGCACTGCTGCTGGAGCTGAACCGGCGCATGCGCGGCAATGCCGCCTACGCTGCGGCCGCACTGTGGGGGCTGGTGGCGGTATGGGTGGAACAATCGCGCTCGGCGATGCCCGGCGCGGCCACCGCGGCGGCGGTCGCGCTGGCGATCGGCCTGGGCCTGCTGCTGCAGAGCGTCTGGTTGTACCGGCGGCACCCGCGACGGGCCTGGACCCCAGACGCCCGTTCCCTGCCTTGAATGTGCGCGGATACCGCTCAGACCATGCAGGGAGCTTCGGGACCGGTGGCCACGCAGTGGCGGAAACCGTGTGGCAAGCCATGCACCTCGTGACGCCTGCCCACCGCCAGGTCGAAGCGGTCCACCAACCGCTGTTCGCATTGCGTTCCCGCATCCCCTGCGGCGGCCACGGGGCAGGACGCCTCGTAGATGCGGTAGTGGCAACCACCACTGGTGCTGGCGAAGCACTCGAACGAGGCGATGCCGTCCACCAGCGTGGTCTTGCTGAACAGCGTCTCGGTTCCGTGCTCGACCACCCGGGTGATGCTGGTGGTGGCCGGGCGGGTATCGCAACCGAACAGCGCCATCGCGCAGGACAGCAGGGCGGTCAGCAGGCGCATGGCTTGTCTCCGGCGGCGCCCGTGGCCGGGCGCGCCCAGGGCACGGGATGGGGAGGCGGGTGTTTCATGCAGCGACTCCTTGCGGTCGAGGGTGGAGGCGTTGCGTGGCCGCCGCGCGGACGACCACGGCCGGTAGGGTTCACATGCCCCGGAACAGGGCCATGTAGGGCACGCTGACCGGCAAGGTTTCGCTGCGTCCCTTGAGCCGCAGCGTGCCCTTGCCGCTGTCGTCGCGGACCACCGAGGCCACCGCCCTGAGATTGACGATGGTGGATCGGTGGATCTGCCGGAACTGGTGCGGGTCCAGAGCTTCGAGCAGCTCCTTCAGCGGCGTGCGCAGCAGCGACTCGCCCTCGGCGGTCACCACCACGGTGTACTTGCTGTCGGCGCGGAAATAGGCGACGTCGTCGAGCATGATCAACTTGGTCTCGCGGCCGCTGTTGGCGGTGATCCAGGCCAGCGGCGGCGCGACGGCCGGTTCTGCCGGGCGCTGCGCCAGGTGGCGCAGCAATGCGTCCAGGACGGCCGGGTCGGGGCTGCCGGAGGCGACCCGGGCCTGCAGGCGCTGCACCGTGGTCTGCAGCCGGTCGCGCGCCACCGGCTTGAGCAGGTAGTCGACCGCGCCCTGCTCGAAAGCGTCGATCGCGTACTGATCGTATGCCGTGACGAACACCACCTGGGTGTGCGGGCTGACCTCGGCCAGCGCGGCGGCCACCTCGATCCCGGTCAGGCCGGGCATGCGGATGTCGAGGAAGGCCACGTCCGGCTTGTGCTCGGCGATCGCCTCCAGCGCACAGGCACCGTCCTCGCACTCGGCGACGATCCGCAACCCGGGCCAGACTTCGCCCAGCTGCAGCAGCAGCGAAGTGCGCAGCAGTTCCTCGTCCTCGGCGACCACGCACTCAACCATGGGCTGCGACCCCGCCGGCCGCCACCGCGACGGGTACTGCCTGCGCAACGGCTTCCGGCAGCGGCAGGGCCAGGGTGGCGGCCACGCCGCTGGGAAAATTGGAGACGACCGAGAACGACGCGCGCTCGCCATAGGTCAGCTGCAGCCGCTCGCGCAGGTTCTTCAGGCCGATCCCGGATCCCGACGTTGCCGCGGCGCCGTCGAAACCCTGGCCGTCGTCGGCCACGGTGATCGTGGCCTGGCCGTCGAAACGGCGCGCCAGGATCCAGATGGTGCCGCCACCGGGCTTGGGCTCCAGGCCGTGCTTGATCGCGTTCTCGACCAGGGTCTGCAGCATCATCGACGGCAGTTGCAGCGACTTGAGTTCGTCTGGCACCTCGATGTGCAGCTCCAGGCGCGTACCCATGCGGATCTTCAGGATCTCCAGATAGGCCTGGGTGCGCTCCAGCTCCTCGCCCAGGCTCGACAGTGCATCGTGTTCGCGCGGCAGCGAGCGGCGCAGGTACTGGATCAGGTGGCCGATCATCTCCTCGGCGCGCGGCGGATCGGCGCGCGCCAGCACCTGGGCGTTGGCCAGGGTGTTGTAGAGGAAGTGCGGCTCGACCTGGGCCTGGAGCAGGTTCAGCCGGGCCACGGTCAGGGCGTTGTCGGTGGCGCTGCGCTCGGCGGCGGCCTGCTCGTCGCGGCGCTGCTCGGCGACGCGGCGCGAGACCGAGCGCAGCAGCGCCTCGGCGTTCTCGTAGTTGATGCCCTCGTCCAGTGCGAACAGGTCCACCCAGTGCGCTGCATCCGGCTCGCACAGCAGGGTCGCGCCGCTGGTGCCCTCGCCCGGCTGCACGGTAGCCAGGACCCGGTCGTTGGCGATGGCGAAACGCGCCAGCAGGTTCCAGCGCGAGGGCCGGGCGCCGCCGAACGGATCGCTGCGGCGTACCTTCGCCCGCACCTGCAGGCTGCCACGCGATTCCTCCACGTCCTCCACCCGCGGCAGTTCGCGCACCGCCGCGACCACCAGGGCGAAGGCCGCATCGGTGTCCATCGGCAGTTCGATCCGGCGCTGCTGGTGGCTGCCGAGCTTGGCCGAGTCCAGCGGCCCGGCGATGAGCCGGGTGCGGCGCAAGTGGGTCACCGCTCCGAGGAAGGCCAGCACCATGGTGACCAGCGCCAACAGCCAGAAGAAGCTGCCGGGACCGCCGAACAGGCCGCCCCAGGCGAGTGCGGCGATCAGAATCACGACCGACCAGGCGAAGAGGATGCGCAGGATCAGGAACAGGCTGGAGGACACGGGGAACACCCTTGGCTACGGTTGCCGCGGAGCATAGCCCCAGGTGGCGCCGCGGCAAGCAGGCATGCGACGAAGCCGGGAATGCGCCGACGGAACCGGCATGCGGGCGCCCGGATGCGACGGTGCGCCCGGCACGCGGCAAGGCTGTCCTGGATCGCGGAAGCCCGCCCCCGGCCTATGCGCCTGCCGCGCCGGCCGATGCCCGGGGCACGGCCCCGATCCGCGACCAGGCACGTTCGAACAGCAGGCAGGCCTCCGCCTCGGTGAGCACGCTGGCGGCCACCTCGGCGCGCTGCAGGTACAGCCGCAGCGACTCGCCGTGTCCGGCGCGCGGATGGTTGAGATACACGTCGTAGGCCGCGCACAGGATTGGCCAGTAGCGCGCGAAGCTGCGCATGGCCCGTGCCCGCGGCAGGGCGTGGTACCGCTGCCGCCAATGCTCGCGCTCGCGATCGATGTCGATGACCACCGCCTGGTGGTCCGCTTGTCCGTTGTCCATCGTCTTCCCGTTGCAGACCTGCCCGCGCAAGGATCCGGTCAGGGACGTGGGAATGCGGTGAACGTGGACCCGCACGGGCTGAAGGGTTCAGCTTCCGATCCGGCCCGGGGACCGCCCGGATCAGTCCCCGTCGCGGCAGGGCGAAGCCCCGCGGGGCTCCTGCTTCCGCCGTGCCATGTCCGCCAGCGCCTCGTACCGCTTGCGGATCGCCTCCAGCTCGCGCTCATCCATCTCCTCCATGTCCAGCAGGATGTTGTCCGCCTCCCGGGTGGCGCGGATCAGTTCGTCCAGCTTCAGGTGGATGGCGGCGGTGTCTGCGTTCTGGGTGTGCTGGATCAGGAACACCATGAGGAAGGTGACGATGGTGGTGCCGGTGTTGATCGCCAGCTGCCAAGTGTCGTTGAAGCCGAACAC
This sequence comes from Lysobacterales bacterium, assembly GCA_017302035.1. GTDB lineage: Bacteria > Pseudomonadota > Gammaproteobacteria > Xanthomonadales > Xanthomonadaceae > Pseudoxanthomonas. The sequence goes on from JAFLEA010000003.1 coordinate 45,842, forward strand.
CGGCCCGCTCAGCGCCCACGCTGCCACCACGGCCAGCGCCAGGCAGAACACCCACGGGGTCCCGGCCGCGCGCGAGGCCCGCTTGGCGACCAGGTTGAACAAGGTGTCGATGTGCATGGCGGCGGCAGGCAGTGGATACCGGACCAGACTCCGGCCACGGCGGTGGAAGCACGGTGAAGGCGCGCGCCGACGATCCCGCGCCGCCCCCGCCGGTGCGGCGGGGGCGGTCAGCCCAGCGCCGTGCCTGCGGCGTGGCCGGAAGCCCAGGCCCACTGGAAGTTGTAGCCGCCCAGCCAACCGGTCACGTCCAGCACCTCGCCGACGAAATACAGGCCCGGCACCTGGCGCGACTGCATCGTGGCCGAGGACACGCCGTCGGTGTCCACGCCGCCCAGGGTGACCTCGGCGGTGCGGTAGCCCTCGGTGCCGCTGGCTACCAGCGGCCAGTGCGCCAGCGTCCCGGCCACCTGTCGCAGCTGCGGCGGATCGTACTGGCGCATGGGCCGGTTCGGCAGCCATGCCTCGCACAGGCGCTGGGCGAAGCGCCGCGGCATCGCCTCGGCCAGCACCGTCTTCAGCTCGGCGTCCGGACGGCGCTGCTGCTGCTCGTGCAGCCACGCGTGCGCGTCGCGGCCGGGCAGCAGGTCCAGGCGCAATTCGTCCCCGGGCTGCCAGTACGAGGAGACCTGCAGGATCGCCGGCCCGCTCACTCCTCGATGGGTGAACAGCAGGGCCTCGCGGAAGCTCCGGCCATTGCAGTGCGCTTCCACTTCCAGCGACACCCCGGACAGGTCGGCGAGCCGCTCCTGGTGCCTGCCGCTGAGGGTCAACGGCACCAGCCCGGCACGGGTGGGCAGCACGGCATGGCCGAAACGGCGCGCCAACTCGTAGCCGAAACCGCTGGCGCCCAGGCTCGGGATCGACAGGCCGCCGCTGGCCACCACCAGCGCCGGCGCGGCGAAGCCCCCCTGCGCGGTGCGCAGGCGGAAGCCGCCGCCGTCGTCGTGCTCGACCCGCTCGACCGCGCACTGGGTGCGGATCTCCACCCCCGCCGCGGCGCATTCGTCCAGCAGCATCCTCACCACCAGCTTGGAAGACACGTCGCAGAACAGCTGGCCGGGGGACTTCTCGTGATATGCGATGCGGTGCCGCTCGACCAGGTCGATGAAGTGCCAGGGCGTGTAGCGTGCCAGCGCCGACTTGCAGAAGTGCGGGTTGGCCGACAGGTAGTTGGCCGGGGTGGTGCCGGTGTTGGTGAAATTGCAGCGCCCGCCGCCGGACATCAGGATCTTCTTGCCGACCTTGTTGGCGTGCTCGACCACCAGCACGCGCAGGCCGCGCGCGCCGGCGGTGAGCGCGCACATCAGCCCGGCCGCGCCGGCGCCGACCACGACCGCGTCGTAGCGCGCGGCACCCATGCCCGGCTCAGTTCGCCCGCGGGTCCGTGCGCGGCATCGGCCGCAGCACCGCCTCGCGGCCATCCTCGCCCAGCAGGCTGACTTCGCCGTCCTGGATCATCACCGTCAGGCGCAGGCCGCGCGCGTGCAGTCCCGCCAGCGCCTGCACCTGTTCCGCCGCCAGGTCGAGCACGGTCAGGTTGGCGTGGCGGGCCAGCGCCTGCGCGTTCTTCTCCCACCACACCTCGGCCGCACGGCCGCCGTAGTTCAACACCACGACCTGCTGCGCGCGCCCGCAGGCCTTGCGGATGCGCGACTCGTCCGGCTGCCCGACCTCGATCCAGCGCACGATGTCACCGCCGTAGTCGCGCTGCCACAGGTCCGGATCCTCGTCGGTGCTGAGGCCGCGGCCGAACTCCAGCCGCTCGTCCGCATACAGCGCGAACGCCAGCAGCCGCACCATCAACCGCTCGTCGGTCTCCGACGGATGCTGGGCCAGGGTCAACGGGTACGTCGCGTAGTGGTGGCGGTCCATGTCGCTGACCTGCAGCTCGGCACGGACCACGGTGGATTTCAGCGCCATGGGGATGTCCTGTCGCGCCAGTACCGTCCAGGGAGGGTGGCGGCGTGGCAGCGGGATATGCGAAGGGTGCCGCATCATACGCGCCACGCGGGCGGGCCAGGCAGGCCGGACTGGGGGTATCCTTGCGCCACACCCCGAACAGCCGAATGCCGATGAGCGACACGCCCCCCGACCGCCTGGCCATGGATCCCGCCAGCCCCTTCCATGACCAGGCCGTGCTCGACCGCGGCGTGGGCGTGCGTTTCAACGGCCAGGAACGCGACAACGTCGAGGAGTATTCGGTCAGCGAGGGCTGGATCCGGGTCCAGGTCGGCCGTTCGCGCGACCGCCGCGGCAACCCGATGACGATCAAGGTCAAGGGCACGGTCGAGCCGTACTTCATCGCAGCCGACTGAACCTGCGGTCCCGGCGCGGCACTCAGCCACCGCAGCCGGCCATCCTCGCATCGGCGTACCACAGCGCGCGCCGCGCCATGTCGTAGGCGTTGTTGGCCACGTTCGGCAGCATGTGCTCGGCGCGCACCGGGTCGGCGCCACGCGCAATGGCCGCTTCGGCCTTCTGCAATTCGTCCAGGTGCAGCAGCAACGGCTGCATCAGCGCGCGCAGGCGGACGCGGTCGCAGTGCGCATACGCCGTCTCCAGTGCCGCCACCTGCTCGCGGATGCGGCGGCTGGCCTCGCCGTCCAGGCCCGGCGCCGGCTGATAGGCGATGGGTGCGGCCTTGTACGCGTCGCCGGTGGCCTCGCTGCCCAGGTCGGTCGGTCGCGCGTGGTTCAGCGGATTGAAGGCGATGTCCGGAGAAGGCCGCGCGCGGGCGTGCTGTACATCCTTGCCGAACAGGAATTCCTCGATCTTGCTCTGCGCCTGGTTGCGCAGCGCCCGGAGGTTCTCCGGGGAGAAGCGCGAGTCCCTGAAGTTCACCGGGTTGGGCCGCTCGGTCAACCGGCGCATCGCCCGGCCATCGTCGGGCACCGCGGTGCCACTGCCCGGTGCCGCGGCCGGTGGTCGCAGCCAACGGTCGGACGATTCGGTCGGCAATCGCGGACGCCCATTCTCGTCGAACAGGCCCGGTGACCCGGGTGGCGACACGACGACCGGCGGGTCAGGTCGCAACGGCGCCGCGGCGGCGCGTGACGGTGGCGGCACAACGCTTGTGGTTGGCCCCGCCGCAGGCGGCATGGCCGGCGGCGGCAGGCCCGGACGCGCCTCGTTCCAGCGCTCGGTGAAGACGATCCGCATCCGCTCCTGGACGCCGCGATCGACCCGCACCACCTGAACGATGCCGCTGGCCAACCGCCACGCCACCACCAGCAACACGACGGTCCCCGCCGCGGCGATGGCTCGCGGCAGGATTTCCTCACGCCATGGCAGGTCGGCGGGTCGGGGCAAGGCCATGGAAGGTGGACTGGCGGGAAGAGGGAAAGACCCACCGCGCCAGCCAGAGTTCCCCGGCCGGGACCGCCGTCCCGGATCGATCATGCGCCGGCCGGCCATCGGAACCGGCTGCGGACGGGGCGGGCCTGCGGTACGCCCCCGGCGAGGCGGGCAAGCGATCTATTCGCCGGTCAGGTCGACCACGTCGAACGGGGTGACCGGATCGACGTCGGCGTCGTAGTCCACGTCGTCGCGCTCGAAGCCGAACAGCTTGAGGAAGTCGTGCTTGTAGCTGGCGTAGTCGGTGGCGTCGAACAGGTTCTCGGTGGTCACCGTCGGCCACAGGTCGCGGCAGGCCTGCTGCACGTCGTCGCGCAGTTCGCGGTCGTCCAGGCGCAGGCGACCGGAATCGTCCTGCGGCGGCGGGGCGGCCGCGTACAGATGTTCGCGGAAGGTGCGCTCGAGCTGCTCGATCGTGCCTTCGTGCAGCCCCTTCTCCTTCATGATCCGGTAGACAATGGCGATGTACAGCGGCATCACCGGGATCGCGGCGCTGGCCTGGGTCACCACCGACTTGAGCACCGCCACGTTGGCCTGGCCGCCGCCGGGCTTGAGCTTCGCATCGATGGTGTGCGCGGCGCGGTCCAGGTCTTCCTTGGCCTTGCCCAGCGCGCCGTGCCAGTAGATGGGCCAGGTGATCTCGGTGCCGATGTAGCTGAAGGCCACGGTCTTCGCGTCCGGTGCCAGCACCCCGGCCTGGTCCAGCGCCTCGATCCACAGCTCCCAGTCCTCGCCGCCCATCACTCGGATGGTGTCGGCCACTTCCTCGTCAGTGGCCGGCTCGACCGTGGCATGGATGATCTGGTCGCGGTTGGTGTCCACCGCGGTGGCCTCGTAGGGCTGGCCGATGGGCTTGAGTGCGGAACGCTTGAGCTCGCCGGTATCGGGCAGGCGCCGCACCGGCGAGGCCAGCGAATAGACCACCAGGTCGATCGGGCCGCCCATCCCGCGGGCCAGCTCGATGGCCTTGGCGCGCACCTCGTCGGAGAAGGCATCGCCATTGATCGAGCGGCTCCACAGCCCGGCTTCCTTGGCGTACGTGTCGAACGCGGCGGAGTTGTACCAGCCGGCGTTGCCGGTCTTCTTCTCGGTGCCCGGCTTCTCGAAGAACACGCCCAGGGTGGCCGCGCCGTAGCCGAAGGCGGCGGTGATGCGCGCGGCCAGGCCATACCCGGTCGAGGAACCGATCACCAGCACCCGCTTGGGACCGTCGTTGCGCACGCCCTGCGCCTGCACGTGGCGAATCTGGTCCCGCACGTTCTTCGCGCAGCCCAGCGGATGGGCGGTGGTGCAGATGAAGCCACGGACTTTGGGATGGATGACCACGAATGCCTCGTTCAAAAGCGGATGGAAGCGCCGGCGCCGAGGACGGCTGCCGCGTGCCACAGTCTAAGTGGTCCGGCTCCAGTCCGCCCTTCCGGGGCGTATGGATGCCTCCCGGACCCATCCGCATTCCCGCGCCTGCGGCGTCGGCTGGCAACCGGCTGATGGCCGAACAGCGGCTGCCAGCCGACTTCCAAGCGGCAGGTCGAACGACACCGGAGTGGGGTAGAGTCATTCAACCGTCCTCAACCGGCCCGCACGCCATGCGTCTCCCGCACGTCCATAGACTGGCCTGCCTGCTCGCCCTGCTCGGCCTGCCGGCGGCGACCCTCGCCGCCGGGCCGGTGGCCCAGGTGCGGGTGACCTTCGACCGCGAAGCGATCACGACCTCCCGCACCGCGGGCCTGGCCGATGCCGCCGCCGGGCGCGAGGTCACCGCCGACGACCCGGTACGCGTGGCCTCGATCTCCAAGCTCGTCGTCGCCATCGGCGTGATGCGCCTGGCCGAAGCCGGCACGCTGGACCTGGACGCGGATGCGTCCACGCTGCTGGGTTGGGAGCTGCGCCATCCCGGCCATCCGGACGTGCCGGTCACCCTGCGCATGCTGCTCTCGCACACGTCGGGGCTGACCGATGAAGCCGGCTACTGGCAGGTGCCGCTGGACGGCGCGCTGCGCGACCTGCTGGCCGATCCGCGCGCCTGGGATCCGGCACACGCGCCCGGCACGTACTTCCGCTACACCAACCTCAACTTCCCCCTGGTCGCCTCGGTGATGGAACGCGCCACCGGCGAACGCTTCGACCGCTTGATGCGCCGCCTGGTGTTCGAGCCGCTGGCGCTGGATGCCTGCTACGGCTGGGCCACCTGCAGCGATGCGGCCATCGCCCGCGCGGTGGTGCTGTACGAGACGGCCGGCGGCAAACCGGTGAACGACGACCTGCATGGGCAGGCGCCGGCCTGCCCGGTGATGCGCGCCCGCGACGGCAGTTGCGATCTTTCGCGCTGGCAGCCGGGAGTGAACAGCGGCATGTTCTCGCCGCAGGGCGGCATGCGCATCTCCGCCGCCGGGCTGGCGAAGATCGGCCGGCTGCTGCTGCGCGGCGGCGAGGTCGATGGCGTGCGCCTGCTGCGCCCGGAGTCGGTGGACATCCTGTTCGCGCCGCAATGGACCCTGGTCGACGGCAACGGCGTCACCGCCGAGGAGGACGACAGCGGCCAGTCGCGCGCCGGCTTCTTCTGCCGCTACGGTCTGGCCGTGCAGACCCTGGCCACGCCGCGACCGGGCTGCCACGACGATCCGTTCGGCGACGGCGTGGAGCGGGTGGGTCATGCCGGCTCGGCCTATGGCCTGCTGTCGGGGCTGTGGCTGGACCGCAAAGCGGGGACCGGCACGGCCTACTTCGCCACCGGGGTGGCCAACGCCGAGCCGGGCAGCGCCTCGGCCTTCAGCGCGATCGAGGAGCGGCTGGCGCGCGGCACGGCGCCGTGAACTATCTCGCCCACCTCTACCTGGCCCGCCCGGACCATGACGCCATGCTCGGCGCGCTGCTCGGCGACTTCGTGTTCGGCCGGAACGCGCTCGAGGACTGGAGCGAGGTGGAGCGGCGCGAGATCCTGATCCATCGCCGGGTCGACCGTTACACCGACGAGCACCCGCAGGTGGCCGCGGCCCGGCGCCTGTTCGGCGAAGGCCGCCGGCGCTATGCCGGGATCGCCCTGGACGTGTACTACGACCACTGCCTGGCCCGCGACTGGGACCGCTACTGCGACATCCCGCTGCAGGCGTTCACCGCGCCGTTCTATCGCTACCTGCTTGCGCGCGTGGACGAATTGCCCGAGCGCCTGCGCCGGATCGCGCCACTGATGGCCGCGCACGACTGGCTCGGCTCCTACCGCGAGCGCGGCAACGTTGACCGCGCGGTGACCCGGATCGCCACCCGCCTGTCGCGCAACGGCGAGCGCCTGGTCCAGTGCCTGGACGACCTGCGCCGGCACGAGGCCGCCATCGCCACCGGCTTCGACCGTTTCTTCCCGCAGCTGGCAGAGTACGTCTCATCGTTGCGTATCAAGCCGGAGCCCGTACCGGACTGAGATCCTGCCCGGCGTCGATACGCTCTGCCTTCTCACCGCCCGTCGTCCCCCTCGATCGAGCCGCCCATGTCCCTCGCCCTCTACGCCCACCCGTTCTCGTCCTACTGCCAGAAGGTGCTGGTCGCGCTGTACGAGAACGACACTGCGTTCGAGTACCGCCACCTGGAGGAAGAGGCGCACGCGCAGGCACTGGCCCGGCTGTGGCCGATGAAACGCTTCCCGGTGCTGGTCGACGGCCCCCGCACCGTGATCGAGGCCACCTCGATCATCGAGTACCTGCACGTCGCCCATCCCGGGCCGCTGCGCCTGCTGCCGGCCGATCCGCTGGCCGCGGTGGGAGTGCGCATGCTCGACCGCTTCTTCGACAACTACGTGTCCACCCCGCAGCAGAAGATCGTGTTCGACGCGATCCGCGCCGAGCCCGACCGAGACCCCTACGGCGTGGCCGAGGCGCGGCGCATGCTCGATACCGCCTATGCCTGGCTGGAGCGGCACCTGCAGGACGGCCGCACCTGGGCCTCGGGCGACGACTTCAGTCTGGCCGACTGCGGTGCCGCGCCGTTCCTGTTCTATGCCGACTGGACCCATCCGATCCCGCCGGCCCACCGCCACGTGCATGCCTACCGCCAACGCCTGCTGCAGCGTCCCGGCTTCGCCTGCGCCGTGGACCAGGCGCGCCCGTACCGGCGCTACTTCCCGCTGGGCGCGCCGGACCGCGACTGAGGCCAGCGCAGTGCGCCGCCACCGCCCGCCGCGCGGCGGCGTGCGCACCGGGCCGGGCTAGGAGTCGCCGTGGACGGTGAACGTGCACTCCAGTTCCAGCGGAGGCGGGCCGCCTTCCGGACGGTCGCCCACCTCGATCACCACCCGCGCGATCAGCTTCGGTCGCGGCCGTGGTACCTGGGTGGTGTTGTAGACCGGGGTGACGTCGACATCGACGAAGACGCCACCGCCCAGATCCAGGTTGAAGGTGTTCTTGTCCATTCGCATGGCCATCTCATTCTCCTCGTGGTGATGCCATGGGTGCGGGGGAAATTTCCGCGGTCGGCACGGCGCGGTGCGGCGACCCGGCCAGGCCGGCGCGCCGGAACACCGCATGGGTAGCGATCCGCGACTCGGGTACCCCGGCCTCGCGTGCGGCCTGCAGCGCGACCTGCGCCTGCTCGCGCTGCCCGAGCACGGCCAGCGCCGCCGCCTTGAACACGGCGACCTCGCCGGATTCAAGGCCCAGCGCCTCGGCCCGGCGCAGCGACTCCAGCGCACCGTCGCGTTCGCCCAGCTGCGCGCGATACCAGCCCAGCGCGGCCAGCGCGAGGGCGTCGTCCGGCTTGGCATCCACGTAGCGCTGGGCGAGCGCGAGCGCCTGCGCATACGGTGCGCGCGCCTGCGCGGCGGTGCGCGGGTCCGCCTCGAGCGCATCGCCCAGGTTGCCGAGGTAGAGGAAATTGCCGGGATTGAGTTCGATCGCGCGCCGGTACAAGTCCGCCGCGCCTGCATAGTCGCCCTTGCGGTAGAGCGCGGTGCCCAGGTTGCTCAGCGCGCTTTCATTGGGTTCGAGCGCGAGCGAGCGCCGCAGCGCGGCCTCGGCCTGGTCGTTGTCGCCGGCCAGCTGCAGCAACGCGCCATACATGCTCCAGTACTCGGACAGGTCGGGGCGCAGTTCCACCGCCGTGCGGTACGCATCGATCGCGTCCCGGTAGCGCCCGAGCCGGTACTGCTGGTAGCCCAGCTCGGCATGCACCTCGGCGTTGCCGGGACTGGCCTGGAGCGCCTGGCGGAAATCCCGCATCGCCCGTTCGTCCTCGCCGCGCTCGACGTGCACCTGCGCCCGCCGGGCCAGACCCTGCCAGCGCAACGCCGGATCGCCGGCGACCAGGTCGTAGTAGTGCAGCGCTTGCTCCGGATCGCCTTGCACCCGGTACAGATCGCCCAGCGCCAGGTTCACCTCGCCGAGGGTCTGGTCCATGTTGCGCGCGCGCAGGCAGGCCAGGCGCGCATCGTCGAACGCCTTGGCGTTGTGGTTGGATTCGAAGTCCCACAACGCCATCCGGCACAGCCCCGCCTGTGCCCGCGCGAAACCGGCATCCGCTTCCAGTGCCTTGCGGAAGTACACCGTGGCCTGCCGGCGCGCCTCCTGGTCCCGTGAGCCCAGCAGCTGGCCGACCCCGAGCAGGTAGGCGTCGAAGGCCATCGCACTATGGGTCGGGGCCAGGCGCCTGCGCAGGCTCTCGCGCTCCTCGGGCAAGGTGTCGACCAGCGCCTTGGCCACCGACTCGGCGATGTCGGCCTGGGTGTCGAAGACGGCGTCCGCATCGACGTCGTAGTTGCGCGACCACAGGGTGTAGCCGCTGCGGGTGTCCGACAGCCGCGCGCTGACGCGCAGGCGCTCGCCGTCACGGCGCACGCTGGCATCCAGCAGCGTGGCCACGCCCAGCAACCGGCCCTGGGTGCGCACGTCCCGGGTCCGGTCGATCGCCTCCGATGGCCGCCACGCGGCGACCTTCAGCCCGGGGATGCCGGCCAGCGCATTGAGCATCTCCGCCGACAGGCCCTCGGCGAAATAGCGGTCCTCGCGGGTGTCGCTGAGCGTGGTGAAGGGCAGCACGGCGACGGAAGCGCCGCTGGCCGCCGGCGGCGGCTCCCGCCCCAGCCACGCCACCAGGGCCAGCACCGCCGCCGCGGCCAGCGCGATTACCCAGGGCCGATGCCAGAGAGGCGGCGCGGCCTGCAGCGGGGCCCGGGGGCCGGGATCGTGCTCCGGGGAGGCTGCGACCGACGCGTGTTCCGGCCCGCTGCCGCTGGCCGCCGGCGGGGCAGGCGCGGCGTCGGAACCGTCATCCCGCACGGGTATGGCCCGGGTCGATTCCGCCACCGCCGGTTCCGGCGCGGCCGCGAGCAGGGTTCCGATGAAGCGGTAGCCCAATGCGTGCTGGGTCTGGATGTAGCGCGGCTGCTGCGGGTCGTCGTCCAGCGCGGCGCGCACCTGGGCGATGGCCCGGGTCAGCACGCCCGGGGTGACGTGGCGATGGCCCCAGACCTGGTCGAGCAGCTCGTCACGGCCCAGCAACTCGCCCGGACGGCCCAGCAACGCCAGCAGCACGGCGAAGGCCTTCGGCTCCAGAGGCTGGGGCCGGCCGGCACGCACCACGACATGGGCCGCGGCATCCACCTCGATGCCATCGAAGCGGTAGCGCCCGGACGCGCCCTGGCCGTCGGCGTGGGAGCCGTTCCCCGGCTTCATCATCGATTCCTCATGTTTCCCTCAGAGACTCGGTAAACACGCATGGAACGATCGCAACTACCTCATGACCCGGATTGACGCATTCGGGATGCTGGCCCGGCGCCGGCAATGCCGCGCTCATTCCAATCCTCTGGAGACACGCCATGAACGCCGTGATGACAACCCGCTGCCCGACCCAGTCCCTGCCTGCCGCCCTGGTCGATCCCGCTTCCCGGAACCTGCCGCACCGCCGCCAGGCCATCGGCGACTACCGCCCGTCCGAGCCGGACCTGGAGCGCTTCAACCAGCTGCTGGCCCGCCTGGGCCGCGAACTCCCGCCGCTGGACCTGGACCAGCTGGCGACCGCGGCACGCCAGCTGCCGCCCCCTGTTGGCGGGGAGAATACTCCCCGATGCATCGCCGAACGAGTTGCGCGGCTGGAAACGGTCGCGGCCATGGTCGCCGATCCGGACTGGGCCGCGGCCAACCAGGCGATGGATTGCGCGCGCCTGGTGCTCGACTACACCCGCGAGCGCCGCCGCCTGATCCCCGAAGCCCTGCCCTGGTTCGGCCATCTGGACGATGCCATCGTCGTGGAAGTGGCCTGGCCGATCCTGGGTCGCGAAGCCGCCTGCTACCGCGACTTCCTGCGCCTGCGCGCGCTGGAGTCGTACCTGCGCGGTTGCGCCCCGGAAGCCCTGCACTTCGATCGCCGGTACTGGGAAGCGGCCCGGCATGCCGAAGCGGCGCTGGCCGCCCACCGCCGCCGGGTGCGCGAGTCCAGCTACGTGCCGGTGGAGTCGCCCATGTTCCGCATCCACTGACGCGCCGCGGCCGCATGCCATGCCAGGGCATGCGGCCGCGACCCCGGTTCCAGCCGCCGATGCCGCCCCCCGTGGGCGGCATCGCCTGTTCCCGGCCTCGGTTACGATGCCCGGCCCCCGTTTGCCCCCACCGACCGTGCGCCACTACCCCGGACCGCTGCTCACCTGCGCCACCGCCGCCGCGCTGCTGGACGCGCGCCAGCGCGGCCAGATCCGCTGGACCGGCTCGCTCGACCTGGGCCGCAGCCAGGACGAAGCGACGCTGGACCCGGCGCACTGGCAATGGCGGGGTGCGGCATACCCGTACCCGGAGCGGCTCAGGGAACGCACCCTCTACTGGTTCGACGGCGCCGGCTGGGAGCCGGCGGCGCGCTATGCCGGCGCGCTGATCAAGCTGGTGCCCACCGAATGGGACGTGCCGACGTTCGAGATCGACGGCATCAAGATGCTGCCGACCTCGAAGGCATCGCCGCTGGACGACGCCCGCCGCAAGGTCGCGCTGGTCGAGCCGCACGGCAAGGCGGTCCTCGACACCTGCGGCGGGCTGGGCTATTTCGCCGCCTGCTGCCTGGCCGCAGGCGCGACGCGGATCGATTCCTTCGAGAAGAACGACAGCGTGCTGTGGCTGCGCACGCTCAATCCCTGGTCGCCGGACCCCGGAGCGGAGGCGAATGGCGGCCGCCTGCGCCTGGTGCACGCGGACGTGGCGCAGGCGATCGACGCGCTACCCGATGCCTCGTTCGACGTGGTCCTGCACGACCCGCCACGCTTCGGCATCGCCGGCGAACTGTATTCGCAGGCGTTCTACCACCAACTCGCCCGCGTCCTGCGCCGCGGCGGCCGCCTGTTCCATTACACCGGCATGCCGAACCGCCTGAGCAGCGGCCGCGACCTGCCACGCGAGGTGTGCAGGCGCCTGGAACAGGCCGGCTTCGGCGCGCAGCCCGCATTGGACGGCGTGCTGGCGCGGCGGCGCTGATCGCGGCACCCCGCCGCCGGCAGGATCGGAGCGTGCGCGATCAGTCCGCCGCGTGGCGGTAGACCAGCACCGGCACTTCCGAATGGGTGAGCACCTTGGCGGTCACGCTGCCCAGCACCAGTGCCTTGACGCCGCGGCGGCCGTGCGAGGCCATCGCGATCAGGTCGCACCCCTTGGCCTTGGCGGTGGCGATGATCGCCTCGTGCGGATCCTCGCTGCCGACCGTTTCGGTCGCATGGGCGACGCCGGCGGCCGAAGCCTTCGCCGCGGCCGCGGCCAACCGCTGGTCGGCCGCCCTCCTGGCATGTTCCTCGTAGCTGCTGCGCGACTCGGCGACCTGTTCGGGCACGTAGGCGATGACGTGAAACGGCTCGATCGCGGTGAACAGGGTCACCCTGGCGCCGAGCGCCTTGGCCAGCGCAAGCGCCTGGTCGACCGCGTAGTCGGAAAGCGGCGAGCCATCGGTGGGAACCAGAAGATGCTTGTACATGACGTACTCTCCTTCGGGGATCCATTGCAGTCTCCCTCCCGGCCACGATGCACACATTGATCCAGATCAAACACCGATCGGGCCACGGCTGAATACGTGGTCGCAGCCTTGAGGGCTGCATGCGCCCGGATCAGGCTGCAGCGCTGCGCGGCGGCGAAGGCTGCGGCCGGATCAGCGACCATTCCTGCCAAGCGTAGTACAGGCCGAACAGGATCATCATCCCGCCCACCGCCAGGAACACCGGTGCGGCCACCGCGTTGGCATGGGCCAGGGCGAACACCTCGAACGCTGCGCCGCCGCCGAACGGCGTCATCGGCGAGGCGTGGGCGACGAACATCGTGCCCAAGGCCAGGCTCACCGCCGCGCCGGCACGGCGCGTCCATCGCGGCCGGCGGCCGGCCACCAGCGCGACGCCTTCCAGCAAGGCCAATGCCACCAGCAAGCCCTGAGTGACACCCCGCTGCCAACTGCCCGCGAATGCATTGGTGAGCGCCAGGCCGTCCACGCGCACCGCGTCGGGCAGCAGCCAACGCGCGAACTCCATCGGCGCGGCGTACATGGCCACGGGAAACACCAGCAGGCATGCCAGCGAGAGCGCCGACAGCCAGCGCGGCGTCCATTCCGGGCCGCGGCTCGGCGTCCAATGCAGGGCGTGGGGCCGGCGCCGGCGCATCCAGTCGATGGCCGCGAAGCACAGCAGCAGCAGTCCCAGCCACTGCAGGAACAACCCGCCCACGTCGGTATCGGGATGGCCGAGCACCGTGTGCGTCACCAGCACCACGGCACCGCCCAGCGCCCAGATCAGGAAATGGTGGGTGTCGGCGGCGGCCACCAGCGCCGGCCGTGCATGGTAGAGCTGGGCCATCGCGGCCGGACGCCCGAAGTCCTTGAGCAGCGCCAGCGCCATCGCCTTGTCCGGTGCGCGACCGGCCGCCTCGGCGCGGGCGGCCAGGTCTTCCTGCAGCAAGGCGTGCAATTCGAACGCCACGTCGGCGCGACGCCCGCGCGGCAGGCACGCGACCACGTCGCGCACCCAGGATTCGATGATCTCGTCGACGTTCATCACTGCACCTCCACTTGCAGGAAACCACCCATCACCCGAACCTGTTCGCGCCAGGCCGCGGCCAGCGCGGCGTAAGCGCGGACGCCTTCGCCGCTCAACCGGTAGTAGCGCCGCGGCGGCGCGAAGTCCGTGTTCCACTCGCTGGCCAGCAGGCCCTGCGCCTCCAGCCGCCGCAGCAGCGGATACAGGGTTCCCTCCTCGACCGGCATCCCGCCTTCGGCCAGCGCCTGGCGCAGCGAGTAGCCGTATTGGGGAACCTGAAGCCTCGAGAGCACCGCCAGCACCAGTACCCCGCGGCGGAGTTCGGTCAGGCCCGTGTTGTCGCGCTCTACCATGCGGCACCTTGTACTGTTTCACGCACAGTACAAGGGTCTTTCTACTGTGTCAAGCACAGTAGCGGAGCGGTCGGTTATTTCGAGGCGTCGCCCGCCACTACCGGATAGCCCAGGCTCACCCAGCCCCGGATGCCTTCATAGAGGACGGCGGTATGGCCGAAGCCGCCTTCCTCGCGCAGCCACTTGACCACCGAGTCCGCCGCCGCGCGCGGGCATTCGCAGTAGGCAACGATCCAGGTGCTGTCGCGCGGCAGGCTGGCCACCGCCTGCTCGCGGTTGGCGTAGTACGGGACCGGCACCGCACCCTCGATGTGCGCCATCTGCCACATCGAGGTCACCCGCGTGTCCAGCAGGACCATGCGCCGCCGCGCACGCAACTCGCGATCCAGCACCGCCGCGCTCAGGTAGCGTCCGTCCTTCAGCTCGCCGAACCGCGGCGCCTCCCCTTCCGGATTGATGACGTACCGGTCCAGCGGCGGCGGCCTGCGCAGCGTGCGGCCTTCGGCGCTCCAGCCGGTGCTGCGGCTGCGCCGGAACGCGGTCAGGTTGTCGATTTCGGTGGCGGACAGGATCCCGGCGAAGGCCGGCATCGGCGTGCCCTGGCGTGCCTCGACGATGGCATGGCGCAGGAAATGGTCCGGGGTCAGCGCCAGCATCGCCGCGTTGCCCAGCGCCGTGCCGGTGCCCCCCTCACCCTGGTCGCCATGGCAGCTGGCGCAATGCGCGCGATAGACCCGCGCGCCGTCCGCGGCATCGGCCGCCAGGCGGTCGTGGCCTTTCTCCGGGTCGATCGCCAACGGCTCCACGCCAGCGGTTTCGCGCAACCAGTGGACCAGGTCGCGGATGTCCTGCCGCGCCAGCGGACCGCCGACCTCGTCGAGATAGCCGCCGATTGGCGTGCCCTGGCGCCCGTAGGCGATGGCCTCGCCCAGGATCCTCGGGAACCGGAAAGGCGGACAGGCAGGCAAGCAGCCACACGATCGTGCTCAGGCGACGCTGCAGCATCTGGGGTTCCCCTTGGCGATGGCCGTTCGGCACCTTATCCCCGCACCACGCACGCCGTGACACGGCCGACGGCGCGGTGGAGCGCGCGGATTCGCCGCGCAACAGCCGGCCGGCCGGCTCAGGTCGCCGGCACGGCCACGATCTCCACGCCCTCGGCGAGGATCCGGTATTCGACCGGGGAGACGTCCAGGCCCTTGGCGTCCTCGCGCAGGTGCTCGACCTGCTCCGGCGTGAGCTCCTTGCGCGAGAGCACGCCGATCACTTCCGCATGGCCGCTGCTGTCCTTGGGAATCAGGAACGCATGGTCCTTGAACATCACCCGCACCGCCTGGCCGTTGTCCTCCAGCATCATCCAGCAGCCTTCGGCCTGGCAGACCTGGGCGATGCGGCCACTGTAGCGCTGCGGCCTGCCCGCATGCTGGTCGAACGCAGCCACTGCCGCGGACACCGGTACCGCTGCGGTGGCGGGCAGCGGCGCACCGTAGCGGGCCGGCTCGCCGGCATGGGCGAGGCCGGTCAGGGCCAGCAGGAATGCGGGGAGGAGAATGCGGCGCATGGGAAGGCTCCAGGACGGATCATGTCCGCCAAGGATACGCCGGGCGATGTGCCGGCTGGGCCAACGACCATCGGCTCCCTGCTACCCTTCCCGCGCCGGCAAGCGGACCGCCCCTTCTCCGGGCGAGGACAGCGGGAAGCGCCACCCCCTACACTGGACACCGGACCATCCGGCACGTCCAGCATCCAGCGGACCGATCATGATCATCACCCTCCCCGACCTGATCACGCTCGACGAACTCGCGCTGATCAGGCAGAAGATTTCCACGGTCCAGTTCGCCGATGGCAGGGCCACGGCCGGCGAGTTGCTGCACAAGGCGAAGAACAACCAGCAGATTCCCGCGAATCATCCGGTGCTGAAGGAAATCACCAATGTGGTGATGCAGGCGCTGGGACGCAACGATGCATTCATGAGCGTGGCCCAGCCCCGGCGCCTGGCCGCGATGCTGGTCAGCCGCTACCAGCCGGGCATGGCCTACGGGTCGCACGTGGACGCGCCGATCATGGGCGAACCCAACCACGTCCGCAGCGATGTGTCCTTCACCCTCTTCCTGAACGAACCCGACGCCTATCAAGGCGGCGAACTCTCGTTCGAAACCGGAAGCGGCGAGACCTCCTTCAAGCTGCCAGCCCGCTCGGCGATCTGCTATCCCACCGGGCAGTTGCACCGCGTGCGGCCGGTGGAACAGGGAGAGCGGCTCGCCGTGGTGGGTTGGGTCCAGAGCCTGGTGCGAGAGCCCGCCATCCGCGAACTGCTGCACGACCTGTCCGAGGCGCGCGAACTCCTGGCCGGCCTGGAAGGCACCTCCAGGGCCGTCGAGCTGATCACCAAGTCCTACTCCAATCTGCTGCGCCGGAACGCCGAGCCGTAGCCAGGCGTGGATAAGAACGCCGGCGGCTCGCCGCCGACCGGCACTCGGCGTCACGGCTCGCGCAAGACCTCCAGCGCAGCCACCACCGTCTCGGGCGGGAACCGGCAATGACCTTCGCCGACGCCGGGAAGCATGCGCACCTGTGCGTCGCGCGCCTGCGTCCTGGCCAACGCCGGATAGCCAGCGCTGAAACGGGCGGTGACGATCGGATCCACGGCGTTCGGCTGCAACACCACCGGCACCGGCGCGGCACCGGTCAGTCCACCGGTACGCCGGACGTAGGCAAGCGCGGCGGGGTCGGCGGCATAGCGGCGGATGTGTATGCCCAGCGCGGCCTCATCGCCATCGGTACCGTCCATGCCAGTCGTGCTCGTTGCCGGGAATCCGCCTGCCCGCTTCGCCAGTTCGCGCAGCGCCACGTAGTACAGCCACAGCGAAGACGCAGCGTCCGCGCGCGGGATATCGAAGCGGTGCGCGAACGCGGCCGCACGCATCTCGTCCCCGGCAAACGCCGCCTCGATCGCATCGCTATCCGGCATAGCCGGCAGCGAAGCATCCGCAAGGCCGCCGGGCGCCTGCGGCAACACGCCCGGGTACAGCGCCTCGAACGCGGCCAGCGGCGCCAGCGCTCCGCGCGCGAACATGGCCTCGGTCGGAACCGCGACGCCGCACATCGAGACCACGCCGTCCCAGGCCTGCGGATGCCGCTCGGCACTGGCCAGTGCGACCAGCCCGCCCATCGACCAGCCAACCAACCAGGCCCTGGCGGGGGCGCCATGGCGGGCGACGAAATACTCACGCAGCCGCTCCGTGTCGGCGACCGCCTCGGCGATCGCCCAGCCCTGGTCCGAGTAGTCGCTGGCCGCCACCGCGAAGCCGCGGTCGAGCAGCGTCTGCATTCCTCCGGGAACCTCCATCGGACGCGCGGGCGAGCCCGCGACCGCGTAGCCGTGCGCGTTGACCACCAGTTCCCCGTTCCAATCGGCGGGGATGTCGATGCGATAGGGCGCGCCGTCGAGCGTGCCGGTATCGACGACCGGGGCCGCCCGCACTGCCTGGGACGCGGGGACAGCAACCACGTCCGGCGCGACGCCATGCCCGGTGGCACAGGCGGCAAGCATTGCGGCCAACGCCGCCGAAAGCCAACGATTCCACCTGCGCATGCCCGATCTCCCCGCCATTGCCGCTGGATGCGTATTCCGCCAAGCGATAAGGAAAATCACGTCTGAACCGGTGGTTTCACCGTCGGAAGGCGTGATCCTCGACGATTCCCGCGATGGAACGAGGGCAGCCATCGGCCGCCCTCGTCGGGCCCATCAAACCCCGACCGGATTCGCCTTCTCCGGATCGATCTTGTACTGCTTGATCGCCCGGGCCACGTCCTTGCCGGTCATCCTGCCCTCCCTGGCCAGCGCCGCGACGGCGGCGTGGGCGATGTAGTAGCGGTCCACCTCGAAGAACCGACGCAGGTTGGCGCGGGTGTCGGAGCGGCCGAAACCGTCGGTGCCCAGCACGGTGTAGGGCATCGGCACGAAGGCGCGGATCTGGTCGGCGAAGCCGCGCACGTAGTCGGTCGCGGCGATCGCCGGGCCCTGGCGGCCTTCCAACAGTTCGGTCACGTAGGCCTTGCGCGGGGCCTTGGCCTCGGGGTTCATGCGGTTCCAGCGCTCGGCGTCGAAACCGTCGCGACGCAGCTCGTTGAAGCTGGGGCAGGACCAGATGTCGGCGGTGACGCCGAAATCCTTGTCCAACAGCTCGGCCGCGGCGATGGCCTCGCGCAGGATGGTGCCACTGCCCAGCAGCTGCACGCGCAACTCGCCCTTCTTCGGCTTGCCGGCGTCCTTGAGCAGGTACATGCCCTTGACGATCCCCTCCTCGGCGCCCTGCGGCATCTCGGGATGGGTGTAGTTCTCGTTCATCAGGGTGAGGTAGTAGTACTCGTCGATCTGGTCCTCCAGCATCGACTTCATGCCACGCTGAAGGATCACGGTGACTTCGTAGCCGAAGGTCGGATCGTAGCTGCGCACGTTGGGAATGCCGCCGGCGACGACTTGGCTGAAACCGTCCTCGTGCTGCAGGCCCTCGCCGTTGAGGGTGGTGCGACCGGCGGTGCCGCCGAGCAGGAAGCCGCGGGTACGCATGTCCGCCGCCTGCCAGGCGATGTCGCCGATGCGCTGGAAGCCGAACATGGAGTAGTAGATGTAGAACGGCAGCATCGGCACGTCCGACACCGAGTAGCTGGTGCCGGCAGCCATCCACGAGGACATCGCACCCGGCTCGCTGATGCCCTGCTGCAACACCTGGCCGGCCTGGTCTTCGCGGTAGTACATCAGCTGGTCCGAATCGACCGGCTTGTACTTCTGCCCGAACGGGGCATAGATGCCGATCTGGCGGAACAGGCCTTCCATGCCGAAAGTGCGTGCCTCGTCGGCCACGATCGGCACCAGGCGCGGGCCCACGTCCTTGTCGCGCAGGGCGATGTTGAGCGTCTGCACGAAGGCCATGGTGGTCGAATAGGTACGCTCGCCGCTGTCCTTGAGCAGGCGCTCGTACTTGTCCAGCGTGGGTACGGCGAACGACTTGGATGCCTTGCGCCGGCGCTGCGGCAGGTAGCCGCCGAGGGCCGCGCGGCGCTCCTTCATGTACTGCACTTCCGGCGAGTCCTCGCCGGGGTGGAAGAACGGGATCTGCGTGGCATCTTCCAGCTGCTTGTCGCTGACCGGAATGTTGAAGCGATCGCGGAAGGCACGTACCGAATCGTCGTCCAGCTTCTTGGTCTGGTGGGTCGGGTTGAGCGACTCGCCGGCCGAGCCCATGCCGTAGCCCTTGACCGTCTTGGCCAGGATCACGGTCGGCATGCCCCGGGTGTTCACCGCCTGGTGGTAGGCGGCATAGACCTTGTGCGGATCGTGGCCGCCGCGGTTCAGGCGCCAGATGTCGTCGTCGGAGAGCGAGGCGACCATCGCCGCAGTCTCCGGATACTTGCCGAAGAAGTGCTCGCGCGTGTACGCGCCGCCGAAGGCCTTGCAGTTCTGGTATTCGCCGTCGACGGTTTCCATCATCAGCTTCTTGAGCATGCCGTCGGTGTCGCGCGCCAGGAGCGGATCCCAGTAGCCGCCCCACAGCAGCTTGATCACGTTCCAGCCGCCGCCGCGGAACACGCCTTCCAGCTCCTGGATGATCTTGCCGTTGCCGCGCACCGGGCCGTCCAGGCGCTGCAGGTTGCAGTTGATCACGAACACCAGGTTGTCCAGGCCCTCGCGGCCGGCCAGGGCAATCGCGCCAAGGCTCTCCGGCTCGTCGGTCTCGCCGTCGCCGAGGAAGCACCAGACCTTGCGGTCGGACTTCTCGATCAGGCCGCGATGCTCCAGGTACTTCATGAACTGCGCCTGGTAGATCGCTGCCAGCGGGCCCAGGCCCATCGACACGGTCGGGGTCTGCCAGTAGTCCGGCATCAGCCAGGGGTGCGGGTAGGAGGAAATCCCGCGGCCATCCACCTCCATGCGGAAGTTGTCCAGCCGGTCCTCTCCGATCCGGCCTTCCAGGAACGAGCGGGCGTAGATGCCCGGGGCGCTGTGGCCCTGGATGAACAGCAGATCGCCGGGATGGTTCTCGGACGGGGCACGCCAGAAGTGGTTGAAACCCACGTCATACAGGGTAGCGGCCGAGGCGAACGAGGCGATGTGGCCACCCAGGTCGCCGGGCTTGCGGTTGGCGCGGACCACGGTGGCCATCGCGTTCCAGCGGATCAGCGAGCGGATCCGCCACTCCAGTTCGGCGTTGCCGGGGCTCTTGGCTTCGAGCTGGGGAGCGATGGTGTTGACGTATTCGGTAGTCGGCGAGAACGGCAGGAACGCGCCGGAGCGGCGGGTCAGCTCGACCATGTCCTCCAGCAGCAGGTGCGCGCGCTGGGGACCGTCGCGGTCGATGACCGCCTTGAGCGACTCGATCCATTCCCGGGTCTCGACCGGATCCGGATCGTTCTGCAGCACCTCGTTCAGCCAGTTCATATCACTCCCGTTGCCGCGCGCAGGGCCGCGGCGATCCTGTCCCATGAACTCGGGAGTTTAGCGCAAGGGGCCGGGTGTCGACCGGCGCTACGGGGGCGTATGGGGTGCTTCTGGGCGTGACTGGATGGACCCTAGCCAAAATCAAACCGCCATGGAAATGCGGCGATGCAGCATTGCAATTGCAGGGGTCAAATAGATCGCAAGAACTGGGGCCAACCAATCATTGCCAGCGAGGCCATTTCGGTTGTCTGCCTACGCGCACTCCCCGGAGAGGGTGTTGTCCGTGTCCGCTGCCGCACGCCAGATGTCAATGAAATCGGCGCGGTAATGCCACGCGAAAAGGAATGCCAGAAAGACACTGACAATCATGATGTCCGGCTTCTTGAGCTTTGGCATGGCGTCATCTCCCGGAAATACTGAGCCGCCCCCAATGGGAGGCGGCGTTGAGTACTAGTGATGCAGTTTGTAGTGAAGCAAGGAACCGGCAATCATGCCACCCGGTCCGAGTGCCATTCCAAGCACTCCCTCGACCGAGCTCAACCCATGCCATGCCTCTCCGATGACCCTTCCGATGACCTGGTTGGCTTCGGAATTGGTTACGCCGTCCCCACCGGAGACGAACTGGATTTCATCTTGTGTCAGAGCTTTCATGGCCGTCTCCTTATGAATGCTCGGCATCGAGTTCGGCATCCCGCGCCTTTGCGGCCCCACCGATTTCCACGAGCGAAGCCCTGTTGGCATACGCCCATGCAATCACTGCCCCGATTGTGAATGCAGTTCGTATAAAACCACCACTGACAGTTTCACATTCATCCTGATCGATGCTACGCATGGCTACTTCCTCCTTGAAGTATCGCGCCTGATGGCGCAGGGCCAATCTAGACCCACTGAGTCATCCAGATAACCTGTTTTTCGATGAGAATCATGTAGGAGAAACCTGACCCTCACCCCCTCCGCCCACCCTCCATCTGCTCGCGGATCTGCGCATCCACCGCAGCGATGGCCGTCATGTTCAATATCCGCCGCGGCGTGGCGCTGCTGGTCAGGATGTGCACCGGCTTGCTGATCCCCATCAGGATCGGCCCGATCGCCACACCCTCGGTCACCACCCGCACCAGGTTGTAGGCGATGTTGGCGGCATCCAGGTTCGGCAGCACGAACAGGTTCGCCCGACCCTTCAGCGTGCTGCCCGGCATCATCTGCTGGCGCAGCGCCTCGTCCCACGCCGTGTCCCCCTGCATCTCCCCGTCCACGTTCAACCTGGGCACCCGCTTGAGCAGCAGTTCGCGCACCTTGCGCATCTTCAGCGCTCCCGGCGTCTGGTGGCTGCCGAAGTTCGAGTGCGACAGCAACGCGATCCGCGGCTCGATCCCGAACAGCTTCAACCGGTACGACGCCTGCAGCGTCGCCTCGGCGATCTGCTCGGCTGTCGGCTCGTCCTGCACATGGGTGTCCAGGAAGAACCACACGCCCTGGTTGTTGATCACCCCGGTCATCGCCGAGGTCGACTGCACTCCCGGGTCCAGGTCGATCAGGCTGCGCACATACCCAAGCTTCTTGTGGAACCTGCCCACCACCCCGGTCAGCAGCGCGTCGGCCTCCCCGCGCGCCACCATCACCGCGCCGATCAGGGTCGGCCGCGAGCGCAGCAGGTTCTTGGCCGCCGACACCGTCACTCCGCGCCTGGCCGTGGCCGCGTAGTAGTGCTGCCAGTACTCGTTGAACCGCGGGTCGTCCAGTTGGTTGGTGATCTCGAAGTCCACCCCGGCCCGCATCCGCAGCCCCAGGCGCTCGATCCGCGCCTGGATCACGTCGGGACGCCCGATCAGCACCGGATAGGCCACCCCTTCGTCCACCACCGTCTGCACCGCCCGCAGCACCACCTCTTCCTCGCCCTCGGCGTAGGCGACCCGTTTCTTGTCCGAGCGGGCCCGGTCGTACACCGGCTTCATCATCAGGCTGGTCCGGTACACGAACTGGCCCAGCTTTTCCCGGTAGGCAGCCATGTCCTCGATCGGTCGCTCGGCGATGCCCGAGTCCATCGCCGCCTGGGCCACCGCGCTGGAGAGCTCCACGAGCAGGCGCGGGTCGAACGGCCGCGGGATCAGGTACTCCGGCCCGAAGCTCGGAGTTTCGTCGCCATAGGCGCTACCCAGGTCCGAGGCCTCGCGCCGGGCCAGGGCGGCAATGGCGTGCACGCAGGCCACCTTCATTGCCTCGTTGATCCCGGTGGCGCCCACGTCCAGCGCGCCGCGGAACAGGTACGGGAAGCACAGGGCGTTGTTGACCTGGTTGGGATAGTCCGAGCGCCCGGTGGCGATGATTGCGTCCGGGCGCGCGGCCTTGGCGTCCTCCGGCAGGATCTCCGGGTACGGATTGGCCAGGGCCAGGATGATCGGGTTGGGGGCCATGCTGGCCACCATTTCCGGCTTGAGCACCCCGCCGGCCGACAGGCCGAGGAAGATGTCGGCGCCGCGCACGATGTCCTCCAGGGTGCGCGCGTCGGTCTCGCGGGCGTAGCGGCGCTTGTCCGGATCCAGGTCGGTGCGTCCGCTGTGGATCACCCCGCTGCGGTCGTAGGCGGTCACGTTTTCCTTGCGCAGGCCCAGCGATACCAGCATGTCCACGCACGACACCCCGGCCGCGCCCATGCCGGTGGTGCACAGCTTCACGTCCTCGATCTTCTTGCCTACCACCTGCAACGCGTTGACCACCGCCGCGCCGACGATGATCGCGGTGCCGTGCTGGTCGTCATGGAACACCGGGATGTTCATCCGCTCGCGAAGCTTGCGCTCGACCACGAAGCATTCCGGCGCCTTGATGTCCTCCAGGTTGATGCCGCCGAAGGTCGGCTCCAGCGAGGCGATGATGTCGACCAGCTTGTCCGGATCGTTCTCGGCGATCTCGATGTCGAACACGTCGATCCCGGCGAACTTCTTGAACAGCACGCCCTTGCCTTCCATCACCGGCTTGCCGGCCAGCGGGCCGATGTTGCCCAGGCCCAGCACCGCGGTGCCGTTGGAGACCACCGCCACCAGGTTGCCGCGCGCGGTCAGCTCGCTGGCCTGCTTCGGGTCGGCCACGATCGCTTCGCAGGCATAGGCCACGCCGGGCGAGTACGCCAGCGCCAGGTCGCGCTGGGTCAGCATCGCCTTGGTTGGCGAGACCTTGATCTTCCCCGGACGCGGGTGACGGTGGTAGTCGAGCGCAGCCTGCTTGAAGTCTTCTTGTTCGGACATGTCCGTCACGGCGGTGGGCAGGCTTGGGATTCTACCCGGTCGCTCCCGGGAATCGGGGCGCGGGCCGCGGATGCGGCGGGCAGGCGGTGAACAGGCGCAACGGACCGGAACCGTGACGCGTCGCACCCGCCCGCCAGGTGCCGTTGTTGCGATGCATCAAATACGGTGGCCGCGATCAGTCGGCGGTGAGCCGGGTGGGGTCGCCCGGGCCGGCGGCCGGGTCCGGGGGCGCGGCAAGCTGCGACGAGGGATGGCTCAGTGCACGCTCCAGCGCATCCCGGTCCAGTGCCCCTTCCCAGCGCGCCACCACCAGCGTGGCCACGGCGTTGCCGATGAAGTTGGTCAGCGAGCGGCATTCGCTCATGAAACGGTCGACGCCCAGGATCAGGGCCATGCCGGCCACCGGCACCTGCGGC
Organism: Lysobacterales bacterium; assembly: GCA_017302035.1. Lineage (GTDB taxonomy): Bacteria > Pseudomonadota > Gammaproteobacteria > Xanthomonadales > Xanthomonadaceae > Pseudoxanthomonas. Next base: position 69,679 of record JAFLEA010000003.1, read on the forward strand.
ACCACCGCCAGGGTGGCGGCCAGGGTGATGAATCCGGCGCCGGTAACGCCCGCTGCGCCCTTGGAGCTGATCATCGCCACCAGCAGCAGGGCCAGTTGCTCGCCCAGGCTCAGTTCGATGTTGGTGGCCTGGGCGATGAACAGCGCCGCCAGGGTCATGTAGATGTTGGTGCCGTCCAGGTTGAACGAGTACCCGGTGGGCACCACCAGTCCGACCACCGGCTTGGCCGCCCCGGCGCGCTCCATCTTCTCCATCAGCGAGGGCAGCGCCGACTCCGAGGACGAGGTGCCCAGCACCAGCAGCAATTCGGCCTTGAGGTAGCGGATCAGCCTGAAGATCGAGAAGCCGCACCACCGGCACACCGCGCCCAGGATCACCACCACGAACAGCAGCGAGGTCAGGTAGAACGAACCGACCAGCCAGGCCAGGTTGACCAGGGTGCCGATCCCGTACTTGCCGATGGTGAAGGCGATGGCGCCGAACGCGCCGATCGGCGCGGCGCGCATGAGCAGGTGGACCAGGCGGAACACCGGAGCGACCAGCGCTTCCAGCACCGACAGCACCGGGCGACCGCTCTCCCCCACCAGTGCCAGCGAAATGCCGAACAGCACCGCGACCAGGAGCACCTGCAGGATGTTGTCGCCGACCAGCGGACTGAGCAGGGTCTTGGGGATGATGTCCATCAGGAAGCCGGTCAGGGTCAGCTCGTGCGACTTCTGCACGTAGTCCTGCACCGCACGGGTGTCCAGGCTGGCCGGGTCGATGTTCATCCCCGCGCCAGGCTGGACCACGTGCGCGACCACCAGGCCCAGCACCAGCGCCAGCGTGGAAAAGAACAGGAAGTAGGCCATGGACTTGGCGAACACCCGCCCGACCATGCGCAGCTGGGCCATCCCGGCGATCCCGGTCACGATGGTCAGGAAGATCACCGGGGCGATGATCATCTTGACCAGCTTGATGAAGGCGTCCCCCAACGGCTTGAACTGCACCGCCAGCTCCGGCTGGAAGTGGCCCAGCACCGCGCCGCCGACGATGGCCAGCACCACCTGGAAATACAGCTGCCGGTACAGCGGTGGCCGTAGCCCGGCATGGACGGCATGGGACGGGGACATCGGCACTCCGGGCGGCGGTATTGCCGTGCAGGCGGGGGTGCCACATGTTGTACCGACTGCGCCGCCACCGCGCCAGCGACCCGTGGGCACCCGCACGGACGAACCGGCAGCCCCGCCCGACGCTGGCGGACCGTCGGCGGGCGGCGACAACCTGGCGGGTATCGCCGCCCACCACCGGCCACCGGAACCCGCCTGTCCGTGCGAACATCCGCCCTTCGGCGACCGGGGAAGCCACGATGATCGAACTGGACAGCGTGCAGACCGTGGCATTCGGCGGGCTTGCCCTGTTCGCCGGCTATGCCCTGTGCAAGGCGATCCCGCTGCTGCGCCGCTACAACCTGCCCGAACCGGTACTCGGCGGCCTGCTGGTCGCGCTGCTGGCATGGTGGGGACACAGCCGCGGAACGCCGCTGTTCAAGCTCGACACCGGCCTGCAATCGCCGCTGATGATCGCGTTCTTCACGTCCATCGGCGTCAACGCCAGCCTCAGGCTGCTCAAGGTCAGCGGCAAGCAGGTGCTGGCGTTCCTGATCATCGCCAGCCTGTTCGCGGTGGTGCAGAACCTGGTGGGCATTGCGGTTGCCAAGGTATTCGGTCTGCATCCGATGTTCGGCGTGCTGGCCGGTTCGGCCACCCTCACCGGCGGCCCGGCCACCGGCCTGGCCTTCGCGCCGCTGTTCGAGGCGGCCGGGTTGAAGGGCGCCGAGTCGATCGCGGTCACCGCGGCGATGGCCGGCATCGTCTGCGGCGGCCTGATCGGCGGTCCGGTCATCACCTGGCTGATCGAACGCTTCAAGGTGACCAACCCCAACAAGGGACAGACCGCTTCCACGCCCATCGCCGACGAGGTCAGCGGCCAGGTGGTGCACGCCGAGATCGATTCGGCACGCGAGTTCAACGCGCTCAAGGCGCTGGTCGTGATCCTGCTGGCGATGTGGGCCGGCTCGTTCCTCGGCAAGGGCTTCGACGCGATCGGGCTGACCCTGCCGGCCTACATCGGCGCGATGCTGGTCGGCGCGCTGGTCCGCAACCTGGACGACTTCACCGGCCTGATCCGCCTGCCGACGCATACGGTGGACCTGATCGGCAACGTGTGCCTGGCGCTGTTCCTGGCGGTGGCGCTGATGAACCTGAAACTGTGGGAACTGGCCGGCATGGGCGTCCCGCTGATGGTCAACCTGGCGATCCAGGTGGCACTGGTGGCCGCGTTCGCGGTGCCGGTGTTCATGCTGATGGGCCGCGACTACGACGCGGCGGTGATGGGGGGCGGCTTCATCGGCTTCATGCTCGGCACCACCGCCAATGCGATGGCGGTGATGCGCGCGCTGGTGCAGCGCTACGGCATCGCCCCGCGCGCGTTCCTGGTGGCGCCGCTGGTGGGCGCGTTCTTCATCGACTTCACCAATGCGCTGATCATCACCGGGTTCCTCAACTTCTGGCCGCAGTGACGGCGAAGCAACGGATCGAACCGCCCATGTCCAGCCCTCCTCCCGCCTCCCCAGCCGACCACGGCGTGGTCGTCATCGGCGCCGGCGTGGTCGGCGTGGCCACGGCGTACGCGCTGGCGCGGCGCGGCAAGCGCGTGCACCTGGTCGACCGGGCGGCGGGACCGGCGCTGGGCACCTCCTTCGCCAACGGCGCGCAGCTGAGCTACGCCTATACCGATGCCATGGCCGGGCCGGCGCTGTGGAAGCAGTTGCCGGGCGTGCTGGGCGGCGGCGATCCGTCCTATCGCGCGCATACCACGGCCGATCCGGACTACTGGCGCTGGTCGCTGGCGTTCCTGCGCAACGCCACCGCCGGCCGCCTGCGCCGCAACACCCTGGCCACGCTGGAACTGGCGCTGGAATCGCGTGCGGCGATGGCCGCGCTGCTGCAGCGGCATGCGCTGGAGTTCGACCACCAAGTGGCCGGCAAGCTGCACCTGTACTACAAGGCCGCCTCGCTGCCCGCGGCCGAGGCGATGATCGCGCTCAAGCGACCCTACGGCGTGGAGCAGCGCCTGGTCGACGCGGCCGAGGTCGCCCGCATCGAACCGGCCCTGGCGGACATCCCCGGCATCGCCGGCGCGGTGCATTCGCCCGAGGAGGAGGTCGGCGATCCGTGGCGCTTCAGCAACGGGTTGCTGGAGGTGCTGCGCGAACGCTACGGGGTGCAGGCCAGCTTCGGCCTCGACCTGCGGCGCCTGGCACGCGACGGCACCTCGGGCTGGCGGCTGGAAGCGGCCGACGGCCAGGTGCTGCAGGCGCGCCAGGTCGTGGTCTGCACCGGCATCGACGGCAACGCGCTGCTGCGTCCGCTCGGCGTGCGGGTGCCGCTGATGGCGATCAAGGGCTATTCGTTCACCGCGCCCTGCGGCCCGGCGGCGCCGCGGACCAGCATCACCGACACTTCGCGCAAGCTGGTGTTCTGCCGCCTGGGCGAGCGCATGCGCGTGGCCGGCGTGGCCGAGGTCAACGTCTGGGATCCGCAGCCTTCGCCGCAGCGGATGGCCGACCTGGTGGCGCTGGCGCGCGCCTCGCTGCCGCGGGCGGCCGACTACGACCGGGTCGAGAGCCAATGGGGCGGGCTGCGTCCGGTCACTCCGTTCTCCTCGCCGGTGATCCGCCAGGCGCGGGACGGGCTGTTCGTCAACCTGGGCCACGGCATGCTGGGCTGGACCCTGGCGATGGGCAGCGGCGAGCGGGTGGCGGCGCTGCTCGAAGCCGCCTGAGCGCGCTCGATCCGCCGGGCCTCAATCCAGCGGGCACTCCGCGATCCGGTCCATCCGGATCCGGTTGGCGAACAGCGAGAACGCCAGCATCCCGGCCAGGCCATTGGCACGCTCGACCCACGGCGGCAGCCAGCGCGGCGGAGCCAGGGTCCCGTCGGCGAACAGCGGCTCGAAGCGGACCACGTCGTCCAGGGTCATCTTGCCGGCGAACAGCCAGCGGCACAGGCGCAACCGGTCCAGCGCCAACGCGCGGCGGAAGAAGGTGTGCACGCCGATCAGGCCGCGCAGGTACACGGTGTCCTTGGTGAAGGCATGGCCGCCGGTCACCGGCACGCCGCGGAACACGCGCTGGGCCGAGGCGAAGCTCTCCTCCCCGGTCTGCCCACCCTCCAGGAAATAGGCGAATACCTGCAGGAAGTCGGCACCCTCCAGGGCCATGGCCACCGCCTCGATGCGCAGGCTGATCCGCTTCATCCGCTCGATGTCGATGCTGCCGGTGATCTGCTCGGCGAAAGTGGCCAGTCCTTCCTGGACCGCGGTGACCCGCGGCGAGGCCAGGGCCAGGCTCGGCAGGTTGGCCTGTTCGCGGCCGTTGAGCGCGGTCAGCGAGTGCACCAACGCTTCGTGATGGAACAGCTGGCGGCGGTCGTAATCGCTGAACGCGGCGCCGGCACGCAGGCGGATGCGGGTGGCGCCGGCGGCGGCCTTGGCGATCAGGTCCGGGTCCAGTTCGACCTGGATCACGCGACTGCCGAAGAAATCGTCCAGATCGCCCTGCAGCTGCAGCGCCAGCGCGGTGGCCGAGACCGGCACCTGTTCCTCCGGCGCGAGCAGTTCGCGGTCCAGTTCGCCGGCGATCTGGATGAAGTGGCGCGCGGCTTCGCGGGTGGTCGGCCCGTCGCCGGGCAGCGGCTCGTCGGGGCGCCCGAACAGCGCGATCGATTCGGCGCAGGCACCGGCGCGGCCCAGCGCTTCGAGCAGGCGCGCGGCCCGGTCCCAACTGGCGGCCGACTCGCGCAGGTAGACGCCCAGCGGATGCCGCGGGTCGGCCGCGGCGGCAATGGCGGCCAATTCGGCGCGCGCGTCGGCGAAATCCAGCTTCGGGTATTCCACCACCGGCAGCGCCGCCTGCCCGCGCCGCCAGCGTTCCAGGAATTCCACCTGCACCGCGGCCGGCCAACTGGCCAGGCTCAGCAGCTTGATCCCGCGCACCGCCTTGACCAGGCGCGCGTCGAGCGCGGCATGACGGGCGATGTCGACCGAGGCGTCCATCAACGCCGCGGATACTTCTCGTCCAGGCGCCGGCGCAGCGCCTTGTTCTGCACCTTCGCGTCGGCCTTCTGCGCCAGGCGGGTCGCCAGGCGGTCGGCGGCGCCGGCGATCTCGTCGCGCAGCTTCAGGTAGTTGCCCACCCGGGCGGGATCGAGGGTGCCGGCCTCGAGCGCAGCGTTCACCGCGCAACCCGGCTCGGTCCGGTGCGAGCAGTCGCTGAAGCGGCACTGCGCGGCCAGCGCCTCGATGTCGGCGAAACCGCCGTCGGCCAGTTCCTCCTCGCCGGTGGGCTTGAGTTCGCGCATGCCGGGGGTATCGACCAGGCAGGCGCCGGAGGGCAGCGCGATCAGCGCGCGGTGGGTCGTGGTGTGGCGACCGCGCGAATCGTGCTCGCGCACCTCGCCGGTCTTCATCCGCTGCTGCCCGAGCAGGCTGTTGGTCAGGGTGGACTTGCCGGCGCCGGAGGAGCCGACCAGCACCGCGGTCATGCCCGGCGCCAGCCACGGCGCCAGCGCCGCCACCGCCTGCGGATCCCTGGCATCGAGCGCCAGCACCGGCAGGCCCTGGGCGCGCAGATCGGCCAACGCCGCCAGCGCGGCCTCGGTGTCGGTGCCGGCGTGGTCGGCCTTGGTCAGCACGATCACCGGCTGCACCCCACCGCCGCCGACCAGCAGCAGGTAGCGCTCGATCCGGCGCGGGTTGAAGTCCGCGTCCAGGCCGCAGACCACGAAGGCGGTATCGACGTTCGCGGCGATCACCTGTTGCTGGTAGTGCTCGCCGGCGGCGGCGCGCTTGATCGCGCTGCGCCGGGGCAGCAGGGCCAGGATCCGGCGACCGTCGTGCAGTACCCAGTCGCCGACCGCGGCGCGCTCGTGCAGGGGCACGCCATCGGCGGTGAACACCGGGCGGCGCTGCCATTCCGGCGGCGACTCGGCGCGGAAACCCGCATCCGGCGCGTCGGACAGCACGTAGCCGGTGCGATGCTGCTCGCTGACCCGCGCCGGGCGGGCGCCCGGGTGGGCGGCGGCCAGCGCCTGCCAGGCCGGGTCTTCGGCAGCCCCCGTCCATGGCCAGCCGATCCGGCGCAGGGAGGCATTCTCGAAGTGATCAGGATCCATGCCGGCATTGTATTCGGGCCGCACCGGGCACGGCTCGCGGGCCGGGCAAGCGCCGGACCCTGGCGCGTGCGGCAACGGCCGGGCGGCGGCGATGCGCGGAAGCGCACCTGGCGCGGATCCCGGGAATCACCGGGAATCCCTGCCGGCACAGGCATTTACGGGGTTCTTTCGGTACCATGGCCGGCGACGAGTACCCCACGCTCAGGCCCATCCCCATGTCGTCCACCGAAAAACCGCTCGGCATCCGCGAGCGCCTGTCGGAAGTCCGCTACGAGATCCGCGGCGAACTGAACCGGCGCGCGCACGCACTCGAAGCCGAGGGGCGCAAGCTGATCAAGCTCAACATCGGCAACCCCGGCGCGTTCGGCTTCCGCGCCCCGGCGCACCTGCAGCGCGCCATCGTCGACGACATCGACCACACCGATCCCTACACCCACCAGCTCGGCCTGCCGGCCGCGCGCGAGGCGCTGGCCGCGGCCTACCGCGCGCGCAACGCGCCCTACGTGGACACCGACCGGATATTCGTCGGCAACGGCGTGTCCGAGCTGATCGACATGACCCTGCGCGCCCTGCTCAATCCGGGCGACGAGGTGCTGGTGCCCTCGCCGGACTATCCGCTGTGGTCGGCGGCCACCATCCTCAACGACGGCCGCCCGGTGTACTACCGCTGCGCGCCGGAAAACGGCTTCCTGCCCGACCCGGTCGAGGTCGAGGCGCTGGTGTCCTCGCGTACCCGCGCGATCGTGCTGATCAACCCGAACAACCCCACCGGCGCGGTCTATCCGCGCGAACTGCTCGAGCGCATGGTGGCGATCGCCAAGCGCCACAACCTGCTGCTGCTGGTCGACGAGATCTACGACCAGGTGCTGTACGACGGGGCCGGGTTCGAGCCGCTGGCGCCGATCGCCGGCGAGCATCCGTGCATCACCTTCTCCGGCCTGAGCAAGGTGCACCGCGCCTGCGGCTGGCGGGTGGGCTGGGCGATCCTCACCGGCGCGCCGGCGCGCACCGTCGACTACCGCAATGCGCTGGACCTGCTCTCAGGCTTGCGCCTGTGCGCGAACGTCGCCGGCCAGTATGCGATCGCCGCGGCGGTGAACGGCCCGGACACGATCAGCGAGCTGTGCGCGCCGGGCGGACGCCTGTACGAGACCCGCCGCGCAGTGGTCGAGGCCTGTGCCGCCAGCGAACACCTGCGCCTGGTCGAGCCGCGCGGCGCGCTGTATGCGTTCCCGGCGGTGACCGGCGCGGCCGCGCGCGGCTTCGACGACCACCAGTTCGCACTGGAACTGCTGGAAACCGAGGATGTGCTGATCGTGCCCGGCTCCAGCTTCAACGTCCCCTACCGCGACCACTTCCGGGTGACCCTGCTGCCGCAGGCCGAAGTCATGCGCGAGGTGTTCGCGCGCATCGACCGCGCCCTGGCGCGGCGCGCCGAGGCGGCCGGCAAGGTGGTGCCGATCAAGGCCAAGGCGCAGCACGCGGCGGCCTGAGCGGGCGGGCACGGAATGGCGACCGACCGGGCCGAGTCCACCGGGACCGATTTGCCGGCGGCTGTCCCGGCCGGGTTCCTGGCGCTGGGCGATTCCTACACGATCGGCGAAGGCGTCGAACCGGAAGGCCGCTGGCCGGTGCAGCTGGCCCGGGCCCTGCACGGCGAAGGCTTCGCCCTCGGCGAACCGCGGATCGTCGCCACCACCGGCTGGACCACCGACGAACTGGACGCCGGCATCGACGCGGCCCGGGCGCAAGCGCCGATCGGCCACGACCATGCCCTGGTCAGCCTGCTGATCGGTGTCAACAACCAGTACCGCGGCCGTCCGCTGGATGTGTTCCGGGCCCAGTTCGCCGCGCTGCTGCGGCGGGCGGTCGCCTTCGCCGGTGGCGAACGGGGGCGCGTGCTGGTGCTGGCGATCCCCGACTGGGGAGTGACTCCGTTCGCCATCGCGCAATCGCGCGACCCGGCACGGGTGGCCACCCAGATCGACGCGTTCAACGCCGCTTGCCGCGAGGAAGCCGCACGCGCCGGCACCCACTGGATCGATATCGCCCCGGTCAGCCGCGAGCGTGGCGGCGAGCCGGGGATGCTGGTCGAGGACGGCCTGCATCCCTCGGCTGCGATGTATGCACTGTGGGCGGAGCTGGCGCTGCCGGTGGCGCGCGCCGCATTGGAACAGCAATAGCCACCGGAGTGACGGCCGCGGGCGGCCGGCGCCGGGGCATCGCTTGCGCCTGACCGGGCGGATGCGGGCATCCATCCGGCCCCGCCCTGGGACCCCCGGTCGCCATGCCCGCTCCCGTGCGCGTCCCGCCTGCCATGCTGATCCCGGCGATCGCGCGCTTCCGCGGCGCGGGACGCGACGCAACGTTGCCGGGGCGTTGATCGCCGCGTCATGGGCGCGGGGGTAGAATGACGGTCCCGGATTTTCGTCCGGCCCCCTCCCGCTTTCCAGAGCCCCCCATGTCCCTCGATCCCGCCCTGCGTTCGCGCATCGAATCGCTGCTCCAGGCCAACCGCGTCGTGCTGTTCATGAAGGGCCAGCCGGGCGCGCCGCAATGCGGCTTCTCGGCCAAGGCCAGCGGCGTGCTGGAGGACCTGGGAGTGGAATACGGCCACGTCAACGTGCTGGCCGACCAGGAGATCCGCGAGGGGATCAAGGCGTTCGGCAACTGGCCGACCATCCCGCAGCTGTACGTGGACGGGGAACTGGTCGGCGGCAGCGACATCATCGAGCAGATGGCCTCCAGCGGCGAACTCTCGCAGTTGCTGGGCCTGCCGCCGCCGGATCGCACCCCGCCGCAGGTCACCGTGACCGAGGCGGCCGCCGAGAAGCTGCGCGGCGCGCTGGCCGATGCCGGCAACGGCGCGCTGGCGCTGGCGATCGACGCGCGTTTCCAGCCGCGCTTCCAGATCGCCCCGCGCAACGACACCGCCATCGCGGTGGAGACCGCCGGCCTGCGGATCCAGTTCGATCCGGCCAGCGCGCGCCGCGCCCACGGCATCACCATCGACTGGGTCGACGATTTTCGCGGCCAGGGCCTGGCGATCGACAACCCCAACGCGCCCAGGCCGGTGCAGGCGATCTCTCCGTCCGAAGCCGACCGCCAGGTCCGCAGCGGCGAACTGGTCCTGGTGGACGTGCGCCCGGGCGACGAGCGCGCCATCGCCGCGATCGGCGTGGCCCACCGCACTTTCGATGGCGACGGCCGCGCCGAACTGGAAGCGCTGCCGAAGGACACCCGGCTGGCGTTCCTGTGCCACCACGGCGGCCGCAGCGGGCGCGCGGCGGAGGAATTCCGCGCCAAGGGCTTCACCTGCATCTTCAACGTCGAGGGCGGCATCGACCGCTGGTCGCAGGAAGTGGACGGCGGCATTCCGCGCTATTGAGGCGCCGGGCCGCCGGCAAGCTCGGCTCCTACGCATGCGTGCGCCGCCACGGCGCTTGTAGGAGCCGAGCTTGCCGGCGGCCCTCGATGGCTCAGAAACCGCCGCAGGCGTCCAGCCATGCCCGCTCCTCGGCGGTGCTTTCCCGGCCCAGCGCGCGGTTGCGGTGCGGAAAGCGGCCGAAGCGCTCGATCACCCGCTGGTGCTCGATCGCGTATTCCGTGTAGGTCGCGTTGCCCAGCGACCGGAACAGTTCGACCGAGCGGCGCTGGTCCGCCGGATCCTCGGAATGCTCGAACGGCAGGTAGAAGAACGCGCGCAGCGTTGGTTCGAACGCGGCGTCGTGGCCGGCGGCCAGCGCGCGGTCGGCGCACTGGCGGGCCAGGCCGTCGCTGGCAAAAGCGTGGCCGCTGGCGCGGAACACGTTGCGCGGGATCTGGTCGAGCAGGAGCAGCAGGGCCAGCGCGCCTTCGGCGGTGTCCAGCCAGGATTCGCACTCGCCCCGCGCGGCGGCCAGGTGCGCATCGAGGAACCGTTCCTCGCACTGGCGATCGAACACCTCGCCGCCGTTGAACCAGGCGCGCATGCCGGCCTCGCGCCAGAACCGCACCACTTCCGCCGCCGTGGTCCGCATCCCTCCACCTCCCGCATCCGCGAGAGGACAGCCTGCCACGATCGGCGCGGCAATGCCCGCATCCCACGGCGATGCCCTCTCGGCACACTTCCGGCACGTTGCGTGCCGGGCCGGAGCAGGCTAGCTTCGGGGCATCCGCTCCACCCGGGGAAAACCATGCGCCACCTGAAGCTCGCCGCGGCAAGCCTGGCCGTTGCCGGCACCCTCGCCTGCACCGCCGTGCCGACCGCGCAGGCAGCCTCGCGCTTCGCCGACGACCCCTATCCCAGCACCTACCGGCCACTGCCATCCGAGCCGGTGCTGCTGCGCAACGCCACCGTGCTCACCGGCACCGGCCAGCGCCTGGACGGGGCCGACGTGCTGATGCGCGAGGGCAAGATCGTCCAGGTCGGCGCCGGCCTGCAGGCCGAGCCCGGGGTGCGCGTGGTCGATGCCAGCGGCAAGTGGATCACCCCCGGCATCATCGACGTGCACTCGCATCTGGGCGTGTATCCCAGCCCCGGCGTGCGCGCCCACGGCGACGGCAACGAGATGACCGCGCCGGTCACCGCCAACGTCTGGGCCGAGCACTCGGTATGGCCGCAGGATCCGGGTTTCGCCGCCGCACTGGCCGGTGGCATCACCACCCTGCAGGTCCTGCCCGGCTCGGCCAACCTGGTCGGCGGCCGCGGCGTGACCCTGCGCAACGTGCCGGCCACCACCTACCAGGGCATGAAGTTCCCCGGTGCGCCGTGGGGCCTGAAGATGGCCTGCGGCGAGAACCCCAAGCGCGTGTACGGCGGCAAGGGCAGCGCGCCTTCCACCCGGATGGGAAACGTGGCCGGCTATCGCGCCGCCTTCATCGACGCCAGCGAATACCTGCGCAAGAACGGTGGCGGCAAGCCGAAGACGACGCCGGCCAAGCGCAAGTGGTGGCAGTCGGGAGACACCGGCAAGGGCGACAGTTCCGGCGATTCCGGCGGCAAGCGCGACCTCAAGCTTGACACCCTGGCCGGCGCGATCAACGGCGACATCCTGGTCCACATCCACTGCTACCGCGCCGACGAAATCGCCACCATGATCGACCTGGCCAAGGAGTTCGGCTTCAAGATCGCCGCGTTCCACCACGGCGTGGAAGCGTACAAGGTCGCCGACCGGCTGGCCGCCGAGGGCATCTGCGGCGCGCTGTGGGCCGACTGGTGGGGCTTCAAGATGGAGGCCTTCGACGGCATCCAGGAGAACATCGCCCTGGTCGACCGGCCGAAGAACAGCTGCGCGATCGTGCACTCGGATTCGGAAGAGGGCATCCAGCGGCTGAACCAGGAAGCGGCCAAGGCGATTGCCAACGCACGCCGCGCCGGAATCGAGATCCCGCCAGAGCGCGCGATCGGCTGGCTGACTTCCAATGCGGCGCGTGCGCTCGGCGTGGCCGACCGCACCGGCAGCCTGGAACCGGGCAAGCTGGCCGACGTGGTGGTCTGGAACCGCGATCCCTTCAGCGTCTACGCGCAGGCCGAGCAGGTCTACATCGACGGCGCGCGGGTGTACGACCGTCACGATCCCGCGCGCCAGCCGAAGTCGGATTTCATGCTCGGGCAACCGGCGGCCGCGCCGGGAGGTGACCTGTGAACCGTCCTTTCGCCGCGATCCGTCGCTTGTCCCTCCTCGCCGGCGGCGCGCTGTTCGGCGCCGGCCTGGCCCTCCCGGCCGCCCCGGTCCTGGCGCAGGATTCCGGCGCGGTGCTGATCCGCAACGCCACCGTGCATACCGCCGGGCCGCAGGGCACCCTGCGGGATACCGACGTGCTGGTCCAGGGCGGCACCATCCGCGCGATCGGCAAGGAACTTGCGGCTCCGGCCGGCGCACAGGTGGTGGAGGCGGCCGGCAAGCCGCTCACCCCGGCCCTGTTCGCCGGCATCACCGGCATCGGCCTGGAGGAAGTCTCCGGCGAACCGCCGACCGTGGACAACGCGGTGTCGCTGGAAGACCAGCCGGTGCGCCCGGAATTCGACGTGACCCTGGCCTACAACCCGGCCTCGGTGCTGGTGCCGGTGGCGCGGGTGGAAGGGCTGGGCTTCACCCTGCTGGCGGCCGATTCCGGCAAGGCCTTCGTCGCCGGTCAGGGCGGCGTGGTGCGGCTGGACGGCAGCGCCGATCCGGTCGGCCCGCGCGCGCTGTTCGTCGGCCTCGGCGCCGGCGCCGCCGAACTGGGCGGCAAGTCGCGCGCGTCGCTGTGGATGCTGCTGGACCAGATGGTCGCCGAGGCCCGCGGGCGGATGCCGGCCGATTCGCCGCACGCATTGCTCACGCCCGCCGGCCGCGCGACCCTGGCGCGCTACCTCAATGGCCAGGGTCGGATCGTGGTCCGGATCGACCGCGCGGCCGACATCCGCCAATTGCTGCGCTGGGCGGCACGCGAACGGGTGCGGTTGGCGATCGCCGGTGGCGCCGAGGCCTGGCAGTTGGCGCCACAACTGGCGCAGGCACAGGTGCCGGTGTTCGTCGATGCGCTGGTCGACCTGCCCGGCAACTTCGACCAGATCGGCGCGACCCTGCGCAACGCCGCGCTGCTGCAGGCCGCCGGGGTCGAGGTCGGCTTCACCCAGTCCGGCGACGCCTCGCACAACGCGCGCAAGGTACGCCAGCTGGCCGGCAACGCCGTCGCCAACGGCCTGCCCTGGGACGCCGGCCTGGCCGGCCTGACCCGGGTGCCGGCGCAGGCGCTGGGCGTGGGCGACCGCCTGGGCACGATCGCGGTGGGCCGGACCGCCGACCTGGTGCTGTGGACCGGCGATCCGCTGGACGTGATCAACACCGCGCAGCAGGTCTGGCTGGGCGGTCGTGCCATGCCGATGCGCTCGCGCCAGACCGAACTGCGCGACCGCTACCTGCATGGCTCCGGCGAATCGGGCCTGCCCCCGGCTTATTCGCGCTGACCCGGGGTTTTGCGTTAGGGTTTCCGCAAAGTTGAAATGCCGGCCTGCTCGGGAGGGCCCATGCGCATCGGAATCGTGGTCGATTCGACCTGCGACCTGCCATCTGGATACATCGAAGCCAACAACGTGGTCCTGCTCCCGATCACCGTGCGCATCGGCGACGCGGTGCTGGCCGATCACCGCGATGAGGAAGCCACCCTCAGCTTCCTGCACGCGCACGTGGCCGAGCGCGGCCACGAGGCCGAGACCACCCCGTACTCGGTGGAGCAGATCCGCGACCTGTTCCTGGGCAAGCTGGTGGTCGACTACGACCATGTGTTCTGCCTGACCGTGACCCGGAACCGCAGCCCGATCCACGAGCACGCGGTGCAGGCCAGCTTCGCGATCCTCAACGACTACAAGCCGGTCCGCCAGGCCGCCGGCTACAACTCGCCGTTCGCGCTGCGGGTGATCGACAGCCAGAACCTGTTCTCCGCGCAGGGCGTCGGCGTGGTCGAGGCGGTGCGCATGCGCGCCGCCGGCGCCGGCGTGCAGCAGATCCGCGAGCGGCTGGAGGAACTGGCGCTCAACACCCACGGCTACATGGTCCCGCCCGACCTGTACTACCTGCGCAACCGCGCACGCAGCAAGGGCGACCGCAGCGTCAGCCTGTTCAGCGCCGCCCTGGGCACCGCCCTGGACATCAAGCCGATCCTGCACTGCAACCGCGGCGATACCGCGCCGGTAGGCAAGATCAAGGGCTTCGAGCCGGCGGTGCAGAAACTGTTCGACTTCGCCATCCAGCGCATCCAGGCCGGGCTGATGACGCCGACGATGTGCGTGAGCTATGGCGGAGAACTGTCCGCGCTGCACGCGCTGCCCGGATACGACCGGCTGCGCGAGGCCTGCGCCGCCAACGACGTGGAACTGTTCGAAAGCGTGATGAGCCTGACCGGCATGGTCAATGTCGGCAAGGGCGCGATCGTGCTCGGCTTCGCCGCGCCGCCACACAAGTTCGCCTGATCCGCGCGCTGCCGCCGCACCTGGCGCCAAGGCAGCGGTCTGGCGCCGGCCGGGCATGCGCCTACAATGCGGGCATCGCCACTCCGGAGTCCGCCATGCCCGTCCGCTACCAGATCCGCCTGCCCGATCCGACCCAGGCCCGCGGCAGCGAGCCGGCTCTGGCGTTCACCGCCCACGGCCCCGAGGCGTTCGCCGAACAGTTGCAGGATGCGCTGCGCACGCCCGGGCTGTTCGAGCGCTGGCGCGCGCTGCAACCGGAGCCGGACGAGGTGGATCCCGCCCTGGGCGCGACCGATCCGGCGGCCGTGGTGAGCGGCGAGCAGCACGACCTGTCGATCGGCCTGGTGGCCACCACCGTCCTCCCCGGCGACATCCTCCAGCACCGGCTGCGCCTGCTTGCCGGCAACCGCTGGGAAATGCGCAACGTCAGCCAGGCCTGAGGTGCCGGCCGCGCCCGCGCTGCTGGCCTGGAGCGGCGGCAAGGACGCGGCATGGGCGCTGCACGTGCTGCGCCGGCGCGGCGAAGTGGAAGTGGTCGCGTTGCTGTCCACCGTCACCCGCGAGCATGCCCGCGCCTCGATGCAGGGCGTGCGCGCGGATGTGCTGCAGGCACAGGCACGGGCGGCAGGACTGCCGCTGCTGGAGGCACCGATTCCTGCACAGTGCGACAACGCCACCTACGACGCGGCGATGGCCGACGCATTGCGGCAGGCGCAGGCGCGCTGGCCGGGACTGCGCACTGCGGTCTTCGGCGACCTGCTGCTGGCGGACATCCGCGAATACCGCGAGCAACGGCTGGCGGCAGTCGGTTGGGACCTGGTCACTCCGCTGTTCGGCAGCGACACTGCGGCATTGGCGCGGGAGATGCAGGCGGCCGGACTGCGGGCCGGACTGTGTTGCGTGGATACGCAGCGGCTCGACGCGCGATTCGCCGGGCACCCGTTCGATGCGGCGTTGCTGGACGCGCTTCCGCCCGACGTGGATCCGTGCGGCGAGAACGGCGAGTTTCACACCTGCGCATGGGACGGGCCGATGTTCGACGCGCCGCTGGAACTCGAACGCGGCGAGACCGTGCTGCGCGACGGCCGCTTCACCTACACGGATTTCGCCGTGGCAACGGCGCGGCGCGGCGGAGGCGTTCGTGCCGACTAACAGTCGGCACGTTCCGGAGCCTCCAAGCACGAGCCGCGATCAGCCCCGCAGGGCCGAGGCGTGGTGGGCGATATGCTCACCGATGAAGCTGGCGACGAAGTAGTAGCTGTGGTCGTAGCCCGGCTGCAGGCGCAGGACCAGTGGATGGCCCGCCGCCGCGGCCGCGGCCTGCAGCAGTTCCGGCCTGAGCTGGCCGTGCAGGAACTCGTCGGCATCGCCCTGATCGACCAGCAGCGGCAGCTTCTCCCGCGCGCCCTTCACCAGTTCCGTCGCGTCGTAGCGCTTCCACGCCTCACGGTCTTCGCCCAGGTAGGCGGAAAACGCCTTCTCGCCCCATGGCACCTGCGACGGCGCCACGATCGGCGAGAACGCCGACACGCTGCGGTAGCGGCCCGGGTTGCGCAGCGCCACCACCAGCGCACCGTGTCCACCCATCGAGTGCCCGCTGACCGCGCGCGCATCGGTCGCCGGGAAGCCCGCCTCTACCAGTGCCGGCAACTCGTCCACCACGTAGTCGTACATGCGGTAGTTGGCGGCCCATGGTGCTTGCGTGGCATTGACGTAGAAGCCGGCGCCCTGGCCCAGGTCGTAGCCGTCGGCATCGGCGACCGCCTCGCCGCGCGGGCTGGTGTCCGGGGCGACGAGGATGATCCCGTGCTCGGCCGCGTAGCGCTGCGCACCGGCCTTGGTGATGACGTTCTGCTCGGTGCAGGTCAGCCCGGAGAGCCAGTACAGCACCGGGCACGGGCCGTGTGCGGCCTGCGGCGGCAGGTAAACGGCGAACTGCATCGTGCAGCCGAGTACGGAGGATGCGTGTCGGTACACGTCCTGCCAGCCGCCGAAGCAGGCGCGATGTTCGACACGTTCCATCAGAAGTGCACCACGCTGCGGATCGACTTGCCCTCGTGCATCAGGTCGAAGGCCTCGTTGATCCCGTCCAGGCCCATGGTGTGGGTCACGAACGGGGCCAACTCGATCTCGCCCTTCATCGCGTCCTCGACCATGCCCGGCAACTGGCTGCGACCCTTCACCCCGCCGAACGCGGTACCCATCCACTTGCGCCCGGTCACCAGCTGGAACGGACGGGTGGAGATCTCCTGACCGGCGCCGGCCACGCCGATGATCACGCTCTGGCCCCAGCCGCGGTGCGCGCACTCCAGCGCGGCGCGCATCACGTTGACATTGCCGATGCACTCGAACGAATGGTCCACGCCCCAACCGGTCATCTCCACGATCACCTGCTGGACCGGCTTGTCATGGTCCTTCGGATTGATGCAGTCGGTGGCGCCGAACTGCTTCGCCATCCCGAACTTGGAGGGATTGGTGTCGATGGCGATGATCCGCCCGGCCTTGGCCTGGCGTGCGCCCTGGATCACCGCCAGGCCGATCCCGCCCAGGCCGAACACCGCGACCGAATCGCCTGCCTGCACCTTGGCCGTGTTGTGCACGGCGCCAATCCCGGTGGTCACACCGCAGCCGAGCAGGCAGACGTGCTCGGGGTTGGCTTCGGGATTGACCTTGGCCAGCGACACCTCGGCCACCACCGTGTACTCGCTGAAGGTGGAGCAGCCCATGTAGTGGTACAGCGGCTGGCCTTGGTAGGAGAAGCGCGAGGTGCCGTCGGGCATCACGCCCTTGCCCTGGGTGGCGCGCACGGCGGTGCACAGGTTGGTCTTGCCCGACGTGCAGAACAGGCACTCGCCGCACTCGGCGGTGTACAGCGGGATCACATGGTCGCCCGGCTTCACCGAGGTCACGCCCTCGCCGACCTCGACCACGATCCCGGCGCCTTCGTGGCCGAGTACCACCGGGAACAGCCCTTCCGGATCCTCGCCGGACAGGGTGAAGGCATCGGTGTGGCACACGCCGGTGTGGGTGATCCTCACCAGCACCTCGCCGGCCTTCGGCGGGGCGACATCGATCTCGACGACCTGCAGCGGCTGGCCGGGACCGAAGGCGACGGCGGCACGGGATTTCATGGGCGACTCCTGGAAAGCGGGGGGAAGTTCATTTCAGATAGCTGCGGACGAGCGCGACGGCGGCATCGATGCCTTCCTGGCGCTGCCGCGGCGAGGCGCCCGGCTGCGCGAACTCCTCGCGCAGATGGCTCTCCAAAACTTCGGACATCAGTCCGTTGACCGCACCGCGTACCGCCGCCAGTTGCTGCAGCACCGGCGCGCAATCGGCGCCTTCGGCCAGTGCGCGCTCGAGCGCGTCCAACTGGCCGCGGATGCGGCGCACCCGGGCCATCGCCTTTTTCTTTTCGGTCGGGGAATGGGGCACGGTCGGACGAGTGGCCTGTACTGGGGGGCAGTATATGCGATGGCCGCCTGGAAGTGTCGTCGGGCGTTGCCGGGAGCGGCGGCGGGCGGCGGCCGCGGAGAAGCGGCTCCGGGCCGCTGTCCTGAACGCTGTTCCGGCTGCGTGTCCTGTATGCACGGTTTTCCGCGCATACGTCCTACAACCACCCGAGGCCCCGCCATGAACATCCGCCGCCACGCCCTCCCGCTCGCCCTCGCCGCCGCCCTGCTGGCCGCCCTGCCCGCCAGCAGCGCCCCTCCGGGTCCGCCGACCCAGGTCTGGATCGATGTGGCCACCCATTCCATGCCGGGCATGCCGGATCCGGGTGCGATGGGCGGCCTGGGCGGCATGGCCGCGCGGATGATGGGCGGCGCCCGGGGCGAGGTGCTCGGCTACCCGGACGCGCGGGGCACGATGATGCCCGGCAAGTTCTTCGACATCGCCATGCTCAACCGGCCGGCGCCCGGGCAGCCATCGGCACAGCAGGTTCCCGCCGGCCTGGGCCTGGGTCCGTCGCTGCCGCTGCTGCCGCCGAAGACGGTGGTCCATACCGAGCAGCCGGGCAGCAGCCCCGAAATGCCCGATGCGGAAATCCACCTCAAGTTCTACTGGGGCTGCGGCAACGAAGTGCGCGCCGGCCAGCCGCGCGAGATGCACCTGCGCGCCAAGGGCGGCAAGTTCGAGTTCAGCGGCGACCCGATGCAGGGCCGATACGCGCCCGAGCGCGGCGTCCAGCCCGATCCGTCCTACGTGCTGTGGCCCAATCCGCAGGCCCGCAACCGCGCGCCGGCCAACGCATCGCTGGTCGGCGCGCACCGCATCACCGGGCCGGGCGTGCCCGAATCGCTGAAGTTCGACCTGCAGTCGAATGCCGACTTCATGCCGAAGATCGCGCTGACCCAGTCCGGCGACCTCGCCACCGGCATGACCCTGGGCTGGCAGCCCGTGGACCGCTCCAAGGCCTACTTCCTGCACGCGCTGAGCATGCAGGACAAGACCACCATCGTGATCTGGAGCAGCGCCGAGGTGCCCGACGCCGGGTCGGGGGTAGTCGATTTCCTCACCGGCGGCCAGATCGACCGCTGGCTCAAGGAGAAGGTGCTCCTGCCGCCGTCCACCACCTCGTGCGCGATCCCGAAGGGCATCTTCGCCGGCAGCACCGGCGAAGCGACCCCGCCGATGCTGAGCATGATCGCCTACGGCCCCGAGACCAATCTCGCCTGGCCGCCCAAGCCGGCCGATCCCAAGCAGCCCTGGAACCCGGAATGGAACGTGCGCGTGCGCACCAAGTCCACCGCCGGCGCGATCCTCGGCATGGACCTGGGCGGCATGGACGGCATGGACGGCGGCGGCCCGCAGGCGCAACCGCAGCAGAAGCCTGAGGAAAGCACCGGCAAGAAGCTGCTCAAGGGCCTGCTGCGCAACCTCTGAGCCGGCGCCCCATCGTTGTGGCCTGATCGCGTGCCGCGTCGCCGATGCGGCCACGGCCGGGCCGTGCGCACTTGTCGGACCGGACCCACGTGTCCTGTCTGCGCGGCGTTCCGCGCATACCTCCATCAGCCTCCCGCTCACGGCCCGATCCCATGACCCTTGATGCCGCATCACGCCTGCTGCTCGCCCTCCTGCTGGTGTCACTGGCCGCCTGCTCGAAGCCCGACGACGTCCCCGGCACCTCGCCCGGAGCACCGGTCCAGGAAGCCGGCCTCACACCCACCCAGGCCGAACTGGACCGCTTCATCGCCGAAGGACCGGAGCCTTCGCTGCAGGCGCTGCGCCCGCCCGACTACTGGCTGCACTACCGGCTGATGCAGGCGACCGGCGTCGAGGAGGCGCTGGGTGGCGAGGGACAGGCCGTCGCCGCATTGAAGGCGTTGGCCGAGGACTACGAACGCCAGGCGCGCGGTGCGCAGGCGGACGTGCCGAGGATGATTCCGGTCGCCTTCACCGGTGAAGGCATGACCAGCGGCTTCCTCGGCCTGGGCATGGGCACCTTCGGCGGGCTGATGACCGGCGGCCTGATCTCCAGCACGATCGCCGATGCCTCGGACGCCACGCTGGCCGAGCTGGCCAAGGACGGACCGATGCAGCTGGGCGGCAAGGAGGGCGGCTACAAGGTCACCGTCGGCGCGGACGGCAGCATCCACCAGGACATCGAGTTCGAGGGCAAGGTCGACGACGGCCTCACCGGCAAGGTCAAGGTGAAGATGAAGATGGATGCCTGCCCCGACGCCCAGGGCAGGATCACGGTGGTGTCGGATGTCGATTCCTCGGTGCGCGTCGCCGCCAAGGCCGGCACCGGCGGCTACGTGCGCTCGCGCTTCGTCTACGAGCGCTGGCTGGACGATGACGCCCAGTTGATGCAGGGCCCGGAGGGCTCGGCCTCGCGCATGGACCTGAGGATGGGCGGCTACGAGAACTACGAGTCCCAGCACCTGGACATCAGCGCCGGCTGGAAACGCGGCGGCAGCGAAGTCTTCGAGAACCGCCTGGAGCAGGGCTTCAGCATCTTCCGCCCCGACGAGGTCCAGCGCACGAAGAAGCTGCTGGAGGGCGCGCAGCTGATCCAGACCCTGTTCGCGGAGATGCTGTTGCGCGGCACGGGCAAGCAATCGCCCTGGGAGTCCGGCCGCTGCATCAAGCTCGACGCGACCAGCACGCCGGGCAAGCGCAGCGGGGTGAAGCCGTCGACGTCCTTCGAGGTCACCGCCGCGCCGCGGGTGAAGTCCGACGGCAGCTTTCCCGCCGGCACGGTGCGCGCCACGCTCACCGGCGGCCAGAGCCTGACCCGCGAAGGCGAGAAGGTGCGCGCGGATGCGCAATACACCTACGTCGCCCCGGCGGAGAAGGACAAGACCGCCAGCATCGCCTTCGAGGCGCGCAGCAAGCGCGGCGTCGGCCGCGCCACGCTTGAGTTCGACACCCGGGAACGGCGGGCGTACCGCATCACCGTGTTCCCCGGGTGCGGCGGCGTCCGCGGCGAGGACATCTGCGACCTGTCCAGACCGTTCGCGATCGAAGGCACCGCCTGCGCCGGCGGCGCCAGCAGCCGGATGGCCTTCACCCCCTCGGGCAAGGCCGGCGGAACGATGGACTGGAGCACCCGCATCGACTCGATCAGCGCCGGTTTCAACGGCACCTACACGGTCGAGGAAACCGAGGACGGCGCGCTGCTGCACACGACCCTCACCGGCTGCGCGATGGGCCCGGGCGCGAAGGCCTGCGGCGGCACCGGACCGGACCTCCCGATGGAGAAGGTGGACACATGTCCCGAATGACACTCCCGACACGCCGGTTGCCGCGGGAGCGCGGCCACCCGCTCCCGGTCCTCGCTGCGGCGCTGTTGGCCGCACTCGCCTGCCTGGCACCCGCCGGCCAGGCCGATGCCGGCGAACTGGTCTCCGGCGGCGGCGTGATCACCGGGCGCCCGACCCACGACATGCGCATCACCCTGTGGCGGATCCGTCCGGACGGCCAGGCGCGCCGCGTGTACTACACGCTCAAGGCCGGCCGCGCCCGATCGGGCAGAACACCGACGCGATCTGGGCCCTGACCGTGGACGACCAGGGCCGGATGGTCGTGGCCAGCCGCCTGCTCGCCGACCGCGCGCGGCGCCAGGTCATGCGCCTGGACGAAACGCGCGGGAAACTCATCGTGCTCACCGGGCAGTCCTTCGGCAAGGAATTCGCCGGCAACGACTACCGCCCCGGCCACGAAGAAGCGCCGTACGACGGCGTCGCCGCGCATGCCAGCTTCCGCGAGGCGAAGAACCTCTGCTATGGACCTGACCGCACCCCGTTCGTGCTCGACGAACACCAGGTGCGACGCTTCGATGCCGACGGCCTGGTGCGCACCTGGGCGTACTGAAGCCGCCTACAGGCGCGCGGCCAGCGCCTCGGCGGCCGCGCGGTCGACCTGCTGCGGCAACACGGACCCGCGCATCGCCGGCAGCGCCTGGTCGAGCAGGCGGCGCGCCGTGGCCGGATCGCCCTGTGCCAGCCGGACCGCGGCCAGGTCGGCGCGCAACGCCGC
>JAFLEA010000030.1 GCA_017302035.1 Lysobacterales bacterium
GTGGACGGCCGCGGTCCTCGCGTTGCTGGCGCTGGCCGATGCCGTGCGCCTGCGTCGGCAGCCGACCCCGGAAGTGGAGCGGCGGCTGGCCGACGCGCTGGCGGTGGGCCAGCGTCGCGACGTCGAACTGCGGATCGTGCCGGCGCCGCGGCAGCGCCCGCAGCGGCTGGACGTGTTCGACCTGCACCCGTCCGGCTGGCCGGTCGAGGGCCTGCCGCAACGGCTGCGGCTGGTGCCGGGCGAGGCGGCGCTGCTGCGCTACCGGGTCACCGCTGCCGCGCGCGGCCTGGCCGAGTTCCCGGGCACCCAGTTGCGGCTGCAGTCGCCGTGGCGGCTGTGGACCCAGTCGCGCCTGGCCGGCGTGCCGCAACGGGTGCGGGTGTATCCGGATTTCGCGCCGCTGGCGAAGCTGGCGCTGTTCAGTGCCGAACAGGCCTCGCGCCTGGTCGGCGCGCACCTGCGCCGGCGCCGCGGCGAAGGCACCGATTTCCAGCAGATGCGCGAATACCGGGTCGGCGACAGCCTGCGCCGGATCGACTGGAAGGCCACCGCCCGTGCGCGCAAGCTGGTCTCGCGCGAGTACCAGGAGGAGCGCAACCAGCAGGTGGTGCTGGTGGTGGACACCGGCCGGCGCATGCTCGCCAGCGAGGGTGGGCTGTCGCATTTCGACCATGCGCTCAACGCGGCGCTGGTGACCGCTTGGCTGGGCCTGCGCCAGGGCGACGCGGTCGGGTTGATGGCCGGCGGCGGACCGTCGCGCTGGGTGCCACCGCGCCGCGGCGGCGCCGCGCTCGACCACTTGCTGCGCGCCAGCTACGACCTGCAGCCGGAGCCGGTGGCCACCGATTACCTGGCCCTGGCCGGGCAGCTGGCGCTGCGCCAGCCACGCCGCGCGCTGGTGATGCTGGTGACCAACGTGCGCGACGAGGACAGTGAAGAACTGCTGGCAGCGGTGCAACTGCTGCGGCGCCGGCACCTGGTGTGCGTGGCCAGCCTGCGCGAGACCGTACTCGACGCGATGCTGGAGGCCGAGGTCGCCGACCTGCCGGGCGCGATCGACGCCGGCGCGGTCGCCCACTACCTGGCCCAGCGCGGCGCGGCGCACGAGGCGCTGCGCCGGCACGGGGTGACGACCCTGGACGTGGCCCCGGCCGACCTGCCGGCGGCGCTGGTCGAGCGCTACCTGGCGGTCAAACGGGACGGACTGCTGTAGCCTGTCCGCACTTCCACGACACGGCGGAGCATGCGATGGGCCAGGGTTCGACCGGCAACGTGATTGCCGCACTGTGCAGTTTCTTCGCGCCCGGCCTGGGCCAGTTGCTCCAGGGCCGGCTGCTGGCCGCGATCCTGTGGTTCCTGGGTGCCGGCCTGGCCTATGGCATCACCTGGCTGATCACCTTCTCGCTGTGGCCGTTCGGCTGGTTCCTGGTCAGCGTGTTCGCCTGCATCGACGCGGCGACCTACAAGGGGCGGCCGGCGGTCTGAGCCGGCGCCCGGCGCGGGTTCAGTCCGCGGTGACCAGGGTCTTGTCGCGGCCGCGCAGTTCCGCGTAGACCTCGTCGGTCTGCGGGCGCACCCCGTGCCAGAGTTCGAAGGCCTCGGCGGCCTGCTCCACCAGCATGCCCAGGCCATCGACCGTTTCCAGGCAACCGGCCGCGCGCGCCCAGGCCAGGAAGGCGATGGCCGCCTCGCCGTAGTTCAGGTCCACCGCCACGCTGCGGCTGTTGACCAGCGACAGCGGTGCGCTGAAGTCGTCCGCGCCGCGGCCGGCGGAGGTGGCATTGACGATCAGCTCGAAATCGCCCAGCTCGCGCAGGTCGTCCCAGTAGCGCGAGTGGGCGCGCGCCGGCTCGCCCAGGGCGTCGACCAGCGCGTCGGCGCGTTCCGGCGTGCGGTTGACCACCACCAGTTCGTCGATGCCGGCGTCCAGCAATGCCGGGGCCACGCCGCGCGCGGCGCCGCCGGCCCCGAGCAGCAGCACCCGGCGCGCGCGCAGGTCCAGGCCGCGGCGGCCGGTGAGGTCGTGGACCAGGCCGGCGCCGTCGGTGTTGTCGCCGTGCCACTGGCCGTCGACGTGGGTCAGGGTGTTGCAGGCGCCGGCGCGGCGGGCGCGGCCGCTGGCCTGCGCGCACAGCGCGAACGCGGCTTCCTTCAGCGGCAGGGTGACGTTGCAGCCGCGTCCGCGGGCGGCGGCAAAGCGTTCCAGCGCGGCGGCGAAGTCGGCCGGCGCCGCGTCGATGGCGGTGTATTCCAGGGCGATGCCGTGCTGCCGGGCGAAGGCCGCATGGATCGCCGGCGACAGCGAGTGCGCGATCGGGTGGCCGAACACGGCGTAACGGGCAAGGGTCATGGTCGGTCAGCCTCCGCGGAGCCAGCGCGCCGCATCCAGCGCGAAATAGGTGAGCACGCCGTCGGCGCCGGCGCGCTTGAACGCCAGCAGCGCTTCCAGCGCGCAGGCCTTCTCGTCCAGCCAGCCGTTGGCGGCGGCGGCCTTGAGCATCGCGTACTCGCCGCTGACCTGGTAGGCGAAGGTGGGCACGCCGAAGGCGTCCTTCACCCGCCGGATCACGTCCAGGTAGGGCAGGCCGGGCTTGACCATGACCATGTCCGCGCCCTCGGCGATGTCCAGCTCGACTTCGCGCAGGGCCTCGTCGGCATTGGCCGGGTCCATCTGGTAGGTGTACTTGTTGCCCTTGCCCAGGCTCCCGGCGCTGCCGACCGCGCTGCGGAATGGGCCGTAGAACGAGGAGGCGTATTTGGCCGCGTAGGACAGGATCCGGGTGTTGACCAAGCCGGCGTCCTCCAGCGCCTCGCGGATCGCGCCGATGCGGCCGTCCATCATGTCGCTGGGCGAGAGGATGTCGGCGCCGGCCGCGGCATGGGCCAGCGACTGCCTCACCAGCGCCTCGATGGTGGCGTCATTGAGGATGTAGCCGTCCGCATCGATCAGCCCGTCCTGGCCGTGGGTGGTGTAGGGGTCCAGGGCCTGGTCGGTCATCACTCCCAGCTCGGGGAAGCGCGATTTCAGCGCGCGGACCGCACGCGGCACGATCCCGTCCTCGTCCCAGGCGATGCGGCCGTCGGCGGTCTTGGCCGCCGGGTCCGGCACGCCGAACAGGTCCAGCACCGGCACCCCCAGTTCCAGCGCCTGCTCGCCCACCCGCAGCAACTCGTCGATCGACAGCCGTTCCACCCCCGGCATTGATGGCACCGGCGCGCGGCCCTGTGCCTCGTGCACGAATACCGGGTAGATCAGATCATTGGCGGTGAGCACGTGCTCGCGCATCAGCCGGCGCGAGAATTCGTCGCGGCGCATGCGCCGCAGGCGGACATGGGGAAAGCTCATGGCGACTCCGGTCGATCCAGCGGCACATGATACGCCGCGGCACCGGGCGGGCCGGGATTGCGGGTCGCCCGGCCGGCCGGGTGCGCCGGATTGTCGGCCGGTTCACCCCGGGAAGGGGATCATGTGCGCCGGTTCCATCGCCGAATGCCGGAGGATCGCCATGCGCCCGCAGATCGCCCTTGCCGCCGTGCTGGCCCTTGCCGGCTGCGCCGGCTCCTCCAAGATCATGGTCGGCCAGGCGCGTCCGCCGATCGACCCCGCCCAGGTGCAGGTCTATGCCTCGGTGCCGCCGGGGTCGCAGGAAATCGCCCAACTCGAGTCCTCCAGCGCGATCGGCTTCGGCACCCAGGGCCAGACCGATGCGGCGGTGGAGCGGCTCAAGCGCGAGGCCGCTGCGCTTGGCGCCAACGGTGTGGTCCTGATCGGGGTGGGGTCGTCCACCGGTCCGGCAAGCATGTCGGTCGGTGCCGGCAGCTGGGGCGGGAACGTCGGTGGCGGCATCGGCATCGGCATCCCGACCCAGCAGAAGAAGGCCGCCGGGGTCGCGATCTGGGTGCCGCCGCAGCCGTAGCGGGAGGCGGTCGACCCAGCTTCCGGCAGGTGCCGGTCCCTTCCGCCCACGCTAGCATCGGGGCGTGCGTGGGCATGCCGCGTGGACGGGAACGGACGATGGGGCGGGGTGATGCGAAACGGATGCGGCATTGGCTGGGGGTGGCGCTGATGGCCGGCGTCGTTGCCGGCATGGCGGGAACGGCGGCGGCGCAGGTGACCGCAGCCGACTATGCGCGCGCGGCGAGCATGCTGGGCGAGCGCACCACGCCGCTGGTGGATGGGCTGGTGCGGGTGCTGGGCTGGCTGGACGACGGCAGCGTGGTGTACCAGCGGTCCGGCGGCGGCAAGGTCGATTTCCTGCGCCTGGATCCCGGTGGCGAACCGGCGACGGCGTTCGATGCGGAAGCCCTGGCCGCCGCGATCGACCGGTCCGGCCGCGGCAAGGGCCACCCCGCCGATCCCGCCCGCCTGCCGGTGGCTGGGGTGCGCCTGGACGGCGGCGGCCTGGTGGTGTCCCTGTCCACGGGTGCCGAATTCCGGTGCGATGCCCGCGAATGCACCGCGGTGCACAAGCCCGAATCCGGCAAGGAACCGGGCGCGGCCTCGCCCGACGGCAGCCGCGCGGCTTTCGTCCGCGACTGGAACCTGTGGCTGCGCGACCTGTCCAGCGGCCAGGAGACCCAGCTCACCTTCGACGGCGCGCCCGACTACGGCTACGCCACCGACAACGCCGGCTGGAAGCACACCGACAACGCCATCGTGGCGTGGTCGCCGGATGGGCGGAAGATCGCCAGCTTCCAGCAGGACCAGCGCAAGACCCGGACCATGACGATGGTCGGCACCAATGTCGGCGCGCCCAGGGTCGAGCAATGGAAGTACCCGTTCGCCGGCGACGAGGACGTCACCATGATCGAACGGGTGGTGATCGACCTGTCCGGCGCCGCGCCGCGGACCGTGCGCCTGCGCATGCCGCCGGACCCGCACCGTTCCACCTGCAGCGACGACCTGGTCTGCGACAACGGCTGGGAGGACGTGCAATGGGCCGCGGACGGCAAAACCCTGGCCTTCGTCAGCACCGATCGCGGGCACAAGTCGGCGCGGCTGCGGGTGGCCGACGCGGCCACCGGCGAGGTCCGCGACGTGTACGAGGAGACCGTGGCCACGCAGTACCAGAGCGCGCCGGCGCTGGCTTCGGCGAACTGGCGCTATCTGCCGGAGAGCGGCGAGTTCCTCTGGTTCAGCCAGAAGTCCGACTGGGGCCACCTGTACCTGCACGACCTGGCCACCGGCGAACCGAAACGCCAGGTCACCCACGGCGAATGGAATGTGGCCGGCATCGCCCGCCTGGATCCGGAGTCGCGCACGCTGTGGCTGAGCGGCGTGGGCCGGGAGCCGGGGCGCGATCCGTACTTCGTCCACTATTACAAGGTCGGCCTGGATGACGGCCGGGTGCGGCTGCTGACCCCGGAGGACGCCAACCACGCCGCCCACTTCTCGCAGGACGGCAGGTATTTCGTCGACGTCCATTCGACGGTGGATACCGCGCCGGTGGCGGTGCTGCGCGACAGCGAAGGCGCGCAGGTCGCGGAGATCGCGCGTGCCGACCTGTCCCGGTTGCGGGCCGCCGGCTGGGTGCCGCCGGAGCGGTTCACGGTCAAGGCGCGCGACGGCAGGACCGACCTGTACGGGCTGATGTTCAAGCCTTCCCGATTCGATCCATCGAAGAAGTACCCGATCGTCACCTACATCTATCCCGGCCCGCAGGTCGGCTCGGTGCGCTCGCGCAGCTTCGCGCCGGCGCACCGCGACCACCAGGCGCTGGCGGAACTGGGCTTCGTCGTCGTCGCCGTGGACGGCATGGGCACGCCGATGCGGAGCAAGTCCTTCCAGGACACCTGGTACGGCGACATGGCCGACAACACCCTGCCCGACCAGGTGGCGGCGCTGAAGCAGCTGGGCGAACGCCATACGTGGATCGATACCGCCCGCGCCGGCATGTGGGGCCATTCCGGCGGCGGCAACGCCACCGCCGCGGCGATGTTCCGCTATCCCGGGGTGTACAAGGTCGGGATCGCCGAATCCGGCAACCACGACAACCTCACCTACGAGGACGACTGGGCCGAGCGCTACCACGGCCTGCTGCAGAAGCAGCCCGACGGCACCAGCAACTACACCGGCCAGGACAACGCCTCGCAGGCGCAGCACCTGCAGGGCAAGCTGTTCCTGATCCACGGGATGATGGACGACAACGTCCCGGTGCAGTCCACCCTGCAGGTGGTCGACGCGCTGGTGAAGGCGAACAGGGACTTCGACCTGCTGCTGCTGCCGCACGCGCGCCATGCCTTCGGTGCGGACAACAACTACGTGATGCGCCGGCGCTGGGACTACTTCGTCGAGCACCTGCTGGGCACGGAGCCGCCGAAGGAATTCGAGCTGAAGCCGCAGCCCTGATCCGGGATCCCGGCCCGGATTGACGCTGAAGTTTTGGGCGTGCTCAGATGGAAGCCCGCGGACCATCGGGTTCGCCGGTACTTTCATCCCACCCGGAGGTTCCAGATGCGCCTGCTCCTCGCTCTTGCGCTGCCCGCTGTCTTGCTGCTCGCATCCTGCTCGAGCGGCGGCCCTTCCATCAGCCATCCGGGCAGCGCGGCGCGTCCGCCAGCCGACATCCCGCTGTTCGGGGCCGGCTTCCGCAGCGAGGGCGACCTGTGCCGCCGAGCCGGCGAAAGCGCGTTCACCGGCCAGTTCATGGGCGCGGGGGCCGACCTGGTCGCTTGCCCGCCCGGGACCGATCCGAGGCTGTTCATCCACGAGACCGGCGGCACCGAGGTCGCGCGGCGCGACGGCTGGATCCTGTTCACGGTCCCGCATCGCTGAGTGCCGCAGGGGAGGCGGGATGGGCGGGGCCGACCGGCGCCACCTATCCCGCCCGCCCGACCCCGCTTGGCAGCCTGCGGGCTGATCGTTACCCTGCGCCGTCCCGCAACCGCAGCGCAGCGCATCCGCCATGACCCAGCCCGTCCCCCGCCGCCTGAAGCCATTGCCGGCGCTGATCTTCGCCTCGCGCTGGTTGCAGCTGCCGCTGTACCTGGGCCTGATCGTGGCCCAGGGCGTGTACGTGTTCCTGTTCGGCAAGGAGCTGTGGCACCTGCTGCACGACGCGCCGTCGATGGGCGAGCAGCAGATCATGCTGCTGGTGCTGGGCCTGATCGACGTGGTGATGATCTCCAACCTGCTGGTGATGGTGATCGTCGGCGGCTACGAGACCTTCGTCTCGCGGCTGGACCTGGATGGGCACCCGGACCAGCCGGAATGGTTGAGCCACGTCAACGCCTCGGTGCTGAAGGTGAAGCTGGCGATGGCCATCATCGGCATTTCCTCGATCCATTTGCTCAAGACCTTCATCGCCGCCGGCACCCTGAAGGGCCTGCCGTTCTGTCCGCCGGAGCTGGTCGTCACCGCCGCCTCCAACCTCGGCGAAGGCCGTTGCACGGCGCTGACTCCCGAAGGGGTGATGTGGCAGACCATCATCCACGTCGTGTTCATCCTCTCGGCCATCGGCATCGCCTGGACCGACAAGCTGATGACCGGTACCAGCGCCCGGCGCGAGCACGAGGCGCACTGAAGCGCGGGAGCCATCCTGCCCGCACGGGCAGGAGGACTGGACGCGTGGGGTGCCGTGGCGGCGGCCGTCACCGGGCCGCGCAGTCCACCTCGTGCTCGAACTCGTCGCCGACGGCGACCCTGGCTAGTGCGATCCGCGCCCCGCTGCCCATGCGCAGCGCGAACGGCACGTCCAGCTTGCCGGTATCGACGCCGGCCGCGCGCAGGCATTCCAGCGGCACGCCCACCCGCATCCATTCGCCGCGGGGCAGCTTCGCCAGGGCGTTATCGACCGGCAGTTCGCCGCCGCAGCCCTCGCCGCAGCCGGCGCCGAGCGAGGCCCTGCCGTCGGCCGGCAGCGCATCGATCCGCAGGGTCGCGACCACGGCCCTGCCGCCGTCGGCCTCGCGTGCCAGCTCCAGCGGCGCGTTCGTGCGCAGCTGCACCGAGGCATCGCCGCTCCATGCGAACAGGCGCGCGCCTTCCTGCACTTCATGGTCGATCGCGGTCATCCGCAGCGAACCGTCCGTGGTCACGGCGGCGGGATGCACGGCGTCCAGTGCCGCGCCATCGGCGCCGACCAGGCGCAGGACCATGCCGGCGGCCGGTACGCCGCGCTCGAACCAGGCACTGGCGCGGGCCGCGCCGGCGTCGATGCCGGATGCCTCCGGCAGCGTTGCCAGGTCGCCGTCGTCGGCATAGGTCAGCCCGTGCCCGAAGGCGAACAGCGGCGCATAGCCGGCCTGGCCGACGTTGTTCGCAAACTGGTTGGCGTACCTGGGCCAGGAAAAGCCGAGCCTGCCCTTGAAGTCGTGCTGCGGCTTGCCGTCGCCGCCGCGCAACAGCACGTCGGCGATGCCGCCGCCTTCGGAACCCGGCAGCCATGCGGCGACGAAGGCGTCGGCGGCATTGATCTCGCGATTGACCCACAGCGGCCGCCCGCTGAGGAACACGGCCACCACCGGGATGCCCTCGGCCTTGAGCCTGCGGATCAGTTCGAGGTCGCCGGAGTTCCCGCCCTTGAACATCAGATCCGGCAGGTCGCCCTGGAATTCGGCGTAGGGCTCCTCTCCGAACACGACGATGGCCGCATCGGGCCTGCGCGCGTATCGGCCATCCGGCGCCAGTTCGGCGCTGCCGCCCGCCGCCCGCACCTGGGCCTGGAGGCCGTCCCAGATCGAATCGGCGTTGGGGAAGTCGGCGCGGGTGGTGCCGTCGCCCTGCCAGGTGAGAGTCCAGCCACCGGCCTGGCGGCCGATGTCGTTGGCGGCCTCGCCGGCCACCAGCAGCCGCGTCGCGGGCGATAGCGGCAGCACGCCGCCCTGGTTCTTCAGCAACACCAGCGACTCGCGCACCGCCTGGCGCGCGACGGCGCGGTGCGCGGGCGCGCCGAGCAGTTCGAACCGGCCACCGAGCGCGCGTGCGGACGGCCTGGGCTTTCCGAACAGGCCCATGCGGAATTTCACCCGCAGGATCCGCCGCACCGCGTCGTCGAGCCTTTGCATCGGCAGGGTGCCGGCCTTCGCGTGCGCCAGGGTCGATTCGTACAGGCCCTTCCAGCTGTCCGGGGCCATCGCCATGTCCAGGCCGGCGTTGAAGGCCTGCGGGCAATCGGTGTTGGTGCAACCCTCGACCTGGCCATGCCCGTTCCAGTCGCCCACGACGAATCCGCCGAAGTTCATCCGCTCTTTGAGCACTCCGGTCAGCAGCGGCTCGTGGCCATGCATCTTCTGGCCATGGAAGCTGTTGAACGAAGCCATCACCGATTGCGCGCCGGCGGCGATGCCCGGCACGTAGCCGGCCGCATGGATGTCGCGCAACTGCGCTTCGCTGGTCAGGGTATCGCCCTGGTCCTTGCCGCCGCTGGTGCCGCCGTCGCCAAGGAAGTGCTTGACCGAACTGATGACGTGCCGGTCGTCGAGGAACTCCGGCGTGCCGGGCTTGCCCTGCAGGCCCTCGACGAACGCGCCAGCGAAGCTGGCCACCAGCGCCGGATCCTCGGAATAGCCTTCGTAGGTGCGGCCCCAGCGATCGTCGCGGGGCACCGCCACGGTCGGCGCGAACGTCCATTCCATGCCCGTGACCCGGGTCTCGATCGCGGTGATGCGGGCGATTTCGCGCAGCAGCCCGGGATTGCGCGTCGCGCCCAGGCCGATGTTGTGGGGGAACAGGGTCGCGCCGACGATATTGCTCTGGCCGTGCATCGCGTCGATCCCCCAGAGCAACGGGATCGCCTTGCCGCCGCCGCGGGTATCCATCGACGCCTCCCAGAAGGCGTCGGCCAGCGCCAGCCACTCGGCGGGGCTGGCGTTGTACCTGCCGCCCGGGTCGGACCCGCCGCCGGCAAGCACCGACCCGAGCCGGTACTTGCGCACGTCCTCCGGGGTGATGCTGGCGATGTCGCCCTGGATGACCTGGCCGACCTTCTCTTCCAGGGTCATCGATGCCAGCAGTGCGTCCACGCGCCGCTCCAGGTCCGCGTCCTGGGCGAACGGCCAGGCTGGTTGCGGCCAGTGGAGCGGATCTATCGTGGCCGCGGCAGCGTCGGTGGCGGCGGGATCGGCGGAGGCGTCGCGCTGGCCGCCGCAGGAGGCCAGCAGCATCGCTAGGGCGAGGCCCATGGACGGGCAGGGCATGGGCGGACGGGAACAGGAGGTGCTCATCGGGATGCGTTCCATCGGTTCGTGGTCCGGCGCGGCGCTGGCCGGGGACGGTCTGACAACGCTGTCATATACTGCACGATAGCGGGTCCGCGCAGCCGATGCCGGGTGCGCGGCAACCCCGCGGACGCGCGGATCCGGCCGGCGCGTGCCGTGCATGGCGCCGGGTCGCCTGCGCGCCCGGCTCCGGATGCCGTGCGGAATGGCGCGGCGCGTGATCTGGCAGAATCCCGAGGCTTCACGGAGAGGATCGCAAGCACATGGCACGCGTTCGGATCGAGGATGTGGCGGCGGAAGCGGGCGTGTCGATCAAGACCGTCTCCCGCGTGCTCAACCATGAGCCGAACGTGTCCGAGGCCACCCGCGAGCGGGTGCAGGCGGTGGTCGAGCGGATGCGCTACCGCCCGCATCCGTCCGCCCGGGTGCTGGCCGGGCGGCGCTCGTACCTGGTGGCGATGCTGTACGACAACCCGTCCAGCAACTACCTGATGGAGGTCGAGCTCGGCGTGCTCGACGCCTGCCAGGCCCAGCACTACAACCTCATGCTGGTGCCCCTGGTCTACGATGCCATGGACATCGTTTCCAAGGTCGAGGCGCTGGTCCTGCAGTCGCAGATCGACGGCGTCGTGCTGACCCCGCCGATCACCGACGACGCGGCACTGCTGCAGCGCCTGGACGAACTCGGCATCCCGTGGGCGAGCATTTCCCCCACCGAACCGAATCGCCGCATCGGCGTGGTGGTCGACGAGCGCAACGCAGTCGCCGAGATGATTGCGCACCTGGCCTCGCTCGGGCACCGCCGCATCGCCCACGTCAAGGGCCATCCCGCGCACGGCGCGAGCAGCTGGCGCCTGGCGGGCTATCGCGACGGGCTTGAGCATGCCGGCCTGGCCTGGGACGACGCCCTGGTGGTGGACGGCGAGTTCTCCTACGACTCGGGTTTCGCCGCGGCCAGCCACCTGCTCGGCCTGGGCGATCCGCCGACCGCGATCTTCGCCGCCAACGACGACATGGCGGCCGGCGCGATCTGCGCGATCTGCGAACGCGGCCTGTCGGTGCCCAGGGACGTGTCGGTCTGCGGTTTCGACGACACTCCGATCGCCCGCCACATCTATCCGGCGCTGACCACGGTGCGCCAGCCGACCCGGGAGATGGGCCGCCTGGCCGGGCTGGAACTGCTCAAGGCGATCCGCGACCGCGGCGACGGCGGCATGGTCACGGTGCCGTATGCGCTGCAGCTGCGGCGCTCCACCGGGCCGGCGCCGGCCCGCTGAGCGGCCGGGCGGGGCGCCCGACCGCGGGGCGCGATGGTCAGTGACCGCCCTGCGCCGTGAGCTTGTCCAGGTCGATGCCCTGGCTTTTCAGCGACCGGTTGGCGGCCAGCGCGTAGAACGCCAGGTAGGCGAAGCACAGCACGCCGACGATGAAGCTGTAGTGGATGCCGATCCGGTCGGCCAGCGCGCCCTGCGTCAGGCTGACCACGCCGCCGCCCATGATCATCATGATCAGCAGGCTGCTGCCCTGGTTGGTGTGGCGGCCCAGCCCGGTGATCGCCAGCGCGAAGATGCACGGCCACATCGTGCTGCAGAACAGGCCCACGCTGACGAAGGCCACCACGCTGGTCATGCCGGTGGTGAACATCCCGATCAGCAGTGCGACGATGCCGCACAGCGCGAAGTACAGCAGCATCCGCGCCGGATTGCCGCCGCTGGCGAAGGTCGCTGCGATCATCAGCACGATCACCAGGCCATAGGTGAAGAAGTGCGCGATCTCGTGGCGCGCGATGGCATTGACGGCGAGGAACACCCCGAACGCCAGGTACGGCAGCAGCACGGTCAGCATGCGCTTGGCGTTGAGGCCGACCTCGAACGCGCCGGCCGCGCCGGCCCAGCGGCCGATCATCAGGCTGGCCCAGTACAGCGACACGAACGGCGCGATCATCGCGGTCGCCAGTCCCAGCCCGCCCTGTTCCACCGGCAATTCGAGGTAGGCCGGGAGGTTGGCGATGGTCGAGACCTCCACGCCGACGTAGACGAAGATCGCCAGCATGCCCAGCACCAGCTGCGGATAGCCGAACGCCGAGGGCTTGTGCGCCAGCTTGCCGGCGTCGTCGGCTTCCTGGCTGGCCAGCTTCTCGAGGTCGATGTGGTTCGGCACCGAGGAGAACTTCAGGAAGACGGCGACCAGCACAAAGGCCGCGCCCAGCACCAGGTACGGGATCTTGACGCTCTCGATGCTGGCTTCGGTATTGCCGGCGACCACGCTGCCGAAGATGGCGAAGCTGACCAGCAGCGGGCCGATGGTGGTGCCGAAGTTGTTGACGCCGCCGGCCATGGTCAGCCGCTGCGCGCCGGTGGCCGGGTTGCCCATCACGATCGCCAGCGGGTTGGCGGCGATCTGCTGCAGCGAGAAACCCAGGCCGACGATGAACAGGCCCGACAGCATCAAGCCGAACGAACCGTTGTTGGCCGCCGGGAAGAACAGCAGCGAGCCCATCGCCGAGATCAGCAGGCCCAGGCAGATGCCGTTCTTGTAGCCGATCCGGTTGAGGACGTCGGCGCCGATGGCCTTGGAAGTGAAGAAATAGACCAGCGAGCCGACGGTGTAGGCCACGTAGAAGGCGAACGCGACGAACATGCTCTGCATCTGCGAGAGCGCGAAAGCCTTCTTGAACACCGGGATCAGGATGTCGTTGCTGGCGGCGACGAAGCCCCAGAAGAAGAACACCGTGATCAGGACGAGGAACTGCGACCAACGGGTTTGCTGTGCCATGCGGTGCCCATCGTTATCGGGGTGGATGTCGCCGGTCCGGTGGCGGAGCCGGTTGCTGGGGCACTCTGCCACACGGGGGACACGGAGCGGTACCGTGTCCCGGGCGCCGGCTCCCGGGCCGTTGTAACCGTGGTTTGACAACGCTGTCAAACACTATCGGTCAAGACCGTCGATCCACTCGCGCAACGCCTTCGCCCGGGGATCGGTGAGGCGGTTTCGCTGCGCCGCAGCATCGCCTGCGCGCGGGCCGGTAAGATGCCCGGATGGATGTCTCCCACCTGCTCGACGATCTCAACCCGGCCCAGCGTGAGGCGGTGTCCGCGCCGCCGGGACACTATCTGGTGCTGGCCGGCGCCGGCTCCGGCAAGACCCGGGTCCTGACCCACCGCATCGCCTGGCTCAATGAGGTGCTGGGCGTGCCGGCGCACGGCATCCTCGCCGTGACCTTCACCAACAAGGCCGCCGGCGAGATGCGCGCGCGCGCCGACGCGCAGTTGCGCCATGGCGCGCGCGGGATGTGGATCGGCACTTTCCACGGCATCGCCCACCGCCTGCTGCGCCTGCACTGGAACGAGGCGAAGCTGCCCGAGTCCTTCCAGGTGCTCGACAGCGACGACCAGTTGCGCCTGGTCAAGCGCGTGGCCCAGCAGCTGGACCTGGACGACGGCCGCTTCCCGCCGCGGCAGATCGCCTGGTGGATCAACGCGCAGAAGGACGAGGGCCGGCGCCCGCAGCACATCCAGCCCGGCGACGACCCGTGGACCGACGCCCTGCGCCGCGCCTACGCGCTGTACCAGGAGCGCTGCGACCGCGCCGGCCTGGTCGATTTCGCCGAGTTGCTGCTGCGCGCGCACGAGCTGCTGCGCGACACCCCGGCGCTGCTGGGGCACTACCGCGCCCGCTTCCGCGACATCCTGGTCGACGAGTTCCAGGACACCAACGCGATCCAGTACGCCTTCGTGCGCGTGCTGGCCGGGGACAGTGGCCGGGTATTCGTGGTCGGCGACGACGACCAGGCCATCTACGGCTGGCGCGGGGCCAAGGTCGAGAACGTGCAGCAGTTCCTGCGCGACTTCCCCGGCGCGCAGACCATCCGCCTGGAGCAGAACTACCGCTCCAGCGCCAACATCCTCAACGCCGCCAACGCGGTGATCTCGCACAACCCCGACCGCATCGGCAAGCAGCTGTGGACCGACAGCGGCGACGGCGAGCCGGTGGACGTGTACGCGGCCTACAACGAGATGGACGAGGCGCGCTTCGTGGTCGAGCGCATCCGCCAGTGGGTGCGCGACGGCGGCAGCTGGCGCGAGGCGGCGGTGCTCTACCGCAGCAATGCGCAGTCGCGCGCGCTGGAAGAGGTGTTGCTGGCCGAACAGGTGCCGTACCGGGTGTACGGCGGCATGCGCTTCTTCGAGCGCGCCGAGGTCAAGGACACCCTGGCCTACCTGCGCCTGGTCGCCAGCCGCGCCGACGACGCGGCGTTCGAGCGTGCGGTGAACACGCCCGCGCGCGGGATCGGCGACCGTACCCTGGACGAGGTGCGCCGGCAGGCGCGCGAGGGCGCGATGTCGCTGTGGCAGGCGGCCACCGCGCTGGTCAACGGCAACGGGCTGGCCGCGCGCGCGCGCAACGCGGTGGCCGGCTTCCTCAACCTGGTCGAAGCGCTGGACGCGGAAACCACCGACCTGGCGCTGAAGGACCGGGTGGACCACGTACTGGCGCGCTCGGGCCTGCGCGAGCACTGGTCCAGCGAGGCGCGCGGCCAGCTCGACGCCGAATCGCGGCTGGAGAACCTGGACGAACTGGTGTCGGTGGCCTCGCGCTTCTCGCGCGCCGAACTGGACGACGACCAGGAGAGCATGAGCGAGCTGGTGGCGTTCCTCTCCTACGCGGCGCTGGAGGCGGGCGAGGGCCAGGCCCAGGCCGACGAGGACGGCGTGCAGCTGATGACCCTGCATTCGGCCAAGGGCCTGGAGTTCCCGCTGGTGTTCCTGGTCGGGGTGGAGGAGGGCGTGTTCCCCAGCAGCAAGTCGCTGGAGGAGAGCGGGCGGCTGGAGGAGGAGCGGCGGCTGGCCTACGTCGGCATCACCCGCGCCCGGCAGAAGCTGGTACTGACCTACGCCGAGAGCCGGCGCATCCATGGCATGGACATGTACGGCATGCCCTCGCGCTTCCTGCGCGAGATCCCCGGCCACCTGCTCCACGAGGTGCGGCCGCGGGTGCAGGTGGCCCGGCCGATGGCCGCACCGCCGCGCGCGGCGCATCCGGTCCTGGAACAGCCGGCGCTGAAGCTGGGACAGGGCGTGGTCCATGCCAGCTTCGGCCGTGGCGTGGTCACCGACTACGAAGGCAGCGGCGCGCACGCGCGGGTCCAGGTCAATTTCGACGACGCCGGCAGCAAGTGGTTGGTGCTGGCCTTCGCCAACCTGCAGCCCCTGTAGCCCGACGGTTGCAGGGCTGCGGCGGTGAAGCCGGCCGTTGGCCGGCCAACGCCATGCCACGGCAGCGGGATATCGGGCTTCCAGGGCAGCCGACCGACGGTGGGCTCCACAGGGGTTGGCGACGCCATGCCGGACGCCGGCCGGGTTGCCCGGCTGCCGGCGTGGGTGTGCAATAGCCGCATCCCCATGCCGGTATCCCGCCATGATGTACGAGCGCATCCTGATCGCCACCGATGGTTCGGAACTGGCCGGCAGGGGCCTGGCCCATGGCCTGGCGCTGGCCGCGGCCCTGAAGGTCCCGGTGACGGTGGTCACCGTCACCGAACCGTGGATGCCGGCGTTCGACGACGCACTGGCGTTGTCGGCCGATCCGGCGATGCAGGCCGAGTACCGCGAAGGCTGCGCGCGCTCGGCGCAGCGGATCCTGCAGGATGCACTGGCCCGGGCCACGACCGCGGGCGTGGCCTGCGAGACGGTGCACGTGGCCGACGGCCATCCCTCCGAAGCCATCGTCGCCGCGGTCGCCGGGCACGGCGCCGGGCTGGTGGTGATGGCCTCGCACGGCCGCCGCGGCCTGGGCCGGGTCCTGCTCGGCAGCCAGACCCAGGCGGTACTGGCGAAGTCGACGGTGCCGGTGCTGGTGGTGCGCTGACTGCCCGGTCCGCCGTCAGGCGGCGCCGGTCAGGTGTTCGTACAGGATCGCCGCGCCCACCACGATCATGATCGCGCCGCCGAGGATCTCGGCGCGCTTGCCGGCCAGGGTGCCGAGCACGCGGCCGAGCATGATCCCGAGGGTGACCATGACCAGAGTGCACAGGCCGATCGCCGCGGCGACGACCAGGATCGGCGCATCGAGGAAGGCCAGGCTCACGCCCACCGCCATTGCGTCGATGCTGGTGCCCAGCCCGGTGGCGGCGAGATTCCAGAAGCCGTGCCTGGGCGGTGCGCCGCTTTCGGCATCCGCCGTCTCCGGCTTCAGTCCGTTCCAGATCATGTGCAGGCCGAGCAGGCCCAGCACGCCGAAGGCGATCCAATGGTCCCAGGCGGTGATGTGGCGTGAGGCGGCGCTGCCGAGCAGCCAGCCGAGCAACGGGGTGATCGCTTCGATGGCGCCGAAAATCAGGCCGGCGCGCAGCGCCTCGCGCAACTGCGGCCGTTGCATCGCCGCGCCCTTGCCGATCGCGGCGGCGAAGGCGTCGGTGGACATGGCCAGGCCGACCAGGAGGATGGAGAACGGATTCATGGGCAAGCGGGCACCGGGCTGGAAGGCGGACGCGACCTGCCGGCGTCCAACCACGGATGCGCCGACGGGCCGTTGGTCTCGCCAGTCCCGGCGGCGGACGCCGCGGGTGTCCGCGCCACGGCCGTGAAGGCCGAGTGTGTTGACGCGGGCGCTCCGCGCATTGCGCACGGAGCAGGCTACTCCCCAAGAGGGTGCGCGCAGGATACCAGTGGTGCCGGTCACCGTGCCAGTCGGCGCCATGCCGCAAGTCACATGGCCCGGAGGTACGGCCGCAGTAGGATCGTGCCTGACTGCTCTGCGCCTCAATCCCGGGAGACTCGGCGATGCACGCACACGAGGAGGCGCGGTGAGCGTGCCGCGGGATTCCGGCCCATGGGCGATACGGATGTCGCGCCTGTTCGGCGTGCGCCCGCACGAGGCGCCGGCGGTCGCCGGCGGGCTGGCGATGTTCTTCCTGCTGTTCACCGGCTACTTCATGCTGCGGCCGGTGCGCGAGACCATGGGCGTGGCCGGTGGCGTGGACAACCTGCAATGGCTGTTCACCGGCACCTTCCTGGCGACGCTGGCGGTGCTGCCGCTGTACGGCTGGATCGCCTCGAAGGTGCCGCGGTGGCGGATCGTGCCCTGGGTGTTCGGCCTGGTGGCGGCCAGCCTGCTCGGCTTCGGTGCCGGCCTGGCGCTGCAGCCGGACAACGTCTGGGCTGGGCGCGCGTTCTATATCTGGGTCTCGGTGATCAACCTGCTGCTGGTCTCGCTGGCCTGGAGCGTGCTGGCCGACGTGTTCGCCAGCGCCGAGGCCAAGCGCCTGTTCGCGCTGATCGCCGCCGGCGCCAGCGCGGGC
Organism: Lysobacterales bacterium; assembly: GCA_017302035.1. Lineage (GTDB taxonomy): Bacteria > Pseudomonadota > Gammaproteobacteria > Xanthomonadales > Xanthomonadaceae > Pseudoxanthomonas. The sequence goes on from JAFLEA010000030.1 coordinate 17,459, forward strand.
GGGCTCGCCGGCCCGATCCTGGCCACCGCACTGGTGCGACCGCTGGGCCACGGCGGGCTGTTGCTGCTGTCCGCGCTGTTCGTCGCGGGCAGCGCCGTGGCCGCGTCGTGGCTGCACCGCTGGCGCGACCGGCATCCGGCTCCGGGCGGCGAGGCGCCGCTGCAGCGGCAACGCCCGCTGGGCGGCAACCCCTTCGCCGGCGCCACCGCGGTGTTCCGCTCGCCTTACCTGGCGGGCATCGCCCTGTTCGTGGTCCTGCTGGCGACGGTGACCACCTTCCTGTACTTCGAGCAAGCGCGGATGGTGGCCGAGCTGTTCCCCGATCGCGCCCGGCAGACCCAGGTGTTCGGCCTGATCGACACTGTGGTGCAGGTGCTGGCGATCTGCACCCAGCTGTTCCTCACCGGCCGGATCGCGCAGCGGCTGGGAGTGGGCGTGCTGCTGGTCGGGGTGCCGCTGGTGATGGCCTTCGGTTTCCTGTGGCTGGCGCTGGCGCCGGTGTTCGCGGTGTTCGTGGTGGTGATGGTGGTGCGGCGCGCGGGCGAATACGCGTTCGTGCGGCCGGGGCGGGAGATGCTCTACACGGTGGTCCCGGCCGGGGACAAGTACAAGGCGAAGAACTTCGTCGACACGGTGGTTTACCGCGGTGGCGATGCGCTCAGCGCCTGGGTCAAGCGCGCCCTGGACCTGCTGGGCGAGCATCCGGCGCTGGCCATGACCCTCGGCGCCGGCATCGCCCTGGCCTGGGCCGGCACTGGCCTGGTCCTCGGCCGCGCCCAGCGCCGGCGCGAAGCCGCCGTGCCCACCCATCCTTGACGCGGTCCCGTGGAGCCGGCTGTGGGTCGGCTGTTCTTGGTTCGATCCACGACCCGGCCGATACATGTGCCGACCGGCCGCAGGCACCTATACGGTCGGTACCTGCGTGACGGCATCCGCGTCGTCGGACCCGCAGGCGGCGGGACCGGGGGGGATCATTCGGCGGCCAGTTCGAGGAACCCGCCGGACTGGCGCTGCCACAGCTGCGCATAGAGGCCGCCCTGCGCGAGCAGCCGCTCGTGCGTGCCCTGCTCGACGATCCTGCCCTGGTCCATCACCACCAGCCGGTCCATCGCCGCGATCGTGGACAGGCGATGGGCGATGGCGATCACGGTCTTGCCCTGCATCAGCCGGTACAGGTTCTCCTGGATCACCGCCTCCACTTCCGAATCCAGCGCCGAGGTCGCCTCGTCCAGCACCAGGATCGGCGCGTTCTTCAGCAGCACCCGGGCGATCGCGATCCGCTGGCGCTGGCCTCCGGACAGCTTGACCCCGCGCTCGCCCACCTGCGCGTCGTAGCCGCGGCGGCCCTTGGAGTCGACCAGCTCGCGGATGAAGCCGTCGGCGTCGGCCTGGCGCGCGGCCTCGAGCATCTCCTCCTCGCTCGCGTCCGGGCGGCCGTAGAGAATGTTCTCGCGCACCGAGCGGTGCAGCAGCGAAGTGTCCTGGGTGACCATGCCGATCTGCGCGCGCAACGAGTCCTGCTGCACGCCGGCCACGTCGATGCCGTCCACGGTGATGCGCCCGGCCTCCACGTCGTGGAAACGCAGCAACAGGTTGACCAGGGTCGACTTGCCGGCGCCGGAGCGCCCGACCAGGCCGATCTTCTCGCCAGGCGCGATGCGCAGGTCGAAATGCTCGATCACCCCGCCGCCCTTGCCGTAGTGGAAGGCCACGTCCTGGAAGCGGACGTCCCCGCGCACCTGCGGCAGCGCCGGCGCGCCGGGCGCGTCGTCCACCGTCGGCGGCAGCGAGATCGAGTTGATCCCGTCGTGCACGGTGCCGATGTTCTCGAACAGCGCCGACAGCTCCCACATGATCCAGTGCGACATGCCCAGCAGGCGCAACGCCAGTGCCGAGGCCACCGCCACCGCGCCGACGCTGGCGTGGCCGTGCAGCCACAGCCAGATGCCCAGCACGGCGACCGTGAACAGCAGCGCCATGTTCAGTGCGTACAGCAGGCCGTAGACCGTGGTCGCCAGGCGCATCTGCCGGTACACGGTGCCGAGGAATCCGTCCATCGCCTCGCGCGCATAGACCTGCTCGCGCTGCGAGTGCGAGAACAGCTTGACCGTGGCGATGTTGGTATAGCTGTCGACGATGCGGCCGGTCATGCTCGAACGCGCGTCGGCCTGCTCCTGCGAGACCTTGCCCATGCGCGGCACGAACCAGCGCATCAGCAGCGCGTAGCACAGCAGCCAGCCGGCGAACGGCAGCATCAGCCGCCAGTCGGCACGCGCGGCCACCAGCAGGGTGGCGCCGAAGTACACGACGATGTAGTTGCCGATGTCGAACAGCTTGACCACGGTCTCGCGCACCGCCAGCGAGGTCTGCATCAGCTTGGTGGCGATGCGTCCGGCGAACTCGTCCTGGAAGTAGCCCATCGACTGCCGCAGCAGGTAGCGGTGCACGTTCCAGCGGATCCGCATCGGGAAGTTGCCGAGCAGGGTCTGGTGCTGGACCAGCGAGTTGAGCAGCACCAGCGCCGGCAGGCCCAGCAACACCAGTGCCGCCATCCACCCCAGCCGGCGGCCTTCCCCGGCGAGGAAGCCGGCCGTGCCCAGCGCGTTCATCCGGTCCACCAGGCTGCCGACGTAGGCGTACAGCGCCACCTCCGCCAGGGCAATGCAGGCGGTGGTGGCCGCCATCAGCAGCAGCCACGGCTCGGCGCCGCGGGTGTAGTGGCGGCAGAATGCGTACAGGCCGGCCGGGGGCTGGGCCGGTGGCGTGTCTGGGAAGGGAGCGAGCCGGGATTCGAACCAGCGCAACAGGCGCACGCGCATCACCAAGAGAACAACTTCCAGTAGGTCTGCGGCAGCCGCTCGGCATCGTCGCGGTCCAGCGCGCCGTCGCCGTCGCGGTCGTACAGGTAGTAGGGCGCGCCGCGGACCGGGGTGATCTTGACCATGCGCAGCTGGGTACCGACCCGGTATTCCTCGACCACGTCGCCGTTGTCCAGGGTGCGGGCGGCGACTTCGGCCCCGGTCAGGTCCACCGGCGGGGCGTCGGCCTGGCCGGGCGTGGTGGCGCAGGCGGCCAGGGCGAGGGTCGCGAGCAGGATTGCCGGGGGCGGGACGGGCAGGCGCATGGCATGGCTTCGTTCGGGATCGGCGCCATTATGCGCCCTGCCTTTGCCCGGCATGCGCGCGATGTTCAGCCGGCGGCCGGGATCGGCGCGGCCGATCCGGCCCGGCGAAGGACGGACACCGCCCGCGGCGTAGAATCGGTCCATGCCCAGACTCGTGCTGATCGACGGTTCCTCGTACCTGTATCGCGCCTTCCATGCGCTGCCGCCGCTGAGCAATCCGGCCGGCGAGCCGACCGGGGCGCTGTTCGGGGTGGTCAACATGCTGCGCGCCACGCTGAAGGAGAAGCCCGACTACGTCGCCTTCGTGGTCGATGCGCCCGGCAGAACCTTCCGCGACGACTTGTACCCCGAGTACAAGGCCAACCGCCCGCCGATGCCCGACGACCTGCGCGCGCAGGTGCAGCCGATGTGCGAGGTGGTGCATGCGCTGGGCATGGACATCCTGCGGGTGGAGGGCGTGGAGGCCGACGACGTGATCGGCACCCTGGCCGTCCAGGCCGCCGATGCCGGCATGGAGGTGGTCATCTCCACCGGCGACAAGGACTTCGCCCAGCTGGTGCGCGCGCCGGGCGCCGGCGTTGGTTCTATCGAGCTGGTCAACACCATGAGCGGCAGCCGGATGGACTCGGACGCGGCGGTGATCGGCAAGTTCGGCGTGCCGGCGGCGCGCATCGTCGACCTGCTGGCGCTGATGGGCGACACCATCGACAACGTGCCCGGCGTGGAGAAGTGCGGGCCCAAGACCGCCGCCAAGTGGCTGGGCGAATACGGCTCGCTGGATGCGGTGATGGCCCAGGCCAATGCGATCAAGGGCAAGATCGGCGAGAACCTGCGCGCGGCGCTGCCGCGGCTGCCGCTCAACCGCGAGCTGGTGACGATCAAGACCGACGTGGCGCTGGATCGCGCGCCCGACTCGCTGCGCCTGCGCGAGCCGCACCTGGACGAGCTGCGCGTGCTGTACCAGCGCTACGGCTTCAACCAGGCGTTGAAGGAACTGGAGGCCGGTGCGGTGGCCGCCGCAGGCGGCGGGCCGGCTGTGCCGGTGACCGAGAAGGAGCCGGGGCGCTCGCGTGGCAGCGGCTTCGTCTCCGCCGCCACCGCCCCGGTCGCAGGCCTGGATCCCGCGCTGGCCGCGTCCGGCGAATACGAAACCGTGACCACGGCCGAACAGTTGCAGGCCTGGATCGCCGAGCTGCGCGCCGCCGGCCAGTTCGCCTTCGACACCGAGACCGACAGCCTGGACGCGCTGCGCGCCAACCTGGTCGGCCTGAGCTTCGCCGCCGAGCCGGGTCGCGCGGCCTACGTGCCGCTGGGCCACGACTATCCGGGTGCCCCGCCGCAGCTGGAGCGGGCGCAGGCGCTGGGCCTGTTGCGGCCGCTGCTGGAGGATGCCGGCGTGCGCAAGCTCGGCCAGCACGGCAAGTACGATCTGCACGTGATGCGCCGCCACGGCATCGCCCTGGCCGGCTACGACGACGACACCATGCTGGAGAGCTTCGTGCTCGAAGCGGGCAATGCCCGCCACGACATGGACAGCCTGGCCCGCCGCCATCTCGGCTACGAGACGATCAAGTACGAGGATGTGTGCGGCAAGGGCGCCAAGCAGATCCCGTTCTCGCAGGTGGCCCTGGACGACGCCACCCGCTATGCCGCCGAGGACGCCGACGTCACCCTGCGCCTGCACCGCGTGCTGTCGCCGCGGCTGGCGGCGGTCCCGGCGCTGGAGCGGGTCTACCGCGGGATCGAGATGCCGCTGGTGCCGGTGCTGGAGCGGATCGAGGCCAACGGGGTGAAGGTGGACGTGGACGAACTGCGCCGGCAGAGCGCGGACCTGTCCAAGCGCATGCTCGCCGCGCAGCAGAAGGCCACCGAGCTGGCCGGGCGCAGCTTCAACCTGGACTCGCCCAAACAGCTGCAGGCGCTGCTGTTCGACGAACTGGGCCTGCCGGCGGTGGTGAAGACGCCCAAGGGCCAGCCCTCCACCAACGAGGAGGCGCTGGAGGCCATCGCCGACCAGCACGAGCTGCCGCGGGTGATCCTCGAGTACCGCGGCCTGGCCAAGTTGCGCAGCACCTATACCGACAAGCTGCCGGAGATGGTCAACCCGGATACCGGCCGGGTCCACACCAGCTACCACCAGGCCGGCGCGGCGACCGGGCGGCTGTCCTCGTCCGATCCGAACCTGCAGAACATCCCGATCCGCACCGAGGACGGCCGCCGCATCCGCCGTGCATTCGTCGCCCCGCCAGGGCGCAAGCTGGTGGCCTGCGACTACTCGCAGATCGAACTGCGGATCATGGCCCACCTGTCGCAGGACCCGGGCCTGGTGCGCGCCTTCGAGTCCGGCGCCGACATCCACAGGGCGACCGCGGCCGAGGTATTCGGGCGCAGGCTCGACGAGGTCACCGGCAACGAGCGGCGCGCGGCCAAGGCGATCAACTTCGGCCTGATGTACGGCATGAGCGCGTTCGGCCTGGCTCGCCAGCTGGGCATCGCCCGCGGCGAGGCCCAGGATTACATCGCCCTGTACTTCAGCCGCTACCCCGGGGTGCGCGAGTACATGGAGCGCACCCGCGAGCAGGCGCGTGAACAGGGCTACGTGGAGACCGTGTTCGGCCGCCGCCTGTATCTGGAATACATCCGCGCCGGCAACCAGGCCCAGCGCGCCGGCGCCGAGCGCGCGGCGATCAACGCGCCGATGCAGGGCACCGCGGCGGACATCATCAAGCGGGCGATGGTGGCGGTGGACGCCTGGCTGGCCGGGCAGGGCGGCCGCGCGGCGATGATCCTGCAGGTCCACGACGAACTGGTGTTCGAGGTCGAGGAAGGCTTCGTTGATACTTTGGTCGTAGAAGCCGGCCGGACCATGGCTTCAGCGGCGCAACTGAGCGTCCCATTGGTGGTCGATAGTGGGGTCGGAAGCAACTGGGACGAAGCGCACTGAACGTCGAATCAAGCACTTCCGCGCAGGCATTCCCGTGAGATCGCAACTGCCTAGGAAAAAAGTCATCCCACCGGCCTCGGCCGGATCAATGAATCCGTACTAAATCCAAGGCTTTCTTAACGGGTCGCTTCACGTTTCGTCCATGTTCGGGATGTTGATATAGCTCCCGACAGGTGCAACGCCTGTCGCGGATCTCCTCCCTTCCCCTGGAGCAGATCCACCGGGGCCGGACTCCTCCCCAAGTCCGGCTCCCCGCCCCGCCCGGCTCCCCCTGCCCGGCGGGGCTTTTTTTTGGGGCCGCCCCTATCCGTGCCTGGGCGGCAGGCCGTCCGCGCCTGCCCGGCGCGCATCGCCGGCGAGGTAGTCCAGGTAGTGCGTGGCGAGCCTGTCTCCGTCCCGGTTCCTGGGAAGCACGCTGATCGAGCCATCGGTTTCGAGCAAGGCCAGCGCGACCCCCGACACGTCCACCATGTCGTGCTCGCGCAGCGCCTTGTGGAAATCCGCATGGCTGACCAACTGCTCGCGCAGCACCCGCTCGAACAGCTTGCCGTCGTGCGCCAGCACCACCGGCACGCCCTCCACCAGCCGCTCGATGCGCCGGTTGCGGGAAGACGTGAATGCCACGATGTAGTTCAGCACGATCAGGGTCGTCGCCATGACGAACGCACCGGTCAGCGAGTTGTCGCCGCCGTTGATGCCGTTCTGCACCGCGTTGCCGATCAGGATGAGCAGGACCAGGTCGAACGGGGTGAACTGCCCCACCGCGCGCTTGCCGGACACGCGCACCAGCACCATCACCAGGGCGTAGATCGCCAGCGCGCGCAGCACGAAGTGCCACCAGGGCGCGGACAGCTGGAACAGGTCGGACATTGGGGTTCTCCGGATCCGGGCATCCGGTTGCGATCTTCCCACAGCGCAGGCGGCCGGGGCCTCACGGGCAGGTCAGAGCCAGTCGCGCGGCACCAGGTACTGCTGCAGCCGCGCTTCGGCGCTGCCGGCCTCGGGCTGCCAGGCGTATTCCCAGCGTACCCGCGGCGGCAGGCTCATCAGGATCGATTCGGTGCGGCCGCCGCTCTGCAGGCCGAACAGGGTGCCGCGGTCGTAGACCAGGTTGAACTCGACGTAGCGCCCGCGGCGGTACAGCTGGAACTCGCGCTCGCGCTCGCCGTAGGCGGTGTCCTTGCGGCGTTCGACGATCGGCAAATAGGCATCGAGGAAGCCGTCGCCGACCGCGCGCAGGTAGGCGAAGTCGCGTTCGAAGTCGCCGTGCAGGTCGTCGAAGAACAGGCCACCCACGCCGCGGGTCTCGTTGCGGTGGCGCAGGAAGAAATACTCGTCGCACCAGCGCTTGTGCTCGGCGTAGCGGTCGACGCCGAACGGCGCGCACAGCCCGGCCGCGGTACGGTGCCAGTGGGCGACGTCTTCGTCGAAGGGATAGAACGGAGTCAGGTCGAAGCCGCCACCGAACCACCAGGCCACGGTCTGCCCGTCGCGTTCGGCGCGGAAGTGGCGCACGTTGGCGTGGGTGGTGGGCAGGTAGGGATTGCGCGGGTGGAACACCAGCGAGACCCCGCAGGCGCGCCAGGAGGCGCCGGCCAGTTCCGGGCGGGCCGCCGAAGCGGAGGGCGGCAGGCGGCTGCCGGACACGTCGGAAAAGCCGATCCCGGCCTGCTCGAACACCGCGCCTTCGCGCAGGATCCGGGTGCGGCCGCCGCCGGCGTGGGCCACGGCGGCGTCCGGTGCCCGGGTCCATGCGTCCTCGGTGAACCGGGCCTGGCCGTCGACCGCCTCGATGGCGGCGCAGATCCGGTCCTGCAGGTCGGTGAGATAGTTCCGCACGAGATCGAAGGTCGGGTCCATGCGGCGCATTCTAGCGGCCGGGCGGGTACGACCATTGATCGGGATCAAGTTCCCGCCGGCGGCCGCGCCGGTCCCGGGCCTCGCTCAGGCCCGGTTGCGCCCGAACTCGGCGCGTACCGCGGCCGTGCACAGCTTCCACACGATCCAGCCGTGCAGCGCGGCGATGCCCACCGCGCCGAGCAGGCCGCTGGCCCAGGTCAGGTTGCGGTTGAAGCGCATCTGCGCGATGAACTGCCGGCCTTCCGGAGTGTCGAGCATCTGCGCCGGGAACATGCCGTGCAGGCCGTCGAAGAACGGGTCGATCAGCAGCAACGCGGCGAAGTTGGCCGCCGCGCCGAGCAGCAGCAGAGCGATGAAGCCCCGCCGCCCCCACTCGCGGCGCTTGAGCAGGCCCCAGGCCACGACCAGGAACAGCAGCGCGAGCGCGAGCATGGCCAGGGCCAGTGCATTGCGGTGCTGCAGGGTCCAGGCCACCGCCGCCGGCACCTCCGGCTGTGCCGCCGCGCGCACCGCCAGCGCATCGGGCAGCAGCAAAACCAGCAGCATCTGCGCCAGTGCCCACAGCACACCCAGTGCCGCCAGCACGATCGAGATGCGGCCCAGGACGGTGACGAAGCCGGCGGCGGCGGGCAGGGGCGGGGGGGCGTTCGCGGCGCTCACTTCAGGGTGCGCTCGAACAGCTTGAGGATCCGCTTGTATTCGTCCAGCCACGAATCGGCGCGGGTGAAGCCGTGCCGTTCCAGCGGGTAGGGGGCGATCTCCCAGTCGTCCTTGCGCAGTTCGATCAGGCGCTGGGTCAGCACCACCGAATCGCGGAAGAACACGTTGTCGTCGATCATGCCATGGGCGATCAGCAGGTGGTCCTGCAGGCCCTGCGCGTATTCGATCGGCGAGGACGTGCGGTAGGCCTCCGGATCGAGTTCGGGCGTATTGAGGATGTTGGACGTGTATTCGTGGTTGTACTGGGTCCAGTCCACCACCGGGCGCAGCGCGGCGCCGGCCTTGAACGTGCCCGGCGCGCGGAACAGGGCCATGAAGGTCATGAAGCCGCCGTAGCTGCCGCCGTAGATGCCGGCGTGGTCGCGGTCGCCCTGCTGGTGGGCGACGACCCAGTCCAGGCCGTCCAGGTAATCCTCGAGTTCGGGGTGGCCCATCTGCCGGTAGATCGCGGTGCGCCAGTCGCGGCCGTAGCCCTCGCTGCCGCGGTAGTCCAGGTCCAGGACCACGTAGCCGCGTTCGACCAGCAGGTGGTGGAACATCTGCTCGCGGAAGTAGTTCGGGTACTTCGCGTGCACGTTCTGCAGGTAGCCGGCGCCGTGCACGAACATCACCACCGGGTACTTGCGGCCGGGCTGGTAGTCCTTCGGGCGGTAGAACTTGCCCCACACCGTGCCGGCGCCGTGCTGCGACGGCACCTGGACGTATTCGGGGCGGATCCATTCGCGCGCCTTGAACGCGGCGCTGCGGGTGTCGGTGAGTTCGCGCGCGGCGCCGCCGGCCACCGGCACCACCGCCAGCTGCGGCGGCAGGTAGCTGGCGGAATGGCGCAGCAGCAGCTGGCTGCCGTCGGGCGAGAGGCTGAAGTCCTCCACCCCGTCGAGCGCGGTCACCTCGCGCAGCTGGCCGCTGGCCAGGTCCAGCGCGCAGACCTCGTAGTCGCCCGGCCAGGCGCGGTTGCACAGGAACAGGAAGCCGTCGCCGGCGGCGTTCGGTGCCGGCGAGGAGGCTTCCCAGCGGCCGGAGGTGCGCTGGCGCGGCTTTTCCGCGCCCGCCTGGGTGTACAGGTGCGAGAAGCCGGACTCCTCGGACAGGAACCACAGCGTGCGGTTGTCCGGGAGCCAGCCGAAATCGTTGAAGTTCCAGTTGATCCAGGCCGGGTCGGTGAGGCGGTGGCGCGGTTGCAGGACGGCGGCGTCGAGGTCGACGCTGGCGATCCAGCGGTCCTTGTTGTCGATCGCGCGCACCATCACCGCCGCATTGCGGCCGTCGGCGCTCCACTGCATCCGCGAGCCGTCGCCGTTGTCGCCGCTGGTGGAGACCTGGACGTCGCGGTTGCCCTTGAGCGGATCCTTGCCGGCGGCCTTGCGCAGCGCGGCGAGCGGGTCGACGGCGATGCCGGGCAGCGGATCGAACTTGAGCGGACGCACGCTGCCGTCGCGCGCGTCGACCAGCCACAGCGCCTGCGGCAGCGGATCGTTGCGGCCGACGCGGGTGCGCGTCGTCTCGAACTCTTCGTAGCCGGATTCGGTGACGTAGGTCGGCATCCTGCCTTCGCGGCCGGCGTCGGCCCCCTTCTTGCGGGTCACCACCAGCAGATGGCGGGCGTCGGGCGAGAGGCTGCTGTCGACGATCTCCACGTCCTCGCCCAGCCATGCCGGGCCGGGGACGCGGGTCGGATCGGCCTTGCGCCAGGCGTCTTCCTGCGCGCGCAGCGCCTCGCGTCGCGCGCGGTCGCTGCGCAGGGTGTCGATGGTGCGCAGCTGCTGCTCGCGCAACGCGTCGGGCTTGGGCGGTGCGGCCGGATCCTTCTCGGCCTTGAGCGAGGCCACCTGTAGCGCACCGACGCCGGGATTCCACTTGAACCAGTCGTTGTCGGCGCGCCAGGTTACCCCGCCGTCGGCGGCGAAGCGCACCTGCGACTCGGTCGCCGCAGTGCGGGTGAGCTGGACCAGGGCGCCGCTGGACAGGTCGCGCAGGAACACGTCGCCGTTGCGCACGAAGACCGCGCGCCGGCGCTGCGGGTCGTACACCGGATCGGGTGCGTCCAGGCCGGCGCGCTCGGCGTCGGCGACCTTGTGCAGCGCGCCGCCGGCGATGGGCTGGCGCCAGGTATCGCGGATCGCGGCGCCTTCGCGCTTGAGCAGCAACTGCGCCTCGCGGCCGTCCCAGCTCCACCAGGCGCGCTCGACCGGCGGGCCGATCCAGTCCGGGTCGGCCATCGCCTGTTCGATGGACAACGCCGTGCCGGCGGAGGCAGGGGCCTGGGCCAGGACGGGCAGGGCGGGCACCAGGCACAGGGTTGCCAGCAACGGGGACAGGAGACGCGGCAGCGGTCGGGTCATGGGCGTGGCGACGGGACTTTGGATGCGGCGCAGGGTAGCAGTCCGTCGTCCCCGCATTCATCCGCCGTGCCGGAAGCGGCGGCCATGGCCGCCTAGAATCGCGCCTGCCGCAGACCCGCGGTGCTCACTCGCCCCGGTCCCGTGCGATCCCGCTCCGTCCCCTTCCCGCCCGTGCATCCCCGCCTGCCGCGGCTGGCCGCCCTGCTCGCGACCCTGCTGTTGGCGGCCTGCGCCAGCGCCGGTCCCCCAGCGCCGCCAGCGGCGGCGGCGGTGGAGCGGGCGCCGCCGGCCGCGGTCCCGGTCCCGGTCCCCGACCCGGTGGTGCCGCCGCCCCGCATCGGCCTGGCCCTGGGCGGTGGCGCGGCCAAGGGCTTCGCCCACATCGGCGTGATCAAGATGCTGGAGGCCAACGGCTTCAAGCCCGAGGTGGTCGCCGGCACCAGCGCCGGCAGCGTGGTCGGCGCGCTCTACGCCAGCGGCATGGACCCGTTCCAGCTGCAGGAGCGGGCGGTGGCTCTGGACGAGGCCAGCATCCGCGACGTGCGCCTGTTCTCCGGTGGCCTGGTCCAGGGCCTGAAATTGCAGGACTACGTCAACGCGCAGGTCGGCAAGCGCCCGCTCGAGCGCATGCGCAAGCCGTTTGCCGCGGTGGCCACCCGGCTGGAGACCGGCGAGCGCACCGTGTTCACGCGCGGCAATACCGGCCAGGCGGTGCGCGCCTCCAGCAGCGTACCGGGCGTGTTCGAGCCGGTGACCATCGGCAACTACCAGTACGTGGACGGCGGCGTGGTCAGCCCGGTGCCGGTGGACGCGGCGCGCCAGCTCGGCGCCGACTTCGTCATCGCGGTGGACATCTCCAGCAAGGCCGACGGCAAGCGCCCCGACGGCATGCTCGGGATCGTCAACCAGTCGATCGCGATCATGGGCCAGCGCCTGGGCGAGCAGGAACTGGCGCGCGCCGACGTGGTCCTGCGGCCGAAGGTGCTGGACATCGGCCCGGCCGATTTCACCCGCCGCAACCAGGCGATCCTGGAAGGCGAGAAGGCCGCGCTGGCGGCGTTGCCGCAGATCCGTGCCGGGCTGGCGCAGTTGCAGGCGCAGCGCTTGGCCCAGGCGCGCGAACATCAGGCGCGCGAGGCGCAGGCCCGTGCCACGGCGCAGTACCCGGCCGGGCCGGTGCCGAAGCCGGAGTGCAGGAACGCCGGTTCGCGCTGGAATCCGCTGCGCAGGAAGGGCGGGGAGTGCGTGCGCCCGGACTGACCGGGGCGCGGCCGCCGATCCCGGCTCAGATCCCGGTCGCGGCGCCGTGCGCGCCGTCGATCTCCACCAGCAGTTCGCGCCGGCAGACATGCGCGTGCAGCAGCAGCCGGGGCACCGCGGGGTCCAGCCGCGCGTCCAGTTGCGCGGCGATGGCCGCTGCGTCGGCGGGACGGCGCACATAGACCTTGAGCGGGCTGCCCGGCCCGAACGCCGCCGGCAGCGCCGGCGCCAGTCCGCGCGCGGCGCCGACCAGGCTCTCCAGGTTGGCCAGGGTCTCGTCCAGTTGCGCGGGCACCGACTCCGAGTGCTGCGAGGCATGGCCGACCACGGCCGCGGTGCCCGACAGCAGCAGGGGCATGACCGCGCCCGCCGGCGGCAGCATCGCCCGGGCGAAGCTGGGCGATTGCGGGCCGTACTGGCGCGGGTAGCGCCAGGCGCTGACCTGGCGCGGGTTTTCCACCGGGGTGCCGGGCTCGCGCGAGGCCAGCCAGTACACCTGCAGGCGGCGGCGTCCGTCGCAGCCGCCGATGGCGGTCGCGGCCGGCAACCGCGAGGTCTCGGCCACGCCGCCCATGCCGGCGACCCGGCCGATGCAGAAGCGCCGGTAGCGCTCCTGGTCGCCCTCGCCCAGGGTGATCGCATCCATGTAGTTCCAGATCCGCAGCAAGTGCGGGGTATGGCTGCCGATCCCGGCCATGAACGCGGACAGCCGGGCGTAGGCCAGTGCCGACGCCGTTTCCAGCCCGGCTCCGTCGGTGCCGGGCTCGTCGATCTCCAGCGCGCCGAACAGCAGCGCGCCGTCGCTGGCCCAGGCCACGTCGCCGTCGCGGCCATGGATCACCGGACCGCCGGCGCGCCAGACCTCGACCCGGGGCGCGTCCTCGCCCAGCGGTTCCAGTGCGACGCGCAGCCAGCGCGGGTCGTCGCACGAGGGCGCCGTGGCGCCGAAACCGAACACCGCCAGCACCCTCGGATCGGCCAGCTGCCGCGGCAGCGAATCCGCCGCCGCATAGGCGACCTGCAGCCACGGCTCCGGGGTGCCGGCCGCAGACAGCGGCTGGCTCACGGGCGGACTCCCGGCATGGCGGGGAGCGGAGATCGCAGGGCGGGAGGCAAGCGGACGAGGCAGGTGGCGACGGGCCATCAAGTATAGGCGAGTGCCCGTTTGCGCACGGCGTTGGGAAACGTGAACCGGCACGGTGCGCTTCCGCCGTTGCCGCATTTCCGACACAATCCCCGGGATTCCCCAGCAAAGACAGGCGCGGCACGCGCGGATGCAAGCCTTCGTCTACAAGAGCCGACGCAGAGCAGACACCTATGTCTTCCTCGCCGCCCGCGACGACTTCGCGCGGCTGCCGGAGCCGCTGCGCGCACGCCTGGGCGAGTTGTCCTTCGTGCTGGAAGTGGAGCTGACCCCCGACCGCCGCCTGGCCCAGTCCGCTCCGGAAACGGTGCGCGCCAACCTGGCCGCGCGTGGATTCCATTTGCAACTGCCGCCGGCCGAAGCGGCGACGGATGCGCAGGACGCGGAGCCGGTCGATGGCTGAGTCGCCCGCGCGCGCCGCAGTTCCGGCATGGCTGGCGTTCGCCGTCGGCATCGCGCTGGCGGCCTCGGCCGGCTTCGGCGGCGTGGTCGCGCTGGTGGCCGGGATCCTCGCCCAGCCGGTACTGGCGCTCGCGGCCTCGTGGTGGCGCGGGACCCGCGCGGCTGCCGCGGGCCTGGCCGGGGTCGCT
>JAFLEA010000031.1 GCA_017302035.1 Lysobacterales bacterium
GCGCTGGGGGCGACGCAGCTGCAGGCCGCGGCGGACACGCTCCTCATCGCCAACAGCATGAGCGCCTTCGGTGGCTTCGCTGAAGGCGGCTGGACCGGGCCGGGCGGCAAGTACACGCCACGCGGCATCGTCCACGCCGACGAGTACGTCATGCCGAAAGAGACGGTCCACCACTATGGCCTGAACGCGATGCGCGCAATCCACGCCCGTTCCGTGGCGCTGGATCACCTTGGCAGCCCGTCGGTGCGCGCGCCCGTGCGATCGCGCTTGAGCTACGCGGAGGGCGGTCTGGTGCGCAGCGAAGGCCTGGGTCGACCGACCGTCAACCTCCGCAACTACAACCTCCTGGATCCGGCCCTGTTCGGCCAGTTCCTGGATACCGCCGATGGCGACGGCGCAATGATGAACTGGATCTCGCGCAACGCCAGCGCGATCAAGCAGGTGACCGGATGAGTTACGCGATCGGCACCCTGACCAAGGGCGGCGGCGACGACGTGCACTACCAGATGCTCGGCGTCATCAAGGCCCTGGCCGAGGATGCGGGCTGGACCACGTTGCGCTACGAGACCGGAATCGAGGAGCGGGAATTGATCCTGCACTCGACCGGCCTGTCGGGTACCGAGGACGTGTTCATCGGCTTCAAGGCTTACCAGTCGGTGCCGGCGGACTTCTACAACCTGCTGAGCGCCACCTTCGTCGGCTACGTCGCCGGCAACGAGTTTGAAGGTCAGCCCGGGTACTGTGGTTCGGGCGTGGCTTGCCACAACAACGCGGCCAGCTACTACCTGACGGCCAACGCCCAGCGGATCGCCGGCGCGTTCAAGGTAGGCACGCCGGTGTTCTCGCACTTCTACCAGGGCAAGTTCCTGCCGTACATGCGGCCCGGCGAGTATCCGTCGCCGCTGGTCAGCGCCGGCATGCTGGACGGTCGGGCGCCGGTACGATTCAGCGAGACGCAGTGGTTTCCCTACAAGGGAATCCGCGGCAGCCAGGACAGCGGCTACGACGACGGGCACCTGCACTTCCGCGACCAAGCCGGCAACTGGAAGAAGGCGCGCCTGTTCCCCTTCGCCAATTCGACCGACACCGGCAGCTCCATCTCCGCCTTGGCGGAGGTTTATGTCGGTGGCGCGTCAGCGGAATGGAGCTGCCTGGTCCCGGCCGGCGTCCACTACCAGCCGGTGCCGATCATCCTCCACGAGGCCGCCTTCGACGGCGGCACGCCGACGGGCAACGTCTACGGCGAGCTGGACGGCGTCGTGTTCTGTTCGGGCTTCAACAACACCTCGGAGAACGTCCTGCAGGTGGGCGGCTCCAGTGTGGTCGACCAGACGGGCATGACCGTTGCCGAGGCTGTGGACGCCGTCCTCGGCGTTGGCGGCCGCGCATTCGTGGTCATCCAGGACTGGGTGCGTACCTCGTGGCGTGACTTCGTCGCACTGGAGATGAGCTGATGTTCTACACGGGGAGCGCTGCGTCTTTCGCCGACCTCAAGGCGCAGATCGAAAGCGCGCTATCGCTGAATGGCTGGGCCGTGAGTGGCGGAATCGCCAGCAAGGGCGACCTCTACTTCCAGTTTGAGGCCGACACCGGGAGCTTGGGCCTGGCCGCCGGCACCGGCGCGTCCGGTGGCGCGCTGACCGGCGCGTGCCCGCGCACGGTGAAGATGATGGACTTCACCGTGTCCCCGATGGCATGGCCGGCCACCTACGACATCCACGTCCTGGCCGATCCGGACGAGGTGTATGTCGTCCTGAACTACAGCGTCGACAAGTACCAGCACCTGAACTTCGGCCAGTCGAATTTGCCGGGCGTCGGCGGCACCGGCGCCTGGTTCACCGGATCCTGGGACGAGAACGCGGATCCCGAGTCGGTCAACAACAAGGCCTTCAGTGCCGCCAGTCCGAGCGGCGTCGGCCTGTGGGGCGAGGGGATAGTCGGCGGCTTCTTCTTCTCGCCGGCGGGGCTTGGTGGCCAGCAGGCTTCGTTCGCTCACTGTGGGCTGGAGGGGACGGGCTGGGCAACGGACTACGGCAACGCGCCCGGCATGCTGAAGGGCCACGAGCACCTGGCCTCGCTGATCCATGCGCTGCCGTCGCTGGCCAACCAGGGCACGGTGCTGCTGCCAATCACGCCCTTGATGGTGCGTGGCTCACAGGGGCAGACGATGGTCGCCGCGTTCGCGCACGCGCGCTACTGCCGCATCGACAACTACGTGCCCGGGGCGGTGGTCAGCTATGGCGGCGACGACTGGAAGCTCTACCCGGTCTACTGCAAGAACACGGCGGCCCGGAACGGCGTGTCCTGGCCGATCGGCGCCGACCACAGCGGCACCTACGCCGTTGCCCTCCGTTACACGGGGACCTGAGCGATGGCGGGGATCGTGGGTGTCCTGCTGGCCGGGGTCGTCTCCGGCGATGCCAATCCCGCCCTGGCCGTCGGGCTGGAGAGCCTCACGCCGGCCGAGTACGCCCCGGCGCTCTACGCAACCCGGGACCATGCGCTACAGGCGAGGTACACCGCCGACCGCGCCTCGCCGGGCAACGGCTACGGCATCGTCGGCGAGGTGGTGCCGTCGTTCCTGCTGGACTTCTACGACCGGATCCACGTGGTGCCGTCGGAGCTGGCCCTGGGCAACCTGGCCGGTGAGCAGACGCGCCAGGTGAGCGTGTGGAACGCTTGGCGCGACCGCTCGCAGACGCTGAACGAGACCGAGCTGGTCAACGGCGACGGGATATGGATCGAGGCCCCAGGGGATGAGCCGCTGCTGTTCGCGCCCCTGCAGGAGCGGATCTGGGAGATCGGCATCGAGGCTTCCGGTCCGCCGGTGATCAACGCGGTGCTGTCCTTCACGTTCGAGGACGTCGGCACCATCACGGTCACCATCACCGGCAACCGCATGCTGGCCTGGTCGATCCCCCCGGACTGGGGGAGGTCCCTGGACGAATCGCTGGCCTGGCTGACCGAGGTCCAGGAGCCGATCGGGGGCGAAGAGCTGCGGATCCCGCTGCGGGAGGCGCCGCGGCGCACGTGGGAGTTCTCGCTGGTGGAGGGCAACCGGGCCCGCCGCCTGCTCGAGGCGCTGCTGTTCGACTGGGCTGCGCGCGTGTGGGCGTTGCCGGTGTGGACCGATCGCACGCTGCTCAGCGCGCCGGCGGCCGCCGGCGCCGGCGTCGTCGTCGCCGACACCGAGGGCCTCGATTTCCGCGCCGGCGGCCTGGCGCTGCTGTGGACCGACATCAACCGCTACGAGCTGTGCGAGATCGCCGGCGTGGAGGCAACAGAGCTGGAGCTGGTCCGGCCGCTGCAGGCGGCCTGGCCACGTGGGGCCAGGCTCTACCCGGTGCGCACGGCGTGGCTCACCGATGCCCCGACGATCACCCGCAAGAGCGATCGCGTGATTACCTCGCGCGCCCGATTCATGGCTGCCGAACCCTGCGACTGGCCCGCGATCGCGCCGTCCACCACCTATCTGGGGCATCCGGTCCTGCTCGACCATCGCCAGGAGAGCAGCGATCCGACGGCGGCCTACCCGCGCGAGATCGAGGTCATCGACGGTTCGATCGGGCCGGTACAACTGGTCGACGAGAGCGATCGCAGCCGGCCGCGCCAGTCCCACGCCTGGCTGGTGCATGGGCGTGCGCAGCGCGCTGCCAACCGCAGTCTGCTGTACTGGCTCAACGGCCGCGCGTCGGCGATCTGGGTGCCGACCGGCACGGACGACCTGGACCTGCTGGAGGTGGTGCCGCCGAGCTCGATCGTACTGAACGTGGGCTGGGCCGGCGTCGCCCAGTTCCTCGCCGCGCAGCCGGGCCGCCGTCATCTGTGCATCGAGCGCCGTTCCGGCGCCCCGCTGTTCTGCCAGGTCAACGGCGTGACGGAGATCGACGCCGATACCGAGCAGATGACCATCGACGAGCCGCTCGGCGAGGAACTGCGCCCGGCGGACGTGACCCGCATCAGCTGGATGATGCTGGCCAGGCAGTCGGGCGACGAGGTCGAGATCTCGCACTACGCCGATTCCGAGGGTGTCGCGCTCGTGGAAACCGGCTTCGTGCTGGCCGCCGGGGAGGAGCCTTGAGCATCTTCTCGCCCACCGTCGAGGTCTACGAGTTCACGCGTGGCACCCGCGTGTTTCGGTACACGAGCGGCGATCGCGCTCGCACGTTGTCGGGCCAGAATTACAGCGCCCACGCCATCCGCCGCGGGCGAATCGTCCAGAGTATGGAGCAGGGCAAGGCCGCCCTCGAGCTGACGGTGCCGGCCAACCTGTCTGTGCTTGAGCTGTGGCGTCCGTACGTGCGACTCGATCGCGTGGGCATCCGGCTAAGCCGCGTGCGCCTGAGCGACAACCACGTTACTTCCAGCTGGTTGGGCCTGGTGTCGGAAGTGGACGACACCGGCATGCGCACGGCCAAGATCAAGTGCCAGTCCGCGATGGCGGCGATGGAGGCGATGGGCCTGCGACGGAACTGGCAGGTCAACTGCCCGCATGTGTGGGGCAGCGTCGGCGAAGGCCTGTGCAACGTGGCGATCGAGGACTTCCGCGTCGACGCGACCCTGAGCGACGTGTTCGGCCTGACCGTGGAGTCGCCGGCATTCGCGCCGTACCTGGAGGGCTACTTCGACGGCGGCTTCCTGCGCTGGGAGGCCGACGGCTACACGGAAACGGCCTTCATCCTGCATCACGACGAGCAGCAGCTGCGGCTGCATCGCCCTGCGCCGCTGTCGGCAGGGATGGCGGTCAAGGCCTATCCGGGCTGCGCGCACACGCTGCAGGTGTGCGACGAGAAGTTCGACAACGCCGTGAACTACGGCGGCCAGCACACGATCCCCACGGAGAACCCGTGGGGCACCAATCCGGTCTTCTAGGAGCGCGCCATGGATCCGATGACTTGGGTCTACATCATCATGCTGGTGGTCAGCTTGGCGATGAGCCTGGCCAACCGCCCGAAGAACCAGAACGCCAAGCCGCCCGGCCTCACCGATTTCGAGGTACCCACCGCCGAGGAAGGCCGGGAGATCAAGAAGATCTTCGGGCGGGTCTGGATCGCCGACCAGAACGTGCTGTGGTTCGGCAACCTGCGTACCCGGCCGATCCGCGCATCGGGGGGTAAATGAGCACGGTGCGCATCACGATCGCCCATGCGCGCGCCGCACGCCTGGACGGCCGGGGGCAGGCATGCGCGCCTGGCATTCGCGCCTGGTGCGGTCGGTACGGAGTGGACGTGCGCCGCTTCCTGCGCGAGGGCATGTCGCTCGAGGACGCGCAGCGCATCGATGACGCCTTCGCTCGCCGTGTCGTGCAGCTCGCTCTGCAGGAGGCCGCGGCATGCGAGTGAATCCTCTCGCGATCTCAGCCTGCATCCAGGCCGGCCTATACATCGCCTGCATCGGGTCGGACCGGTATGGCCTGGCCGCCGCGGCCGCCGCCGGCGCGCTGCTCAATCTGATCTTCATCCGGGCCGGAGAACGGAAGCATGGGTAAGAGCTCCAAACCGGTCATCGGCTACTGGCATTACATGGGCCTGTACACCGGCGAGTGTGCCGGTCCGGCCGATGTGTTGTTCACGGTCGAGGCCGGTGGCGAAATCGCCTGGGAAGGCGAGCAGTGGGGGAGCGGCGCAATCTCGATCGACAAGCCCAACCTGTTCGGCGGGGAGAAGAAGGAAGGTGGCATCGTTGGGACGCTCAACGTGCGCATGGGCGAAGCCACCCAGCTGCCGGATCCATACCTGCAGGCGCAGGTTCCCGGGCCGTGGCCAGCCGCGCGCGGCCTGGTGACCACGGTGTTCGACGGGATCGTCGGCGCGATGAATCCCTACCTGAAGCTGTGGACGAAGTGCTGGGGCCGCTGGCACGCGGGTTGGAAGGTGGCGGTGTGGGAGCCGGATCTGTGCAAGGTCGGCGAAGGAATGAACGCCGCGCACATCTTCTTCGATGCCCTCACGGACAGCGATGCGGGCGGAGGCTTCGATCCTTCCCAGATCGATGTCGACGTCCTGCTCCCGGTGGCCCAGCAGCTCTACGACGAGGGCTTCGGCCTGTGCCTGGGGTGGTCGCGCTCCACCAGCCTGCGCGCCTTCATCGCCACGCTATGCGACCACGTGGGTGGCCAGTGGTACGAGGATCCCCGCACCGGCAAGTTCGGCCTGACGTTGTTCCGCTCGGGCTATGACGTGGACGACCTGGACGTCCTCGACGCCAGCAACATCATCGGCGTGGACAGCTGGGTATCGCCGCAACTGGACGGGAGCATCAACGAGGTCACCGTCGTGGGGCTGGACTGCTTCACGAACAAGGAGATCTCGGCCACCTACCAGAACCTGGCCAACATCCAGGCACAGGGCCGGGTGATCAGCGACAAGCGCCAGATGCCGGGCCTGTGGAACAAGGACCTGGTGAATCGGGTCGCGGCACGCGAATGCCTGGCCGTCAGCAGCCTGCCGCAGCGGATCAAGTTGCGGGTCAAGCGCGACCTGTGGGGCATCAAGCGGGGCGACCGGCGAGCGTTGACGTGGGCGCCGCGCGGCGTGGCCAAGATGGCCGTGCAGGTGATGGAGGTCGACGAGGGGACCGAGACCGACTCGGTGATCACCCTCTCACTGGTCGAGGATGTGGACGGCATGGCGCAGACCAGCTACGTCACCCCCAGCCAGTCCGTCTGGGTGCCGCCGGCGACGGCGCCGGTGCCGGTTCCCCACCAGCAGCTGCTGGAGTCCAGCTACCGCGACCTGGCCGGCTTCCTGTCCACGGCTGACCTGCAGGCGCTGGCCATCACTTCGGGTTATCTGATCGCGCTGGGTGCGCGCGCCAGCGGCGTCGCGTTCGGCATCGACCTGGCCACGCGCACCGGTGCGGCGGAATTCCATGTGCGGGGCAGCGGCGAGTTCTGCCCGACCGGCACACTGGCGGCGCTGCTGACCCGCGGCGGAGGCACCATCGCGATCGAGGATGCGATCGGCTTGGACGAGGTGGCCGTGGGCGACGCGGTGCTCATCGGCGATGAGCAGATGCGCATCACGTCGATCGACCTGGATACCGGCGAATTCGGGGTGGCGCGCGGGTGCGTGGATACGGTCGACGTCGAACACTCCGCTGGCGCGCGCGCGTGGTTCATCGATGCCGGATTCGCCGCCGATCCTACCGAGTACCTGCAGGGCGAGGAGGTCGACGCCAAGCTTCTCACCCGCACCAGCCGTGGATCGCTGGACCTGGATGACGCCTCCACCCTGACTCTGGAAATCCAAGCGCGCCAGGCGCTGCCGTATCCCCCGGGCAAGGTCCGGCTTAATGGCGTCGCCGAGCCGACCTCGGTCAGTGGCGTGCTGACGGTGACCTGGGCGCATCGCGACCGCCTCCTGCAGGCGGACCAGCTCATCGACACCGAGCAGGACAGCATCGGCCCCGAGCTCTCCACCCGCTACGCATTGCGTTTCCTCAACGCGTCGGAGGACGTGCTGATCGAGCGTCAGGACGTCGACGGAGCGACCGCGGACGTGGCGCTCAACCACACCGGCGCGGTCACCATGGAGCTCTACAGCATCAGCGACAACGGGTCCAGCCTGCAGCGGCACCGACGCACCTTCAGCTACACCCCGCCACCCGGCATCACGGAAAGCTCGATCGACGCGCCGACGTGGACGCCGACCGTGACGGTCATCGACGGGAACGATCCATGAACCTCGACGTCCGCCACATCCGTTTCCGCGTCCGCGGCCGGCCGGCGGTGGACTGGACGACGCTCAATGAGATCCTGCTCGAGCGCGAACTGGGCCTCGAGACGGACACCCGGCGGTTCAAGTTCGGCGACGGCACGACGGCTTGGAACGATCTGGACTATGCCGTCGGCAGTGGGAGCGAGCCGGTCGCCATGCGCGTCGACAGTGGCTGGATCCAATACAGCTCCGATGGCGAGGTGACGTGGGAGAACCTCATCGAGGTATCCGAGCTCGAGGGGCCACCTGGTGCACCGGGAGCTCCCGGCACGCCAGGCGCGCCCGGTGCCGATGGCGCCGACGGCAGAAGCGCGTACCAGGTGGCCGTCGACAGCGGGTTCGTGGGCACCGAGGAAGAGTGGCTGGAATCGCTGCAGGGTGAACCGGGTCCGCCGGGCGCCGATGGCGATCCCGGCACGCCAGGACCAGCCGGTGGTCCGACTGAAGTTCTGACCACCAGTGGCGCCATCACGCTGTCGGCGGCGTTGCACAAGGGCAAGCTGCTGATGCACTCGGCCGGCAACGTGACGTGTCCGACCACTTCCGGCTCCGGCTTCGCGGTGAATGACATCGTCGAGGTGCGCTGGAACAGCGGTGCGGCTTTCAGCTTCGTCGCGGATACCGGCGTGACGCTGGACTACAACACCACGCTATTCGCGCCGCAGCTGCATCACGCCAAGGCGGTGGCCTTGCTGAAGATGATTGCCACCGACACGTGGATGCTTGTGGGCCCGCTGGCGGACCTATGAGCTACACGAGTGCCGCCATCTACACCCAGCGTCGTCCAACCCTCGGCCCGGGGCCAGGCGGCGATTGCGATCCCTACACCCGGCCGTCTCCTGTGGCTGTGGTGACCGACCTGACAGCGGTCCGCGTGTACCAAACGCCGACCGCTGTTGAAACCGATCTCTGCGCACCTGTGAGCTGACCTATGGCTGCTGGCTTCCAATACTTCACTTCCGACGATGTCGGCGCTCCCGGCGTGTGGGGCGCTGCAGGACGTTTTGCGGCACTGCTCGACTGGCTGCTGCCTGGAATGGGCGGCTGGGCGATCGAGTTCACGGGCACGAATCTGCGCGCGTACCGCAGCGGCAGCGGCAATAGGTTCTACCTTCGCCTGGACGACACACAGGCTCGCTACGCGCGGCTGCGCGCCTACCGCGCGATGACGGCCATCGGTACGGGCACCAACCAGTTCCCGACGAACGCGCAGGCCGTCAGCGTCAATACCTGGGGCATCGTCAAGACCTATCAGACGCCGAGCACCGTTCCGCGTCGCTATTGGGGCATCCGCACCGATCGCTACATCGTGCTGATCCTGGAATATGGGGCGTACAGCGATCCGGCGATCGGCGTCAACTACCGAGAGGTCTTCGTCTTCGGTGATACGCCTTCGCTGTGCGAGACCGACGCGCACTCCACGGCCATGGTTTGCTTCCCGGGCGTCGACACTCAGTACCCCACACTATTCAACCAGGTATTCGACAACATCAACGGCGGCCGAAATCTCGGAGGGCCTCCGGCTTATGGAGCCATTAGTGGGTCACCGGACGGGTCCGTTTTGTCTCCTGGCTTCGGAGCGTGCGTTCCGTTCGGATACAACATGGGCAGCGCCCATGAAGCCACCATCGGTAAGAGCGGGCGCCTTCATTTCGGCTCGCTAATTGGCATGAGCAACAACCAGCAGACCGGTGAATCCGTAGCTTACCCGCGCTGCCGTATCCCGAACTTGCATCAAGTGTTCGGCCCAGTTCGGTCCGTTGCAAACGCCAGCTCTTCGATCGTAGATCTGGAGGAATTCACACTCAGCGGGCGCACGTTCAAGTGCTTCGCTCAGTACTCGCAGGATGCACCTGCAGATGGCTACTCGACCGACGCGATGCTGCTGGAGATCACCGACACCGACGGGGCGTTGTAATGGCGAAGCCGGCTCAATCCCTCACGCCCCTGGTCGGTCCCAGCACCTGCGGTGGATTGATGCGCGTGCCTGAGCACGGCGCCGGCACGATCTCCGGAACCACCAAGGAATTGACCGTCACCAGCCCGTGCAAGGTGTGGTTGTTCCAGGAGACGGGCATGCTGATGGGATTCCGCCGCACTGCGTCCGGCGGAACTTACAGCTTCGTCGGCCTGCCGCCTGGCCACTACTTCCTGGTGGTCGCCGACGACCAGCAGGCGCTCCGCTCGAAGATCGAGCACGTCATCGTGACCTGAAAGACAGGGCGACTGACCGGCACCGGCAAGTGCTGGCCAGCCGCCGCAACACAGGTGTCTCACCACCTGGCCTTGGCCGAGGCCCTGCCGCCCCCGCGGGAGCGGGGCGACTCTCGGCGATCCCAATCGCAAAAGGTGAGACATGCCCAACCCGATCGTTCCTTGGCCAGGTGGAAAGCGCCGCCTGCTGAAGCACCTGTATCCCCACTTCCCGCAGCATGAGTGCTACGTCGAGGCCTTCGCCGGCGGCGCCGCGGCCCTGCTGCTTCGGCCACACCCGGCGCCGGTCGAGGTGCTCAACGACATCAACGGCGACCTGGTCCGCCTCTATCGCTGCGTGCGCCACCACCTGGACGAGTTCGTCCGGCACTTCCGATGGGCGCTGGTGTCGCGGCAGATGTTCGAATGGGCACAGATGGAGCGCCCGGAGACGCTGACCGACATCCAGCGGGCGGCCCGGTTCTACTACCTCCAGAAGCTCGCGTTCGGCGGCAAGGTTTCCGGGCAGAGCTTTGGGTACGTGGCCACCGGAAACGGTCCCAAGCTCAACCTGCTGCGCATCGAGGAGGAGCTCAGTGCAGCGCACATCAGGCTGGCCAACGTCATCGTCGAGCACCTGCCATGGCATGACTGCCTGCAGCGCTACGACCGGCCCGGCACGCTGCACTACCTGGATCCGCCGTACTGGGAGACCGAGGGCTATGGGGTCGATTTCCCGTTCACGGAGTACGAGCGCATGGCCGCGCTGATGCGTTCTGCGCAAGGCAAGGTCGTCCTGTCGATCAATGATCACCCCGAGATCCGCCGGGTGTTCGACGGCTTCGCCATGATCCCACTGCAGATCCGCTACACCGTTGGCCGCGAGGGTCGCGGCGACGCCGCCGGCGAGCTGATCATCAAGAGCTGGGACGACAGCCAAGCGCAACTGCTGTGACGCCGGCGGTACAGCGTTCGCGGTAGGGTGGCGGCATGCGCATGCTGATCGTTCGGACGCTGGGCGTAGTGGAGTTCGACATCGCAGCCGGGATCCATAAGCCGGGGCCCGGCGGCGGCGGCGGGCAAATTGCGACCTGGGGGATGGAGCCAGGTCGCTTCCCCGAGCTGCTGTATCCAGCCCCGTGGGGAAAGCCGGTGCGAGGTGCCTTGGAGTGGTCGCCCGCCCGCCCGGTTCTCTGGGACGTCGATGTACGGCAGAGCGAGGGACTGCTGGCGTTCGCCGTGCTGGCCACGGGATTCCACCTCAGTCGCCAGCGAGAGCCGTGGCGCTACTTTGAAGCCCCGGGTGGTGAGCCGTTGTTCCTGGCCGGCCTGGGCAGCATGAAAGGGTTCTCGGTCGTGGCCAGGCAGGACGGCGCGGGCGGCTTCCCGGTGGTGGTCCCGGGGGAGCTGGCCGCCGAATGGGTGATCGGTAAGCAGCCTCGGGAGGGGCTGTTGGCCATGCCGCTACTGGGCCCGGAGCTCTTCCGCAGCTGGCCGGTTGCGGACCCGTTGGAACTAGAAGACGGCCCGGAGCGACTAGTGCCGCTTCTGGACTGATCCCTGGCCCGGCGTCGCAGCCTGTGCGATGCGCCTAGTGCAGGCTGGCCACCATGATCAGGAAGCCTTCAACAGCGGGGTGGGTGGCGCGGCGCGCGGCCGAGCTCGAGGACCAGGCGGCGGCGCTAGATGCGGCGCGCAGTGGCGGCTGGAGGGGCTGGAAGCGGCGGCAGGAGGTCGCCGGCGAGTTGCGATCGCAGGCGTCGGCGCTGCGGGTGCGTGCGGCGCGAAGCAGGGTGGATTCCAGCGCGGATTTGCCGTTCTGAGGCACTTAGAAGCGCTGGAAATTTCCCACCAATTTTCCCACCACACGAAGAAGGGCCGCTTTCGCGGCCCTAAGTGCTTGAATTCATGGCGCCCGAAGTTGGACTCGAACCAACGACCCCCTGATTAACAGTCAAGTGCTCTAACCGGCTGAGCTATTCGGGCGGGGCGCGTATTGTAGGGGCTGGTCGCGGCTGCAGGCAAGTCGCATCCGGGCAAGGGACCGTTCAGGGCGGGGGGCAGGGAGTGCCCGCAGGACTTCGCTTCGACCGCACCCGGCCCACGTTGTTGACGATGACTTCGCCCCCGGCCAATGCGCCGACGCATACCCGGATGGTCAGGTTGTTGCCGCCACTGCGTCCGTCGGGCTGGTAGCGGACCCGCACCCGGCCGACGGAGGCACGTGCCTGGACGGAACCGTGCAGGGGCCGGCGCGCTTCGTACAGGATGTCTCCGGACGATTGCGGCTGGTCGCGGCGGCGGACGTCCCGGTAGACCAGCCAGCCGGCGCTCCAGTCCGGCTCGGCGCGGCATCGGCCATCGCCCAGCGATGGGCAGACGGTCACCGGCGTGCGTCGGGCGATGGCCGTAATGCGCGCCTGGGCCAATTGCGTACTGATGAGATGCAGGGCGGTGGCGCCACGCTGCCGTCGGACAACGTCCTGCAAGCCCGGCAAGGCCAGGCCCAGCAGGATCGAAACCACGGCCAGCACGGCCGTGGCCTCGACCAGGCTGAATCCCGGTGCATGTCCCGGCGCATCCTTGCGCATGGGCGAATTCCTTTTCGCTCGGGAAGCTCAGCATCGGCGTTCCCGGTGGCCGTGGTCATCGGCGACCATCCAGCCGACCTGTAGGAATTGCCCGCGGCTGCCGTGAGGGCGGGCGCCAGCTGGCGATCGCCTGGGGGGCGTCCGACTATCGCAGGCTGCGGGCGGACCGCACATGGCCGATACAGCCGGCCTGTCTATACTGGACGGTCCCCACGCCGACGCGGCCTGCGCATGAGCGAGCGTTTCGAACTGGTTTCCCCCTATGCGCCCGCCGGCGACCAGCCGCAGGCCATCGGCAAGCTGGTCGCCGGCTTCGAGGCGGGGCTGGCCAAGCAGGTGCTGCTGGGCGTGACCGGTTCG
Source organism: Lysobacterales bacterium (assembly GCA_017302035.1). Lineage (GTDB taxonomy): Bacteria > Pseudomonadota > Gammaproteobacteria > Xanthomonadales > Xanthomonadaceae > Pseudoxanthomonas. The sequence continues at coordinate 12,863 of JAFLEA010000031.1, forward strand.
GGCAAGACCTACACCATCGCCAACGTGGTCCAGCAGGTGCAGAAGCCGACCCTGGTGATGGCGCCGAACAAGACCCTGGCCGCGCAGCTGTACGGCGAGTTCAAGGCGTTCTTCCCGCACAACGCGGTCGAATACTTCGTCAGCTACTACGACTACTACCAGCCGGAAGCCTACGTTCCCTCGACCGATACCTTCATCGAGAAGGACAGCTCGATCAACGACCACATCGAGCAGATGCGGTTGGCGGCGACCAAAGCGCTGCTGTCGCGCCCGGACGCGCTGGTGGTGGGCACGGTCTCGGCGATCTACGGCCTGGGCGCGCCGGAGGACTACCTGTCGCTGCGCTTGATCCTCTCGCGCGGCGAGCGCATCGACCAGCGCGAGTTGTTGCGCCATCTCACCCAGCTGCAGTACACGCGCAACGAGTACGAACTGCAGCGCGGTACCTTCCGCGTGCGCGGCGAGGTGGTGGACGTGCATCCGGCCGAGAGCGACGCCGAGGCGGTGCGGATCGAGCTGTTCGACGGCGAGATCGAGAACATCTCGCTGTTCGACCCGCTCACCGGCGAGGTGCTGCGCAAGCTGCCGCGCTACACGATCTATCCCAAGACCCACTACGCGACCACGCGCGAGCGGGTGCTGGCGGCAATCGAGACCATCAAGGTCGAGCTGAAGGAGCGGCTGGAACAACTTTACGCGCAGAACAAGCTGGTCGAGGCGCAGCGCCTGGCCCAGCGCACCCAGTTCGACCTGGAGATGATGGCCGAGGTCGGCTACTGCTCGGGCATCGAGAACTACTCGCGGCACCTGACCGGGCATGCGCCGGGGGAACCGCCGCCGACCCTGTTCGACTACCTGCCGGCCGACGCGCTGCTGGTGATCGACGAATCGCACGTGACCATCCCGCAGATCGGGGCGATGTACAAGGGCGACCGTTCGCGCAAGGAGACCCTGGTGGAGTTCGGCTTCCGCCTGCCGTCGGCGCTGGACAACCGGCCCTTGAAGTTCGAGGAATGGGAGGCGCGCTCGCCGCGCGCGATCTACGTCTCGGCCACGCCGGGGCCATACGAGCAACGCGAGGGCGAGGGCCAGGTGGTGGAACTGGTGGTGCGCCCGACCGGCCTGGTCGATCCGCAGGTGGAAGTCCGCCCGGTCGCCACCCAGGTCGACGACCTGATGTCGGAGATCAACAAGCGCGTGGCCGACGGCGACCGGGTGCTGGTCACCACCCTGACCAAGCGCATGGCCGAGAACCTCACCGACTACCTGTCCGAGCACGGGATCAAGGTGCGCTACCTGCACTCGGACGTGGAGACGGTGGAGCGGGTGGAGATCATCCGCGACCTGCGCCTGGGCAAATTCGACGTGCTGGTGGGGATCAACCTGCTGCGCGAGGGGCTGGACATGCCGGAGGTATCGCTGGTGGCGATCCTGGACGCGGACAAGGAGGGCTTCCTGCGCTCGACCGGCTCGTTGATCCAGACCATCGGCCGCGCCGCGCGCAACCTGCGCGGCACCGCGATCCTGTATGCGGACAAGGTGACCAAGTCGATGCAGGCGGCGATCGAGGAGACCAACCGCCGTCGCGAGAGGCAGGAGGAGTACAACCTCGCCCACGGCATCGTCCCGCGGCAGGTGGTGCGGCCGGTCATGGACGTAATGGAGGGCGCGCGGTCCGAGCCGGGCGAGGCCAGGGGGGGCAGGTCCGCCCGGGGCAAGGCGGCCCGGCAAGTGGCCGAGCCGGGTGCGGAGTACGCCGCGATGGATCCGGTGCAGGCGGCGCGGAAGATCCAGGAGCTGGAGCAGCGCATGTACCAGCACGCCCGCGATCTGGAGTTCGAGGACGCCGCGCAGGTGCGCGACCAGATCCGCCGCCTCAAGGAGGCCGCCCTGGCCGGCTGACGCCGTGCCGGCGGCCCGTTTGCGGCCCGGCCGGCCGGCACGGTAGAATGCGCGCCCCTGCCGCGGGCCAGCCGTGGCAGGCGGCATCACCGGGCGGTTAGCTCAGCGGTAGAGCACTACCTTGACATGGTAGGGGTCACAGGTTCGAACCCTGTACCGCCCACCAATTGAATCAACGACTTGGCTCTTGATTGATTGGCTGGTATGGAAAAAGTATGGAAAACAGGGGGGTGGAAACTGCCCCCCGTACCTGGTTTCCACCCCCGGCCCTATTCCGTACCGACCTCACGTCCTTTTTGTACGCACCCGCCAATGCGCCGAGCGTCGTATCGCTTTGGCGAGTTCGGCATTGGAAAAGCGCCAAGGCCTTAAGCACTTCAGGCGCCAAACTATGGCTTGTCCAATCTCGTCCTCGCTCAGCCCCGACGCGCGGAGCGCATGGACTTTGCTACGTATGGTGGACTGCTGCCATGGCGGACATGCTGCCCAGAGCAGGGCATAGCTGCGCATCGCACGGCTGGCTGCGACGCGCTCAGGCTTCCAGAATTCAGGCGGACATTGGTCCTTCAAGGTCTGTGCTCCCGGTTCCGGGTCATTTTCTGGCCGCTTGGGACGGTTGCGCGGTCGAAGCGTCCACCCCGAAAGCCTTGCTGGATATAGATCTTGGACACTTGGGACGCTTGGGACGCAAAGAACGTATAGAGACATCGCTCAACGTTCCTTAAGGGGCCTGGTCGGGAAGTGCCGTCCAGGCGTCCAGCGTGTCCAGCGGTGCCCTATCAGGCCAAGTCGAGGGGGGTGAGCGTGAGGCGGAACCCTCGAACTCCTCCTTCCTTCGTGGGCTCAAACCCTCGCTCGCGCATGGCCTGTGCGAACGCACGCGGAGAGATCTTCTGGCCAGTGTATCCCTCGCAATCACTTCTCAGGGCCGCGCCATCAGTGAAGCCTCCTGGCTCGGTATTCGACGCTACCCATTCGCCGACCAGATCCTGCTCGGCTCGATAGCTCTGGAGTGCTTCGCGAAGGATAGGCGGCAGGGTCAATCCGTTGCGCAGCCAGGCCTGGGTGCCTCTAACCATCCATGCAAGGATCCCCGACGCTTCACTCGCAAGTGCCGCATCGAGGCTGGTGTCGAATTGCTCTGGCCGATGCCTGAATTCCAGGATGACGACGCGACGATAGAATGCATCGCTCACGTCGCGGACATGAGGGCGATGATTGCCGCGGACCATGAGCTTCCAGGTTGGCACCACCGCGAAAGCATGGGCGCCTCCCACTTCGCGCATCTGGATCGGCTCGCGGGAGACCTGCTGCTTGAAAAGCGAGTCGTCCCAGGCTTCACCCAGCTTGACCTCGTTCACCACGGCAAGGCGCTTCCCTACCAATGGTGTGAGGCCGCCTGTGTGCTCGTTCGCTGACCTGCGACCGGTGTCGGAGAGTAGTGCGGATGGTGCAGCGACTGCATAGCTGGTCGATGCGACTTCACCTCCTAGCGCGTGCATCACAGCCTTGATCATGGTGGACTTGCCTGTCCCCCCGGGGCCGAGTGCCAGGACCATCTTTTCTTCGCTGTTATCGCCCGTGGTGCAGTAGCCGAGCCAGCGTTGGCACCATTCCGCACTGTCCGTATGTCCGAGCGCCTCTGCAATGAAGGCCTCCCAGCGTGGCGTGGGGGCATCGGGGTAATACGCATGCCCCGTGCTTCGCGTGATGTAGTCGAGCGGATCCGCTGGTCGCAGCTTTCCAGTGCGCAGGTCGACGGTACCATTGATGCACGCAAGCAGCATCGGATCTCGGTCAAGATCCGCGTCGGGAACGCGGAGCTTGATGGCTGCCGACCTCATTACACGGTCTTGGATGGGTTGGTTGAGCAGTGCGCGAGCTGAGCTGGCCTGTTTCTCCTTGCGTTTGTCGAGCGGATCTGCGTGGAAACTTGCTGCGCAATTGTCGGCCTGTACCCGGGCATGGATCTTAAGCTCAAACGCGACCCTGCCCCCGTCGGGTTCCCAGGAAGCTTGGTTCCACCAGTACCAACGGCCGCGTGCGTACATCGCACGGCCGTCCAACGCCATGATGAACAGATCTGCGAGCCCATCGTCGGAGGCATAGTCCGGCCGACTCTTAGACGGGCCAGCGAGGTGATACAGGGTTGCAGGGGTAATCGGGCCCTCAGCCTTGAGACTTGCCCAGTCCACCGGCCAACGCTCAGGATCAAACTTGCTTGACTGCTCTGACCAGGCTCTGGCGATAGGTTCCACGATAGTCTCAGGCCAATCGTGGGCTTTGATCGCCATCAGGACACGCAACCAGGTCGAGCGGTCATGGACGGCCACCGGGTTGCGCTGGTCTAGGCGTCGCAGGGCGTCCGAAAGCTCTGCTATTGCCGGCGGCGTGCAGGGCCTGCCGCTACCACCATCCCACGATGCGCCAACGAACACTCGCTCGGGTAATGCGTTTGGCGGTTGCGACCTCTCTAGCCAATCGTCAACCGGTAGGGGCCCAGCAGCGTCGCAGTACCCGATGCGGGACGCCCCCTCAAGTGTCGTAAACGCGATATGGGCAGGGTCCTGCATGCTTGGGTCGATGGTGATCATTGCCCCTGGGGTGGATCCAATTTCCACCCCTAGCTCGTGAGTCAGTTCTTCACACAGGATGCGTGTCAACCTCCGGGATTCATCTGCCGCAACGCAACGATCGAGGTGGATCACCATACGGGCACGCGGCAGTTCATCGGTGTGGCTTGCGGTCAGCCAGCCGAAGCATGAAGCGTGCTGGCGCAATGCCGCGACCAGGTGCCGCAACATTTCTGCAGGCGATGTGGTGGGATCGTTGCTACGAACGCCGTCAATGTCGAGGACCAACAGTGGCCACGGCTTGGCGTTGGCGGCGTTGCGGTGGCCGTTTCCGCCCATTGGTTGGGCGAACCAGTAGATCGGAGCATTGGCTTTCCAGCTCTTGAGCGCCAGCGGGTCTTGCGGAGGTGATGGGTTGCGTACGTCGAAGAGCGTGTTTGCCAGTTCGGTGAAGCTGGCAGCCGATCTCTGCTCGGGTTGTACATCACGGGTACCACATCCGAAGCTATAGCGGATCGCAGGGAACGGAATGACTGCTGCACAGGAGGCGGTCATGCTAGCGCCTCCCCTTCAGCACTGTTTCTCGTGTTTCCCCTCGACGGAGTTGTGCAATGACCGTCGCAATTCTTGCCCGCTCAGTGGGTGTTGGCTCTCCAGAGTCACGGTCCAATGAGTCCGGTTGCAAGCCGTCGCAAGGGATGCATGCGTCGGGCAAATATACCGGTGCTTCATCCAGCAGGACTTGCCGGAATTGTCCGAATAGCGCGTCCAGGCGCGCGGGGTCTCTGAGAGCATCGGCGGCGACTCCGCGGGCCCACGTAATGAGGTCATCACGGTACGCGAGCAGGAGGCGATGTACGCTTTTCGCCGCTCCGTCGATTGCATGGCGCAGTCCCTCATCGAGGAGCGATCCTGCGCCGACCCACACGACCGCTTCAAGCGATCCGTCGGGGTGATAGGTGATGTCTACCTGCTGAAGTGGCGCACATCGGGCATGCAGGAACGCCACGATCCAGGGAAGTGAATCGAGTGCAGCGCCCTTGCGCGGGTAGTGCAGGGAGAAGTCGTAACCGTCTCCCCCGTTGCAAGGCTCCGGGCTGGGGGTGTCTGCACGGTGGTAGCGGAACTCGATTGCGATCGGCTCCCGATTGCGGGCAGCTTCGAAGCTCTGGAGGTGTTCATGGTGCAGGGTGTCGACGCTCATGCCAGCGCCTCCTGCGCGGTCATCCGCGCTCCCAGAGTGTCGAGGCTGTCGATATAAACGTAGCGGCGCCGGCCGATTCGGAATGTTTCCAGCAGGCCGGCATTGACCAGCGAGAAGGCAACGGAGCGGCTTATGCCACGTGCGCGGCATGCGTCGACGAGCGACGCGAACGGGCGTTGGGTGTCCACGGTCAGAATCCTCAGGGCTAAGACAAAGCTCTTGCCCCGGGCGCCCCGGGTGGTTCGCACATGCCTTATTCCGCTATCCGGACCCGGAGCTATTGGGCGGATACTCGGGGGGCATCCCCTGGTGGTTGGCAGGGGCGACGCTGACGCGGCCGGTTGCGGCCCCTATGCAGGGACGGCAGGAGGCTGCCACAGATCCAAGAGGTCTGCAAGCCCCTGCCCAGCAAGCCCTGCATGGATCCTGCTGGGGTCACATTGGTGCTGGTTCCACGGAGTGGGTGCCGAATCACCCATCCTCGCGGATATCCAGCGGCGGCAGGTTGTTGACGATCTTCAGGGTTTCCAGGCTGACGGTGACCACGCGCTGGAACAGTTCCAGCGGGTAACGCGGGTTGCCCATGGTTTCGGTGGCCCAGTCGTTGGCGTCGTTGACGATGCCGCTGGCCTTGTCCACGCGCACGGCCTGGCGCTCCATGACCCAGTCCAGGGCGGCCTTGCCGTTGACCACGTAGTCCCAGGCGGCGGCGGGGATGCCGGTCAGGGTGATCCTGCTGTTGTAGATCACGGTGCTGCGGTCGTTGACCGACTTGCCGGTGTCCGGGTCGCGGGTCTTGGCGAACTTCATCTTCTCGACGCGGTAGTCGGCGTCGGTGAGCTTGCCCTTGGCCTGGATGGTGAGCGGGTACTTGGCTACCGTTTCGTAGTCCAGGTGCAGGGCGGCCAGGTCGCGGCCGGCCTGACTGAAGGCGCGGAAACCATCAAACTTGCGCACTCGCGGGATGCGCGGCAGTTCCTTGCTCAGGTTGTCGGCGTAGCGCTCCCGGTAGTCGGGCGAATGCAGAATGCCGTAGATGTAATAGAACAGGTCTTCCTTGCTGATCGCCTCGCCTGGGTAGGCGGACTGAAAGTGGGCCAAGCCGGCGTCGGTGATGGCATCGCGGCGGCGTGGGCCGTCGTCGGATTGGGCGGCGAACAGGCCGCCATCGGATTGCTGGGCGGCTTCGTCGTAGAGGTAGAGGGGGAAGCATTGACCTTTCTCGATCGTATCAAGAGACGGTATGCGATTAGCAACAATCGCGGAGAAGCCAGAACGAGCCCCAGCGCCACTCACTTGGATGACCACGTTCTCCGATGCTCCATCCGGGAAGACACGCGGCATCTGCAGAACACGTTCATTGAATGTGCGATTGAAGTACAGCCACTGTTTGGTGAACGGGCGGTACAAACTTGACACTATGTAATCCGACTCAAAGGAAAACTACCGACTTCTGAGCAGGTCTTGTTTTAGGTTCACCGTCCAGCTTATCCGTGCGGGATCAGCGTCGACAAAGCCATCGACCCGTGCCTGTCGAGCCTTACTGTCCAATCCCGGATGCGCAGCGTTGAATCGTTCGACCTCCCTGTTGTAAAACGTGACCATGCTGACCATATTGATCGCGAGCTTGGCTTTGCTCTGGTTGTACGCCCATGCATCGCGATTGGTGACGATACCAAGCGAAAAATTGTCGAAAATCTTGGTTGCGTCGCCCTTTTTGTCACCCAGCACCATGAAGCGGCCAAAGCTGTTGTCGCGTTGCCTCAGCCAGTCACCGTGCTCATCCGGAGTGATGGTCTGCCACGCATCGGCTGGAATGCCGGCGACGCTGGCATATGCGGCCACCCTTTCAAGTTTGCCATCCCGACTTACATCGTCACCTATGTCATGGTAGTTAATACGGCCATGCGCGTTGGATTTCGGATCCTTGATCAGCAGCGAGATGGCGATTCCCGCCATGCTGCCACTCCCGAAAATGTTCTGTCCTTCTTTCGCCTTCCCTTTGCTCAGCATGTTCTTGCGGATATCTCCACGCAGGTTGAGCACATGCAGACTGGAGAACTCCGCTATCAAGCAGCGCCGAAGACCATCCATTGCGGCTTTCTCAATGAATCCACCATTGGTCACAAAGCCGATGACGCCGGCATTTCCTATGCGATCACTTGCCCATCGGATCGCGCGGATGTAGCTGTCATACAGACCCTTGGATAGTGTGGCATCGGAGCGTGCAGCGTAGGTTTCTTCGATGCGCCTATCCAAGGACGGATAAGTGACGTTCTGGTTGTTGTCGTTCTGGCTTTCCTGGCCGATTGAGTACGGCGGGTTCCCTACAATCACCCGGATATCCAGCTTCTTCTGCCGCCTGCGCCGCTTGCTGTTGTCCACCAGCAACTGCTCGACCAGATCCTCCTTCTCGTACATCTGGAAGGTGTCGGTCAGGCAGATGCCCTCGAAGGGCACGTAGTCGCCGCCGGCGATGCCGTGGTAGGTGGCCTCGATATTGATCGCGGCGATGTAGTAGGCCAGCAGCACCAGCTCGTTGGCGTGGATCTCGTGCCGGTACTTGTGCGCCAGTTCCTCGGGCTTGATCAGGCCCGACTGCAGCAGCCGTGTGATGAATGTACCGGTGCCGGTGAACGGGTCCAGGATGTGCACGTTCCGGCTGCCCAGGGTCTGGCCGAACTCCTTCTGCAGCAGGTGGTCGACGCTGTGCAGGATGAAGTCGACCACTTCCACCGGGGTGTAGACGATGCCCAGGCGCTCGGTCATGCGCGGGAAGGCGTTGCGGAAGAACTTGTCGTACAGCTCGACGATGATCTTCTGCTTGCCGGCGGCGCTGTCGATGCCCTCGGCGCGCAATTTCACGCTGGCGTAGAACTCGGCCAGGGTGTCGGCTTCCTTGTCCAGGTGCAGGTCGTCGAGCACGTCCAGCACCTGCTGCATCGCCTGGCTCATCGGGTTGTGGCTGGCGAAGCTGTAATCGGCGAACAGCGCATCGAACACCGGTTTGGTGATCAGGTGCTGGGCCAGCATCTCGATGATCTCGGGGTCGGAGACCTTGTCGTTGAGGTCGTCCCGCAGTTCGTGGGCGAAGGCGTCGAAGGCGGCGCGGGCCGGGTGCTGGCCCGGGTCCTCCAGCAGCAGCCGGATCCGGTCGATATGGGTCTGGGCGATCTTCGCGATGTCGTTGGCCCAGTCCTCCCAGTGGTGGCGGTTGCCGCACTTGTCCACCACCTTGGCGTACAGGGCGCGTTCGATTTCACCGACTTCGAACTCCAGGCTGCCCTGGTCCGGGGCCGGGCCGTAGATCTCGGAATTCTCGCCGATGCCGTAGTTGCGCCTGGCCTTGTCGGCCTTGCTGGTCAGGCGCGCGGTCTTGCGCTGCACGGTATCGGCGATGGCGATCACTTCCATCCGGCTGCGGTCCGGGCCGACCAGGTCGAGTTTGTTGACCATCGCGTCGAAACGGTCGTCGTGGCTGCGCAGCGCCTGCAGCACCTGCCAGACCACCGCATAGGTCTTGTTGTCGTCCAGCGCCTGGTGCGGCTCCACCCCGGCCGGGATCACCACCGGCAGCACCACGTAGCCGCGCTGCTTGCCCGGGGCGTTGCGCATCACCCGGCCCACCGACTGGACCACGTCCACCTGCGAGTTGCGCGGGGTCAGGAACAGCACCGCATCCAGCGCCGGCACGTCCACGCCTTCGGACAGGCAACGCACGTTGCTCAGCACCCGGCAGGTGTCGGGCGGGGTGGGCGCCTTGAGCCAGTCCAGCTTGGCCTCCTTCTGGCCGGCGTTCATGCCACCATCGACGTGTTCGGCCTGGCAGGTCAGGCGGGCGCCGTCCTCGATGTCCTCGGCGTCCTGGTAGGCCTCCACCACCGCTTGGAACATGCCGGCGATTTCCTTGGAGCTGACCTTGTGGGTCTTGCCGCCCTTGCCCGGCTCGATCACCTGGCAGAAGGCCACCGCGCGCTGCATCGGCGCCGGGCTTTCGTCGCCGCTCTCGTGCAGGCCGATCTTGGCCAGGGCCTTCCAGCAGCCGACGATCTTGGCCGCGTCGTCGACCTTGAGCGAGTTGTTCTCGTCGGCCAGCAGCGCCTGCAGGCGGCGGTTGACGTGGCTTTCCTCCACCGCCAGCACGATCACCTTGTAGTCCACCAGCAGGCCGCGCTTGACCGCCTCGGAGAAGCTGATCAGGAACAGCTGTTTGCCGTACCAGGCCTCGTTGTCCATCGAGTACAGGGCCACGTTGTCGCGCTCGGCCACGGCCTTGGCGCTGTCGCCGTAGATGCGCGGGGTGGCGGTCATGTACAGGCGCCTGGCGGCACGGATGTAGCCGGCGTCATGGACGCGGACGAAGGCGCTTTCGTCGTCGCCCTCGTAGACGGCGCCGGTGGTGCGGTGGGCCTCGTCGCAGACGATCAGGTCGAAGTCGGCCAGGCCGTGGTCGTGCTGGGCCTGGTGGATGACCTCGATGGAGTGGTAGGTGCTGAACACCACGGTCATGTGCTGGCCGTCGTGGCGGGCGGCCACGTTCCTGGCCAGGGCGGCGGCGTCGGTGGTGGCCGGGTAGCGCAGTTCGTGGGCCAGGGTCTGTACGGAATCATCCTCGCTGCGACCGCGCTTTTTGCCCACGTCGCTGTCGGAACACACCGCGAAACTGTGTAGGGAAATTCCGGCTTCCTGGCTCCACTCGGTCAGGGTCTGCGACAGCAGCGACAGGCTGGGGACCAGGAACAGCACGCGCTTGCCGGCGCCGGCCAGGTCCTCGGCGATCTTCAGGCTGGTGAAGGTTTTGCCGGTGCCGCAGGCCATGATCAGCTTGCCGCGGTCGGCCTGGCTGAGGCCTGCCCTGACAGCGGCCAGGGCAGATTCCTGATGCGGGCGTAGGGTTTTTCCTACCCGCAGGACCACCGTTTCCCTGGGCTGGTAGCGGGCCCAGTCAATCTGGCTTTCGGCCAGGTCGTGCAGGGTGATCTTGCTGACCGGCGGCTGCTGGTCCACCAGGGCGTTCTCGGCGTGCTCGGACCAGTGGTCGGTGCTGGCCACGATGACCCGGTGGGCGAACGGCTTGCGCCCGGAGGCGGTGAAGAAGCTGTCGATATCCTTCTTCTGCAGCCTGTAATCCGGGGCGTAGAACTTGCACTGGATGGCGTGGATGGCGCCGGTGCCGGCTTCTTCGGCCACCAGGTCGATGCCATCGTCCTTGGCGGTGAAGCCGTTGGCAGGTGCCCATTCGGCCCAGGTCCAGACCTTGGCATACAGGTCCTTGTAGCTGGCCTCGTTGCGCAGGTAGGCGAGGATCAGTTCCTCGAAGTAGGTGCCTTTTTCGCGCTCGCTGACGGCGGCATTGCGGAAGGTGGCGAGCAGCGATTCCAGTGCGGTCATGCAGTCCTGAGCCTTGATCCGGGCGCCCATCCCCATGTCGGACGCTTGCCGCCCGATTCTCGCATGCCGCACAAGGCTATGGGCCGGTCCTGCCCAAGCCGGATAGAGGTCCTAGGGGTGGTCTGAACAACACGCACTGAGGGCGCCATATGCAGAGGATTTTGGAGGTTTCGCCTCAGGATTCGCTCTATCTGGTCCATTTCTGCCAGGAACACCTCCCAGCGAGTGCGCTTGCGCTGGCCCAAGCCTTGGCGTCACCGAACGTCAGTTGCATCTATCGTCATCCTGGAAGGCATGCGGTATCGTCGCCGATGTGGGGGAGTTGTTCAGAGGCTCCTTAAAAACCTGTAGGCCATGAGAGCAAGGAAATTCGAATGGGAAACAACAACACTCTCAGCGCGATACATTTATCGGCAATCGCGCTGTTAGCCGCAGCGTTCATTTCAACAGACGCCATAGCTCGGAACGACGAGCCATGCGAGCCAACAAAGATTATTAGCAGCAACTATATTTCGCGAAGTGCAAGCGGGGTTTATGGATGCACCATAAGGAAGCAGAGTAACGGCACAATTACCGCGTGGATGTGGCGGAACGATGCAGCGATGTTCAGCAGAGAGCGCTATCGGGAAAAATATGCGTTTCGCTGTGGCGCTCGCCTTACGAAGGTGCTGGAATACGAAGACTCCTTCTTGGGTGAAGGTGAGTGGGTTCGACCGCAACCGGGCACCATCGGTGACAAATGGCTTGATTACATCTGTAAAAACTCCAAATTCTATTGATGTCCTTACATCTCTGGGCGCTGTCCGCTGCTATTACCCAGAGTGCACGAGGAGGGTGGGGAATGGGGCACATCATCTCGGCAAAATGCGAATGTGGATACGCAGTTCCAGACATCCGCATTGGCAGTGGCGAACTGCAACTGGAGGAAATCTGTTGGCATCCAGCTCTTTGCCCAAGATGCAGAAAGTTGGTCACAGTAAATCTTCTGGCGGACAAGATCCGATGCCCTCGCGGCCGATGCCGTGAGGTTCCGCAGCCATACTTCAACACTCCAGGGCTGCAAGAAACCCCAAGCAATTTTTTCGTCTCTCAGTGGGATGGTTTGAAACTGAATGATGGCGCATATCTTTGCCCCGAATGCGACAACTACTCGTTGCGTTTCTCCTGGCCACACATTTTATTCGACTGATTTCCGTACTTATGGGATTCTAGCCAGACACCCGCCATGCCGATCCGGATCGAAGACTCCGTCGCGACTCCTCCCATTGAACTGCTCCATCGCTTCGAGGGTTGCCTGCTGGGGCTGGCCTGCGGGGATGCCGTCGGGGGGCCAGCCGAGTTCCATCGCCGGGGCCGCTTCCCGGAAATCACTGGAATGGGAGGCGGCGGCAAATTCCAGCTTGCCCCCGGGGAATGGACGGACGACACGGCGATGGCGCTGTGCCTGGCGGAAAGCCTGCTTGCCTGCGGCGGCATGGACCCGTTGGATCAGATGCAGCGGTACTGGCGCTGGGCCAACGAAGGCCATCACTCCACGCGGGCCACGGCTTTCGGTCTGGGCAAGACCGTTGCCAACTCCCTCATGCGGTTCCATCGCACCGGCAACCCTCTGGCCGGCTCCAGCGCCCCGGACACTGCGGGCAACGGCTGTCTCATGCGCCTGGCCCCGGTGGCCATGTACTTCTGGAACGACCGGCAGGCGGCAATCGAGGCCGCCGAACTGTCCGCGCGGACCACGCATGGCGCCGACGAATGCCTGGCCAGTTGCCGCTGTCTGGCCGATATCCTTGTCACGTGCTTTGCGGGAGCCACGGACAAGGAGCAGATACTTTCGGGGATTGCGACACTGGCGCTCCCGGATGGTCTGGGGCGAATCACGGCACAGGTGTTCCGCGATGCGCCGCGGGAGCAGATCAGGGCGACGGGCTACGTGGTGGATTGCCTGGAAGCAGCCTTATGGTGTTTCTGGCACTCGGGAAGCTATGCCGAGGCCGTGCTGCTGGCGGCCAATCTCGGCGATGACGCGGACACGACAGCCGCTGTCTGCGGGCAGATCGCGGGCGCCTATTACGGGCGCCAAGGGATTCCCGATGACTGGGCTGGGGTTCTGTACAAGCGCGATCTGATCGCTGGGATGGCGCGTGGGTTGCTGGCTTCAACGCCGGAATCGCCCGCGCTTGGCACATCGGCTTCAGCCGGGTGCCGCGACAACTCTGCCGAACGTTCTGGCTATGGAGTGCCCGCTTGATGGGAAAGTCAGGCCTCCCCTAGAGCATCAAGCCCGCCAAGGCGGCCGCAGCATGGTCAGCCCTTAGGTGCCCGTAGTGCTTTTCGATCATGCGGACACTGGTTCCACTGATCTGGGCTACTGTCAGGAGATCGAGGCCGCCTGTGACGAGATCTGTGATCGTTGAGTGGCGAAGAGTGTAGGCCGTAGTGGCGCTCGGAAGGGCTGCTGCGCTGGCGGCAAGCTTGATTGGAACCTTCCAGGCATCCTTGTTCCACGGGGACCCATCGGCCCGCGAAAACAGCGGTGCTTGGGGGAGCTTGTCCCGGCAGAGATCCTTGAGCAGTGCGGCTGTGAGCTCCGGCAAGAGTACACAGCGGTCAGCATTGGCCTTGTCCAGCCGGATACGAAGGGAATTGGTGACGCGGTCGAAGTCCCCGACGATCAAGGCTGCCAATGCACCTGGGCGTAGCGGTAGCAGGCACAGGCCCCGGCAGAGCGCTTGGGCGTCCGCCGGCAGTTCGGCGAGCAAAGCGCGACGCTGGTTTTTATTCAGGTAGAGATCTCGGCGGCCATTCGCATTGGGAGTTGGCTGCAGGGCTCGCCGCCATGCCAGTGCGGAGTCGACTTCCCCACGTGCAAGTGCGGCGTTCAGGGCTGCCCGGAAGGCCACCATGTCGCGATTGACTGTAGCCGGCGCACGGGGACGGGTCACGGGCTTCCCGCTGCTGTTGCGGGTCACCAGCGCGGGCATGGCTTCCAAGCGGGCTCGCCACTCTTTGACGTGATGTTCGCGCAAGCGGCGCAAACGAATGCGGGCAACCGGGTCGTCGTACACGTAACGGGGAAAGCGCTTGGCTGCATCAGCGTCCCCGGCCGCGTAGCGTTCGCAGGCCTCCCGGACGGTCAGGTCCTCGGCAGATCCTCCGCGGGAGAGGATGGCGAACCACTCTTCAGCTGACCGCTTGGCCGCATCGAAGCGGCGCCCCGGCGGCAGCTCGCCAAAATCACCCAAGGAGCGATTGGGGCGCTTGCCGCTGTCAGGGTCATAGAAGCGCGCCAGCCAGGTGCCTTGGCCGCTACCGGCGGAGGGGCGGAAGCCCAGGTATTGGCCCGCGGAGAGGGATTGCCAGTAAGGCTCCCGTCGTGGCTTGAGTTTGTCGCGGCGCTCTACGGTCTTGAGGTCCATGCAGGGAGGTCTTGGGGCGAGTATGGAAAATGTATGGAAAACCATGCTCGTCTGCAAGAGTCCATGGCGTAATAAAACCAATGGGTTAGGGCGTGCATGGACGCCCGTGGACTCCGTTTCCCAACCTTGACATGGTAGGGGTCACAGGTTCGAACCCTGTACCGCCCACCACGCAGAACCCTGGATCCCAGGCGTTTTCGTGGAACAGGACAAACCCGGCCAGCGTGCCGGGTTTTTCGTTTCCTGGCCCAGACCTCCAGCGAAGCCGCGCCAGACAGGTTTGTCCGGCGCGGAGATGCTTGCGCCATCGCCACGGCTGATGACGGTGAATCGCCGGGATCAAACTTCCAAGGAAGCCAGGTCGCCCTTGGTTTCCAGCCACGCCTTCCGATCCGGCGCGCGCTTCTTCGCCAGCAGCATGTCCATCAGCGAACGGGTCTGCTCGCCGTCGTCCACGGTCAGTTGCACCAGGCGGCGGGTGTCCGGGTGGATCGCCGATTCGCGCAGCTGCACCGGGTTCATCTCGCCCAGGCCCTTGAAGCGGGTGACGTTCACCTGGCCCTTGATCTTGTCGCGCGCGATCTTTTCCAGCAGCAGGCGCTTTTCCTCCTCATCCAGGGCGTAGAACACCTGCTTGCCCACGTCCACCCGGAACAGCGGCGGCATCGCCACGAACACATGGCCGGCCTCCACCAGCGCCGGGAAGTGGCGCAGGAACAGCGCGCTGAGCAGGGTGGCGATGTGCAGGCCGTCGGAGTCGGCGTCGGCCAGCACCACGATCTTGCCGTAGCGCAGGCCGGAAATGTCGTCCTTGCCCGGGTCGCAGCCGATGGCCACGGCCAGGTTGTGCACTTCCTCGGAGGCGAGCACGGTGGTGCTGGCTACTTCCCAGGTGTTGAGGATCTTGCCGCGCAACGGCAGGATCGCCTGGAAATCCTTGTCGCGCGCCTGCCGCGCGCTGCCGCCGGCCGAGTCGCCCTCGACCAGGAACAGCTCGGTGCGCGAGAGGTCCTGACTGATGCAGTCGGCCAGCTTGCCTGGCAGGGCAGGGCCCTGGGTGACCTTCTTGCGCACCACCTGCTTTTCGGTCTTGAGCCGGGCGCTGGCGCGCTCGATCGCCAGCTGGGCGATCCTCTCGCCCAGCTCCACGTGCTGGTTCAACCACAGGCTGAAGGCGTCGTGGGCGGCACCCTCGATGAATCCCGCCGCCTGGCGCGAACTCAGCCGCTCCTTGGTCTGGCCGCTGAATTGCGGGTCGGTCATTTTCAGCGACAACACGAAGGCGACCCGGTCCCACACGTCCTCCGGCGCCAGCTTGACCCCGCGCGGGAGCAGGTTGCGGAAGTCGCAGAACTCGCGCAGCGCGTCGGTCAGGCCCGAACGCAGGCCGTTGACGTGGGTGCCGTGCTGGGCGGTGGGGATCAGGTTGACGTAGCTCTCCTGGACCAGTTCGCCCTCGGGGATCCAGGCCACCGCCCAGTCCACCACCTCGGTGTCCTTGTTCAGCGCGCCGGCGAACAGGTCCGGCGGCAGCAGTTCGCGCCCGGCCAGTTCGCCTTTCAGGTAGTCGCGCAGGCCGTCCTCGTAGTGCCAGCGGTCGCGCTCGCCGCTGGCCTCGTCCAGCAGGGTCACGGTCAGGCCCGGGCATAGGACCGCCTTGGCGCGCAGCAGGTGGCGCAGGGCGCGCAGGTTGATCTTCGGGCTGTCGAAATACTTCGGATCCGGCCAGAAGCGCACCCGGGTGCCGGTATTCTTTTTCCCGACCGTACCGACGACTTCGAGCGCGGTGGCACGGTCGCCATCCTTGAAGCTGATCCGGTGCTCGCTGCCGTCGCGCTTGATGTGCACTTCCACCCGCTGCGACAGCGCGTTGACCACGCTGACGCCCACCCCGTGCAGGCCGCCGCTGAAGGTGTAGTTGCGGTTGTTGAACTTGCCGCCGGCATGCAGACGGGTGAGGATCAGTTCCACCCCGGGGATCTTCTCCTCGGGATGGATGTCCACCGGCATGCCGCGGCCGTCGTCGGCTACTTCGCAGCTGCCGTCCCGGTACAGAGTGACGGCGATTTCCTGCGCGTGCCCGGCCAGCGCCTCGTCGACCGCGTTGTCGATCACTTCCTGGGCCAGGTGGTTGGGCCGGGTGGTGTCGGTGTACATGCCCGGGCGGCGCTTGACTGGATCCAGGCCGGAGAGGACTTCGATGTCGGCGGCGTTGTAGCGGCTGCTCATGGAACCTTGAGGAAGCGCGGGTGCAGCCCGGAAGTGTGCGGCCTGGGCTGGTTTTTTGCACCCCTCGCCGAGCCCGCGGGCCCCGTTCAGGGGGGCGCAGGCGTGCCCGTCGTATAAGGGGCCTGACGACGGGGGCGTCCCCGTCGGTGAAGGAGGTACTGCGACATGAATCGACGTCTGTTCTGGGGTGCGGTGATGGCGGCCGTGGCCGTGGCCGCGAGCGTGCCGCTGCTGGCGCAGGAGCGCCAGGGCGGCCAGTCCGGGCAGTCCGGGCAGTCCGCACAGGCTGCGGCCGCCGAGAAGGCGGCGCTGGCCGAACACAAGGCCCAGGAAGAGC
>JAFLEA010000032.1 GCA_017302035.1 Lysobacterales bacterium
GCAATCGGAACTGGACGCGGCCGCACGCCGGCGCAACCTGCACGGTGCCTTCCGCGCCAACGAGCGTGCACCTCCGGCGCACGTGGCCCTGGTCGACGACGTGATGACCACCGGCGCGACTCTGCACGCCGCCGCCACGGCGCTGCGCCAGGCCGGCGTGGCGCGGGTCGATGCCTGGGTTTGCGCGCGGGCGCCCTGAGCGCCTGGCGCGTCCGGCCACATGCCGCATGCGCCCGCACCGGCGCGCCCGGGCCATCGGTTCCGGCCCGCCGCTGCTCGCCGCGGGCCCACCGTCATTTGACAGTCGCAGGCGCACAGGAGTATCCCGTCCTCGGGCGATCCGGCCCGCGGGCGGGGGGCGTCATGGAGGCGGGAACCACGGAGCAAGTACGGCGCAGCTGGTGGATATCGGTGCTGTTCGGCCTGATCGGGATCGCCTTCGGCGTGCTGACCCTGGCCCGGCCGTTCCAGGCGCTGGTGGCGATGGCCTGGGCGTTCGGCATCCTGGCCCTGGCCGACGGCATCGCCAGCCTGCTGGCCATGTTCGACCGGCAGGTGGCCATCCCGCGGCTGATGCTGCTGTTCTACGCGGCGCTGTCGATCGCCTTCGGTCTCATCGCCATCTCCAATCCCAAGGCCACCGCCGGGATCCTGTTCCTGATGCTGGCGTTCTGGCTGATCCTCGCCGGGGTGTTCCGGATCGTATTCGCCATCCGCGTGCGCAAGGAAATGGTCGGCGAGTGGCTGGTCGCGCTGAGCGGAGCGCTGGCGATCGTGCTCGGCATCCTGTTCCTGCGCAATCCGATGATCGGCCTGTTCACCACTGCCGTCTGGATCGGCATCGGCGCATTGTTCTATGGCGTGGCCCAGATCGCCGCCGGCCTGCGCTTCCGCAAGCACGCGCCGCTGGCCGCCTGAACGGGCGCCGCGGCAAAGTTTTCCCGGCGGCATGGGCCGCCGGTTCTTCCCCTGGCCTCTTGGAGAGTTCCATGTCCCGTTCCTGGTGGGTGTTCCTGCTCTACGGATTGATGGCGATCGTGTTCGGCCTGTTCGCGCTGTTCCAGCCGCAGGCGACGATGTGGGTGGTGCTGATCGGCGTGGGCGTGCTGGCGCTGGGCGACGGCGTGCTCAGCCTGGTGACCGCGTTCAGGAGGAACACGGCCCTTCCGGCCTGGGTGCTGCTGGTCTATGCCGCCGTGTCGATCGGCTTCGGCCTGCTGCTGGTGTTCCAGACCCAGGCGGTGGCGACGTTCGTGATCTGGCTGCTGGCGGCGTGGCTGATCGTGGCCGGCCTGGCGCGGATCGTGTTCGCGGTGCAGATGCGGGACGTGGTCGACGGCAAGTGGCTGCTGTGGCTCAGCGGGCTGGTGGCGATCGCCCTGGGCGTGTGGTTCCTGTTCAACACCAACGTAGGCGGCGTGGCGATCGCCTGGTGGCTGGGCATCGGCGCGCTGGTCTACGGCGTGCTGCAGGTGGCGGTGGCGTTCTACCTGCGCAAGAAGGCGGTCGTCATCGTCGGGTGACCCGCGGTCCGTGCCCCCGGCCGTGCACGCGCCGGCCGGGGGTGCGAAAATCGGCCGACCCCGCCGACTCCCCGACCCCATGTCCATGCCCTCGCAGTCCGTCGCCGTCAGCGACTCGGTTTCCGTCGCCAACGACGCCCCGTTCGTGCTGTTCGGCGGGCTCAACGTGCTCGAGGACCTGGACTCGACCCTGCACGCGGCCGCGCACTACGTCGAGGTCACCACCCGGCTCGGCATCCCGTTCGTGTTCAAGGCCTCGTTCGACAAGGCCAACCGCTCCTCGATCCACTCCTACCGCGGCGTCGGCCTGGAGCAGGGGCTGCGCATCTTCCAGGAAGTGAAGGCCCGCTTCGGCGTACCGGTGATCACCGACGTGCACGAGCCGGCGCAGGCCGCGCCGGTGGCCGAAGTGGTGGACGTACTGCAGATCCCCGCGTTCCTGGCGCGCCAGACCGACCTGGTCGAAGCCATCGCCCGCACCGGCCGCGCGGTGAACATCAAGAAGCCGCAGTTCCTCAGCCCCACCCAGATGAGGAACATCGTGGACAAGATCCGCGAGGCCGGCAACGAGCGCATCATCCTGTGCGAGCGCGGCAGCCAGTTCGGCTACGACAACCTGGTGGTGGACATGCTCGGCTTCCGCGAGATGATCGAGTCCAGCGGCGGGCTGCCGGCGATCTTCGACGTCACTCACAGCCTGCAGCGGCGCGAGGCCGGCGCCGCCGCGTCCGGGGGCCGGCGGCGCCAGGTGGCCGAACTGGCCCGCGCCGGCATGGCGGTCGGCCTGGCCGGGCTGTTCCTGGAAGCGCACCCGGACCCGGACCATGCGCGCTGCGACGGCCCCAGCGCGCTGCCGCTGGCGGCGCTGGAGCCGTTCCTGGCCCAGATCAAGGCGCTGGACGACCTGGTCAAGGGCTTCGCCCCCCTCGACATCCACTGAAACGGCGCCTCCGGCGAACCTTCCCGTATAGGTGCCGACCACCGGCCGGCACATGCGTCCGGACCCACGCCGCCGGGGCCGATCGCAACCGAGTGCCAGCCGGCGCTACAACCAGCGGTTCCGGGTCACCGGGGCGGACTCAGGCGATGGCATAGTGGACGGCGATCCCGGCGAACACCGCCGCGCCGACCCAGTTGTTGTGCAGGAATGCGCGGAAGCAGGCCCCGCGCTCGCGCCGGCGCGCGATCCAGAACTGCCAGGCCACCAGCACCATCGATATGCCCAGCGCAGTCCAGTAGGGCATGCCCAGCTGCGCCTGCTTGCCGACCAGCGCCAGCGCCAGCAGCGCCAGCGCATACAGGATCCCCTGCGCCACCAGGTCGAGGTCGCCGAACAGGATCGCCGTGGATTTGGCTCCCACCCGCAGGTCGTCCTCGCGGTCCACCATCGCATACCAGGTGTCGTAGGCGGTGGCCCACAGGATGTTGGCGCAGTACAGCAGCCAGGCGAGCGCCGGCACCGTGCCCTGCACCGCGGCGAAGGCCATCGGGATGCCCCAGCCGAAGGCCATGCCCAGCCACACCTGCGGCAGGTAGGTGTGGCGCTTGAGGTAGGGATAGGTCGAGGCCAGGAACAGGCCCGCGATACTCAGCCATACCGTCAGCCGGTCGAGCGTGAGCACCAGCGCGAAGGCCACCCCCATCAGCACCGCGAACACCGCCAGCGCCTCGCGCCCGGACACCGCGCCGGTGGCCAGCGGCCGGTCCCGGGTCCGCTCGACGTGCGGATCCAGCCAGCGGTCGGCGTAGTCGTTGATCACGCAGCCGGCCGAGCGGGTCAGCCACACCCCGGCGGTGAACACGAACAGCGTCCACCACGGCGGCAACCCGCCGGCGGCCAGCCACAGCGCCCACCAGGTCGGCCACAGCAGCAGCAGCACCCCGATCGGCCGGTCGCCGCGGGCCAGTTTCCAGTACTGCCCCAGCCGCTCGCGCCAGCGCGGGACCGGCGCCGCGGCGGGGGACTCGAATCGTTCGTAACCCATCGGCGAAGGTTAGCAGTCCCCGGGGCGCGGGCAGGCGGTATCCTTGCCCGATGATTCCCGTCATTCTCTCCGGCGGCTCCGGCACCCGCCTGTGGCCGCTGTCGCGCGAGGCCTATCCCAAACAGTTCCTGCCGCTGGCCGGCGAGGACACCATGCTCCAGGCCACCTGGCAGCGGGTAGCGGCATTGGCCTCGGGTGCGCCCCTGGTGGTGGCCAACGAGGAGCACCGCTTCATGGTCGCCGAGCAACTGCGCCAGGCCGGCTGCGTGCCGGCGGCGATCCTGCTCGAACCGACGGGCCGCAACACCGCCCCAGCGATCGCGGTGGCCGCGCTGCAGGCCACGGCCGAGGGCGCCGACCCGCTGCTGCTGGTGCTGCCCTCCGACCACGTGGTCGCCGACCCGGCCGCGTTCCGGGCGGCCGTGACCCGGGCCGTCCCCGCCGCCGAGGCCGGCAGGCTGGTCACCTTCGGCATCGTCCCCACCGGCCCGGAAACCGGCTACGGCTACATCAAGGCCGTTGCCGGGCAAGGCGCGCAGGCGGCCGTCCTCAAGGTCGACCGCTTCGTCGAGAAACCCGACGCCGCCACCGCTGCGCAATACGTCGCCTCCGGCGAATACTTCTGGAACAGCGGCATGTTCCTGTTCCGGGCCTCGTGCTACCTGGCCGAACTGGAGCGCCATGCCCCGGCGATGCTCACCGCCTGCCGTGCCGCCTTCGCGGGCGCCAGCCGCGACGCCGACTTCGTGCGCCTGGACAAGGCCACCTTCGCCGCCTGCCCCTCCGACTCGATCGACTACGCGGTGATGGAGAAGACCGCCGAGGCGGCGGTGCTGCCGATCGCGGTGGGCTGGAACGACGTCGGCAGCTGGTCGGCGCTGTGGGAGGTGGCCGAACAGGACGGCGACGGCAACGCCCACCACGGCGACGTGCTTGCGCTGGACTGCCGCAATACCCTGGCCTGGGCCGACCGCCGCCTGGTGGCGATGATCGGCCTGCGCGACGTGGTGGTGGTGGACAGCGACGATTCGCTGCTGGTCGCGCACAAGGATCATGTGCAGGACGTCAAGACCGTGGTGGCACGGCTGAAGGCCTCCGAGCGCCCGGAACCCACCTTCCACCGCAAGGTCTACCGCCCCTGGGGCGCATACGACTCCATCGACATGGGCGAGCGCTTCCAGGTCAAGCGGATCACGGTCAATCCCGGCGCCGCCCTGAGCCTGCAGATGCACCACCACCGCGCCGAGCACTGGATCGTGGTCAGCGGCACCGCCGAGGTCACCCGCGGCGACGAGATCCTGCTGCTGTCGGAGAACCAGAGCACCTACATCCCGCTGGGCGTGACCCACCGCCTGCGCAACCCGGGCAAGGTGCCGCTGGAGCTGATCGAGGTCCAGTCCGGCAGCTACCTGGGCGAGGACGACATCGTGCGGTTCGAGGACGTGTACGGGCGCGGATGAGCCGGCCGAGCATGGACATCCTGGTCTGCGGCGGTGCCGGCTACATCGGCAGCCACATGGCGCAATGGCTGGCCGAGCATGATCATCGCGTGACCGTGCTGGACAACCTGTCCACCGGCCACCGCGAAGCGGTGAGGTGGGGCGAGCTGGTCGAAGCCGACCTGCTGGACCCGGCTGCGCTGGAGCGTGCCTTCGCCGGGCGCCGCTACGACGCGGTGATGCACTTCTGCGCCCGCTCACTGGTCGGCGAGTCGGTGCGGCAGCCCTACGACTACTACGCCAACAACGTCGCCGGCACCCTCAACCTGCTCGAAGCGATGCGCCGGCACGGAGTGGAACGGCTGGTGTTCTCCTCCACCGCCGCGGTGTTCGGCAATCCGGTGGCGGACCTGATCGACGAGAGCCATCCGAAGGTGCCGATCAACCCCTATGGCGCCTCCAAGCTGATGGTCGAGCGCATCCTCGCCGACGCCGCGCACGCCCACGGCCTGCGCTCGGTGGCGCTGCGCTACTTCAATGCCGCCGGCGCGTTGCCCGAGCACGGCATCGGCGAAGCCCACGCCTGCGAGACCCACCTGATTCCCAACGTGCTGCGCGCCGCCCTCGGCACTGGCCCGGCATTGCAGGTGTTCGGCGACGACTACCCCACGCCGGACGGCACCTGCGTGCGCGACTACGTGCACGTGCAGGACCTGGCCCGGGCCCATGCGCTGGCACTGGACTACCTGGACACCCATCCCGGCACCCATGCCTTCAACCTGGGCAATGGCCGCGGATTCTCGGTGCGCGAAGTGATCGCCACCGCCAGCGCCGTGGCCGGCACCAGCATCCCCTTCGAGCGGGCGGCACGCCGGCCTGGCGACCCGGCCACGCTGGTCGCCTCCAGCCGCAGGGCGCGCGAAGAGATGGGCTGGCACCCGCAATGGACGGAACTGGCGCCGATCGTGGAGAGCGCCTGGCGCTGGCATCGCGAGCCGCGGTATTGAGGCAACAGGTGAAGCACCATAGCCGATCCGGATGCGACCGGGCACGGCCCTAGGGACCGCGGCCACGTAAGATGGCGACCATGCTGGACCTGCACCATCACCTTCTGCCGGGCATCGACGACGGCGCCAACGACCTGGCCATGGCGCTGGAGATGGCGCGCATGGCCGTGGACGACGGCATCGCCACGGTGGCATGCACCCCGCACATCTATCCCGGGCTTTACGAAAACGACCGTGCCGGGATCGCCGCCGCCATTGAAAAGCTGCAGGCCGAGCTGAATCAGGCCGGCATCCCGCTGCATCTGGTCGAAGGCGCAGACGTGCACCTGGACCTGGGCTTGGTCGAAGGCATCCGCGGTGGCCGCATCCCCACCCTCGCCGGCTCGCGCTACCTGCTGCTGGAACCGCCGCATCACGTGGCCCCGCCCAACTTCGAGGGCGTGGTGTTCGAACTGATGGCCGCCGGTTTGGTGCCGGTGATCACCCATCCGGAGCGCCTGAGCTGGGTCGAAGACCACTACGAGATGTTCGTCCGCCTGAGCCGGCGCGGCACCTGGATGCAGGTCACCGCTGGTGCGCTCACCGGCCGCTTCGGGCGCCGGGTGAAGTACTGGGGCGAACGCTTCATCGACGAGGGCCATTGCATGATCCTGGCGACGGACGCGCACCACCCGCAGCGGCGGCCGCCGCTGCTGGCCGAGGCTCGCGAAGCGGTCGCGGCCCGCCTCGGCGCCGAGGAAGCCTTGCACATGGTGCAGACCCGGCCGGCGGGCATCGTCGCCGACCGGCCCCCGGGCGAGTTGCCGCCGGCGCTGCACGAACAGGTCGATCGGCACCACGCAGACCGCGGCGCAAGTACCCTTGGCCCGTGGGGCCGGCTCCTGCACCGGCTGGGCCTGGGGCGCTGACGGGCGCGCGGCGCCCGCGCCGTCCACTGATTCAGGGACCTGGCCACCGTAGCGGCTATCATCTCCACCCGGGTCCAGGGGGATCGATTCGACGTCGCCGCAGCGCGTCGGCGATATCCCGGCGCCTTGCCTGCCGATGTCATGGGTACCGCCGTGAAACCCCACCTGCAAAACCTGCTCTTCGCCCTGTGCCTGCTGACCCTGGCCGCCTGCTCCTCCACCGGCGGTGGTGGCGTGCATGAAGTGGTGGCAGCCGGAGGGCACTCCCTGCCCGCACCGGACACCACCAACGCCGTCGGAGCCTACGAAGGCACCAGCGAATACCGGCTCGGCGCCAACGACCAGGTCGAGATCAGCGTGTTCGGCGTGGAAGAACTGACCAAGACCGTGCGGGTCAACTCCAACGGCCAGGTCTCCCTGCCCTTGATCGGCAGCATTTCCGCCGGCGGCATGACCATCCCCGAGTTGGAGCGCGAACTCACCCGCCGCTATTCCGACAGCTACCTGCAGAACCCCCAGGTCACCGTGTTCGTCAAGGAATTCGCCAGCCAGCGCATCACCCTGGAAGGCGCCGTGCGCCAGCCCGGCATCTACCCACTGACCGGTCGCACTACCCTGCTGCAGAGCATCGCCATCGCCCAGGGCCTGGACCCGCTGGCCGACCTGGGCGGCGTGGTGTTGTTCCGCCAAGTGGACGGCAAGAAGATGGCCGCCGTGTACGACATCCGCGAACTGCGCAAGGGCAAGGTGGAAGACCCGTTGCTGTACGGCGAGGACATCGTCGTGGTCGAGCAGTCCGGCAGCAAGACCGCGCTGCGCCGTTTCATCGAATCGGTGCCGGCCGTCGGCTTGTTCATGGCCCCATTCTGACCGCACCACGTCTACTATCCCAGGCAGGCTTCCGCAGCGCATGAGCACACCCAACCTTCCAGCCGGGCCCCTGGGCGAAGATCCGTCCCAACTGCCGGTCCGTCGCGATGGCGCCATCGCCCGTCCGGACAACGCCCAGGTCCTGGACCTCCTGCGCGAGAACAACAGCGACAACCCCGACCAGATCGACCTGCTCGCCTACTGGCGGATGCTGGTCAAGCGCCGCTGGCTGATCGCCTCGGTCGTCGCAGGCTGCGCCGCCATCGCCCTGGTGATGACCCTCACCACCACGCCCCTGTACCGAGCCACGGCCGTGGTCAAGATCGACAACTTCTCGCAATCGATCGTGCAGGTGGGCGAGTTCAGCGCCCCGTTCGGCTGGGACCCCGACTTCCTCACCACCCAGGTCGGCGTACTGACCAGCCACAGCCTGGCCGAACGCGTGGCCGAAGACCTGCGCCTGGACAGCGCGGCGCTCGCGCGATTGCGTCCACCCTCGTGGCTTGGACGGCTCAAGCGCACCTTGCGCCCCGAGGCCACCGCCGAAACCGTCCTCCCCGCATCCATCGATGCGGAAGACGCCGCGGCCGCGCGCGCCGCCGGCACCGGAACGATCATGGGCGGCCTGAGCGTGCAGCCGCAGATGAACTCCAAGCTGGTGGACATCTCCTTCTCCAGCCCGGATCCGGCATTCGCCGCACGCGCCGCCAATGCCGTGGCCGACGGCTACATCTCCCAGGAGCTGGAACGCGCCTTCGGCGCCAGCTCTTACGCCAAGACCTATCTGGAAGAGCAATTGGGCCTGACCAAGGCGCGGCTCGAACAGTCCGAGCGCGACCTGGTCGCATTCGCGCAGAAGGAGAACCTGGTCGACATCGGCGAAGGCCAGTCGCTGGCCGGGCAGAACCTGGGCACGATCAACACCTCGCTGGCCCAGGCCCAGGCCCAGCGCATCGCCGCCCAGGCGCGCTGGTCGCAGTTGCAGGCCAACGACAGCCTGCCGCAGGACTTGATGGCGTCCTCGCTGGTGCCCTCCCTGCGCGCGCAGCGCGCCGGATTGCAGCGCGAGTACCAGGAGAAGCTGCAGGTATTCAAGCCGGACTATCCGGACATGCAGCGCCTCGACAGCCAGATCAAGGAGATGGACCGCCAGATCGCAGCGGAAATCGCCAACGTGCGCCGTTCGGTGCGTGCCGAGTACGATGCCGCCGTAGCCCAGGAAAAGCTGCTGCAAGGCCAGTTGGCCGAGCTTCGCGACGAATCGCTGGACACCGACAGCCGCTCCATCCAGTACAACATCCTGCGCCGCGAGGCCGACACCAACCGGCAGCTCTACGACAGCCTGCTGCAGCGCTACAAGATGGTCGGCGCGGCCAGCGACGCGCGCCCCAACAACATTGCCATCATCGACCGTGCCCAGGTTCCCGGCGGCCCCTACAGTCCCAATGGCATGCGCAACCTGCTGATCGGGCTGTTCATCGGTCTGCTGGTCGGCGTGGCCCTGGCGCTGCTGTTGGAGTTCCTGGACGACACCCTCAAGACCCCCGAGGACGTGGAGCAGAAACTGCGCCAGTCCGTGCTGGGCATCATCCCGAGGCTGGGTGCGAAACAATCCGTGGCCAGCGCCGCGGCCGATCCCCGCTCTTCCTTCTCCGAGGCCTACCGTTCGGTGCGTACGGCCCTGCAGTTCTCCACCGACCATGGCGTGCCGCGGGTGCTGCTGCTGACCAGTACCGGCCCGGGCGAAGGCAAGTCCACCTCGGCCCTGGCCCTGGCACGCAACTTCGCCCAACTTGGCAAGCGGGTGCTGCTGGTCGAGGCGGACATGCGAAACCCCTCCTTGCACCGCACCCTGTCGGCGGTCCCGCCGGGCAAGGGCTTGAGCAACCTGCTGGCCGGCTCGGCCACCTTGCAGGAGGTCGTGGTCGCCAGTGGCGAGGACCAGTTGGACGTGATCTTCTCCGGCCCGCTGCCGCCCAACCCGGCCGAGCTGTTGTCCGGTACGCGACTGGTATCGCTGCTGAGCATCGCCACCCAGCACTACGACCAGGTCGTGATCGACGGCCCGCCGGTGATGGGCATCGCCGACGGCCCGCTGCTGGCCAACGGCGCCGACGGCACCTTGCTGGTGGTCGACTCGGGCCACACCAAGATCGGTCATGCCCAGGCGGCGCTCAAGCGTCTGCTGGCGGCCCGCGCGCACGTCGTCGGCGTGTTGCTGACCAAATACAACCCCAAGGCTGCGGGTCACGGCTATCACTACGAGAGCTACTACGCCTACGGTGGCCCCGCACGCCTGCCGGGGAAGAAACGGTAGGCCGCGGATGCCTGCGAAGAACATCCTCGCGCTGGTCCAGACCCTGTCCCGCCAGCCGGGCCTGCGCCACGAGCTGCGGCTGGGGCCGGTCCCCGACGACATCGAACAGGTTCTCGCGCTGGCCGGCGGCGAGCGCGGCCACCTGGAACGGACCGCCGAGGCATTGGGCACCGATCCCGACCGGCTGCAACAGGCCGCGCGCTTCTATGTGCAGGAGGTCCTGCTGTTCCAAGGCGCCGAGGACCGCCGCCTGCTGGGACTACCCCCTGGAGCCGATGCGGCCACGCTGAAGCGTCACTACCGCCTGCTGCAATCGTGGCTGCACCCGGACCGCGCCAACGCAGACAGCGGCGAGGCAATCCACTCGGCGCGGATCAACGCCGCCTTCCATCGCCTGCGTCACGGTTCGGCCGCCGCATCGATGGCCGGCGCCACTCAGGACGAAGCCTTCGTTCCGCCTACCACCCCCGTGCGCGTACGCCACTGGGTCCGCGTGGAGGATGCGCCACCCCGGCGCATGGGGGGCCGCCGCCTGTTCGTCGCAGCGTTGGCACTGGTGCTGGTCGGCGGCGGACTGTGGCTGACCTGGACACCCCCGCAACGTCCAGAACGGGGACCCATCGCCTCCCTGGCGACACCACCGCCGCCGGCGCAAGGCCGGAAGGCATCTGCCTCCGCCCGTTTTTCCGACACACTGGCACTTCCGGCCATCGCGAACGAAGCCATCGATTCGCCCCCCCCGGACGCAGCGATCACCGCCGAAGGGGCGCATGCGGCGGTGCAGCCCCGGTCGGCGGCGCGCCCCGAGGCCGAGGCGCGCGTCGTGCCGCAACAGGTCGCGGCGACAGCCACCTCGGAACCCGTCGCTGTTCCAGTCGCCGCATCGGTACCGGTCGCGTCCCAGGCGGTCAAAACGACCACCGCCATCGCATCGATCAGCGCACCCGCTCTTCCTCAGCCGGACCCAGTGCAGGCACGGGCACCCGATCCGGAACCGATACCGGCGCCGGACCCCGTGCGCGCACGCCACGCCCAACAGCGCGCCCAAGCCCTGCTGGCCTGGCTGACATCGCGCCAGGCCGTTCCCCCACCGATCTGGCGCAGCGGCCCGGCCCTGGACGCGGCCGAATCCGTGCGTCGGCAGCTGGCCGACGATTCCAGCAGGGGGCAGGCGCAGATCCTGCACAGCCAGGCCCATTGGCGGATCGAGCCGGACACCGCGCGCCTGCAAGTCCCGGTGCGGACCTCCGACCGCGGTAGCCCGCGCATGCTGCGCGCCGGGCTGGGCTGGCGCGACCAGGAATGGTGGGTGGAAAGCGTGACCCTGGAAACGATCACCGCCGAGCCCGCCCCGTGAAGCCGGCACTGCGCCTGCCCCTGCTCGTCGGCCTGGCTACGCTGGCAGTCTGGTCGGGCTGGCGGATCGTGGCCCACACCCGCGCCGATGCCGCACTGGCCCAGGGCGATGTCGAAACCGCCCTGTCCCGCCTGCCCGGCCACCCCGGCGCGCTGGCCGCACTGGCCGAGCGCCAGGCCGCCGCCGGCGACCTGGCCGCCGCCGCCCGCACCGCCCATGTGTTGATCCAGGCCGCCCCCCTCGAGGGCCGCGCCTGGCGGATCCTGGCCCAGGAACAGGCTGCCGCGGGCCACACCGACCAGGCCCGCGAGCTATACGCCAAGGCCATCGCCCTGAGCCCGCGCGACCTGCCCTCCCGCGCTTGGATGGCCGACGACCTACTGGCCCAGGGCCGCTACACCGAAGCCCTGGTACACATTGATCGCCTGCTCGACACCAGCCCGCAAACCCGCCCAGCCCTGTTGGGGGTGCTGGTGCAGCTATCCGCCGACGAAGAGTTCGTCGACGCCCTGGTGCCGGTGCTGGTCCGTACGCCGGGTTGGCGCCAGGCCTACCTGCGGCAGCTCCAGACCGCGTCCGATCCACAGACTGCGGCCTCGGTCATGGCCGCATTGGGCGCCGAAGGTGGACTGACCCAGTCCGAACACGCGGCCTGGATCGATGAGCTGATCCGACGTGGTCAATGGGGCCAGGCCTACGCCCACTGGGCTGGCACCTTGCCGGCCGGCACGCGCCTGTCGCCCGTCTTCAACGAGGACTTCAGCCATCCGCTCTCCGGCATCGGCTTCGACTGGCGCGTCCGCACGATCCCCGGCCAGACCATCGCCATCGAACCCGCCCTCGCCGGCGCCCAGGGCCCGGTTGCGGCGCTCGAGTTCCGGGGCCGCCCCGCACCCGAGGTCGGGCTGGAGCAGGCCTTGTTGCTGGCGCCCGGCAACCATGATCTGGAAGTGCGGCTGCGCACCGAAAACCTGCGCAGCGACGGCGGGTTGGAGTGGATCGTGGCCTGTGCCGACGGCCGCGTGCTGGGAACCACGCCGCGCATCACCGGCAGCTCGGAGTGGCATACCCTAAGCGGCGCGATCCAGGTCCCGGCCGATTGTCCCGGCCAGTGGCTGCGCCTGCGCAACCCGGCCCCCACCGAGCGCGCCCAGTGGACCGAGGGTCGGATGTGGGTGGACCGGGTGCGCGTGGCGCCGGCCAACCGGCCTGCTTCTGTGACGCAAGTTGCGGATCCAGCGGGATAAATAGTAATGTGGCCGGCGATAGCATCCCTTTCAGGGTCACGGACATGAACAAGTCGCTGATCGCCTTGGCCTTCGCCACGATCGCCACCTGCGGCACGGCCTTCGCCGCGGAGGACCGCGACGTGGCCACCGTGGTCATGCGCGATGGCAGCGTCACCGCCAGCGTCGGTGGCGATTTCAATAGCGTGGCCCAGGGCCAGGAGCTGCACGAAGGTGACCGGCTGATGCTGGTCGACGGCGCCACCGCCACGCTGCGCTACGACAACGATTGCCGTATCCATTTCGACAAGCCCGGCGTGCACACGGTGCCGGACCGCGACGGCTGCCTGGCCTTGTTGCCGCAATCCGGCGGCACGGATTGGGCTGGGGTAGGCAAGATCGCCGGCGGCGTGGCCATCACTGCCGCCCTGCTGAATGCGATGGACACCGTCCCGCCGCCACCGGTCAGTCGCTGATCCCCGACGCTGCAAACAAGCACTGGCGCTGGAGCCTGACAGGCGCTGGCATGGCGCTTCCCATCCTCACCGCACTGCTGCTGGTGATGGCGATGCTCACGGGCGGTGGCTCGCAGGATCGCGGCTGGGGCGATGCCCTGACCCAGTTGTTGGCCTGGCCGGTGCTGTTGCTGGCCGCCTGGCAACTGGCCTCCACGCCCGCGCCACGGGCGCGCGCCTGGCTGGTGGCGCTGGCCGCCGCGGTACCCATCGCCCTTGCTGCGCAATGGCTCACCGGCCTGAGCCTGTCGCCCTGGGCCACCGAACGTTCGCTGTGGTCGGTGCTGCCGGCGGTCGCCGCCTTTCTAGCCGCACTGGCGCTGCCCCGGCGCGAGCTGCAGCAGCTGGCCTGGCTGTTCGTCGCCCTGGCAGGTTTCAGCCTGGTGCTGGGCTACCTGCAGCTGGGCGCACCGCAGGACAGCCCGCTCAACCCGTTCCCGCAGTGGCAACCGGCCCTCAACGGTCTGTTCGCCAATCCCAACCACCAGGCCACCTCGATCGCCGTGGCACTGGTCATCGTCCTGGCCTGGCTGGTCCACGACGACGAGCAGGATCGCGACGGCCGCTGGTGGGCCACCCGGGTGGCGATCGGCGGCCTGGGCCTGTTCCTGCTGGTGGGCCTGCCGCTGACCGGATCGCGCGGCGCGGTGCTGGTGGCCATCGCAGGCCTGCTGGCGGTGCCGGTGGCCAACGGCTGGCTGGGCCGACGCTGGCGCAGGCACCGCCGGCTGGCGTTGTTGGCCGGCGTCGGCGGCGCGGTGGCCGCGGCCCTGCTGCTGGTCGTCGCCCACGGCTGGTTGAAGGTGGACCGGAACGAGGAGGCGCGCAGCGCGGTGTTCGCCGCCACCGCGCAGATGGCGCGCGAGGCGCCGGCGGGCGGCATCGGCGTGGGCAGCTTCGTACCCTGGTTCGAGGCCCATGCCCCCGACATGCTGGTGCAAGGGGAGTTCTTCAACCACGCCCACAGCGAGTACCCGCAATGGTGGCTGGAAAGCGGCATCGCCGGGCTGGCCTGGATTGCCGCACTGGCCGTGTTCATGGCGTTGTCGCGCCCCCGTCCGGGCCGCGGCCGGCGCCCGGACTGGCTGCACGTGGGCGCCTGGGTCGGCGTGCTGGTGGTCCTGGCGCACAGCGTCGTGGACTACCCGCTGCGCACCCCGGCGTTGATGACCGCCACCGCGCTGCTGGCCGGCATCGCCGCATCGCTGGCGATGGAGGCGAAAAAGGGGACGGAGGCAATTAAACTCGCCTGATCGCGTCGTCCCCTTTTTCATCCAAGGAATCCCTCCTCATGCGGTTTCCGCGCCCGCCCGCCGAGTCGCGCATCGCCATCATCGGCCTGGGCTACGTCGGCCTGCCGCTGGCTGTGGAATTCGGCAAGCAGTTCGACACGGTCGGCTTCGACATCAACGCCGCCCGCATCGCCGAACTGCGCGCGGGCCGCGACCGCACCCTGGAGGTGGAACCGGAGCTGCTGGCCCAGGCCATCCGGCTGCGCTTCACCGACCAGGCCGACGGCATCGCCGGCTGCAACGTCTACATCGTCACCGTGCCCACGCCGATCGACGGCGCCCGGCGCCCGGACCTGGCCCCACTGCTCAAGGCCAGCGAGACCATCGGCAGGGTGCTCAAGCCCGGCGACGTGGTGGTGTACGAATCCACCGTCTACCCCGGCTGCACCGAGGAAGCCTGCGTGCCGGTGCTCGAGCGCGTGTCCGGGCTGAAGTTCAACCGGGACTTCTTCGCCGGCTACAGTCCCGAGCGGATCAATCCGGGCGACAAGCAACACCGCGTCACCACCATCCTCAAGGTGACTTCGGGCTCGACGCCGGAAGTGGCCGACTTCGTCGACGCGCTGTACGCCTCGATCATCACCGCCGGCACCCACAAGGCCGGCAGCATCAAGGTAGCCGAGGCAGCCAAGGTGATCGAGAACACCCAGCGCGACCTCAACATCGCCTTGGTCAACGACCTGGCGACCCTGTTCGACAAGTTGGGGATCGACACCCTGGAAGTACTGGAAGCGGCCGGCACCAAGTGGAACTTCCTGCCGTTCCGACCCGGCCTGGTCGGCGGCCACTGCATCGGCGTGGACCCCTACTACCTCACCCACAAGGCGCAGGAAGTGGGC
The DNA here is from genome assembly GCA_017302035.1 of Lysobacterales bacterium. Lineage (GTDB taxonomy): Bacteria > Pseudomonadota > Gammaproteobacteria > Xanthomonadales > Xanthomonadaceae > Pseudoxanthomonas. Next base: position 15,279 of record JAFLEA010000032.1, read on the forward strand.
CACCACCCGGACGTGATCCTGGCCGGCCGGCGCACCAACGACGGCGTGGGTGCCTACGTAGCCGCGCAGACCGTGCGGCTGATGATCCGCAAGGGCATCAATCCGGTGGGTGCGAAGGTGCTGGTGCTGGGCCTGGCGTTCAAGGAGAACTGCCCGGACCTGCGCAACACCCGGGTGATCGACATCGTCGAGACGCTGCGTCGGGACAACCTGCAGGTGGATGTGCACGACCCATGGGTGGAGGCGACCGAGGCGCGGCACGAGTACGGCCTGGACCTGGTCGCTGCGCCCGAGGCCGGCATGTACGACGCGATCATCGTGGCAGTTGGCCACCGGCAGTTCCACGATCTGGGCGCGGCAGGCATCCGCGCCTACGGCAAATCCAGTTCCGTTTTGTACGACGTGAAGTACGTGCTGCCTCGCGAAGCCGTGGACGGAAGGCTGTAACCCATGAAGATCCTGGTCACCGGCACCGCCGGCTTCATCGGCTCGCACTTGGCGCTGCGCCTGCTCGAACGCGGCGACGAGGTCGTGGGCATCGACAACCTCAACGACTACTACGACGTCACCCTCAAGCAGGCGCGGCTGGCGCGCTTCATCGACCACCCGCACTACACCCACGTCACCGCCGACCTGGCCGACCGCGACGCAATCGAAGCCGCCTTCGCCATCCACAAGCCGCAGCGCGTGGTGAACCTGGCCGCGCAGGCCGGCGTGCGCTATGCCGCGCAGAACCCGCACGTGTACGTCTCCAGCAACGTCACCGGCTTCCTGCACGTGCTCGAAGGCTGCCGCCACCACGGCGTGGAACACCTGGTGTTCGCCAGCACCAGCTCGGTGTATGGCGCCGACACGAAGATGCCGTTCTCCGAACACCAGGGCACCGACCACCCACTGACCCTGTACGCGGCCAGCAAGAAGGCCAACGAGGCGATGGCGCACAGCTACGCCCACCTCTACGGCATCCCCTGCACCGGGCTGCGCTTCTTCACCGTGTACGGCCCCTGGGGCCGGCCGGACATGGCGCTGTTCCTGTTCACCAAGGCGATCCTGGCCGGCGAGCCGATCAAGGTGTTCAACCACGGCCGGCACAAGCGCAGCTTCACCTACGTGGACGACATCGTCGAAGGCGTGGTGCGCACGCTGAACAAGGTGCCGGGCAAGGATCCGTCCTGGCGCGGCGACGCGCCCGATCCGGCCAGCAGCGGCGTGGCGCCGTACCGGATCTACAACATCGGCAACGAGAGGCCGGTGGAGTTGCTGCGGTATATCGGGGTGCTGGAGCAGTGCCTGGAGCGCAAGGCGGAGATGGAGCTGCTGCCGCTGCAGGCCGGCGACGTGCCCGACACCGAGGCCGATGTGTCCGGACTGATCGAGAGCGTGGGCTACCGGCCGGTGGTGGACGTTGAGGAAGGCGTTGGGAATTTCGTGCGGTGGTACCAGGAGTACTACCAGGCAGGAAGTTCCTGACCATGCACACCCACGTCACCGGCGGCGCCGGCTATATCGGTTCGCATGCCTGCATTGCGCTGCTGGAGGCTGGGCACCGAGTCACCGTGCTCGACAACCTGTACAACAGCTCCGAGGTGGCGCTGGCGCAGGCGCGGGAGATCACCGGCCAACCACTAGCGTTCGTGCACGGGGATATCCGCGATGCCGCCGCCTTGGACCACACCCTGCAAGGCGACATCGACGCGGTGATCCATTTCATTCTCTAGACAGTCGAGCCTCCTCGGAACACGTGACATTGATTGTTCTGAATCAATCCAAGGAATGAAACGGATGAAACATTTTGCACTGATAGGCGCAGCAGGCTATATCGCACCACGACACATGCACGCCATCAAATCTACCGGAAACACGTTAGTAGCAGCCTACGACCCAAATGATTCCGTAGGGATTATTGACAGCTATTTCCCAGAATCAGATTTCTTTACTGAATTTGAGCGCTTTGATCGCCATATCGACAAATTGTATCGCGCGAACCCAGGTCGACGAATTAACTACGTTTCAATATGTTCACCAAACTATCTGCATGACTCACACATGCGCTTCGCTCTCCGTTCTGGTGCTGACGCTATCTGCGAGAAGCCACTTGTTTCGAATCCATGGAACATTGATGGGTTAATTGAAATGGAGCGCGATACTGGACGAAAAATCAATGCAATACTGCAGTTGCGCCTGCACCCCGCCATCATCGCTCTGCGTGAACGTGTGCGATCCGCGAAGCAAGACACGAAGCACGAAGTCGACTTGACTTATATTACTTCGCGCGGCCACTGGTATCTCCAAAGCTGGAAGGGGGACGTGAAGAAATCGGGTGGGATCGCAACCAATATTGGCGTTCACTTCTTCGACATGCTGCATTTCATTTTCGGCGATCTGCAGGAGAACATCTTGCATCTTTCCGAGGACACCAAGGCGGCTGGTTATCTCGAGTACGAGAAGGCACGCGTTCGATGGTTTCTATCCGTTGACATTGACGATATTCCTTCAACGGCTCGCAATGAGGGGAAACGGACGTATCGCTCCATCACTGTCGATGGTGACGAGATCGAGTTCTCGGATGGATTCACGGACCTGCACACCCGGAGCTACGAGGAGATTCTCGCGGGTCGCGGATTTGGCCTGGAGGAGAACCGAACGGCCATCACGACAGTTTCGACCATTCGGGGCGCAGCCCCGGCCCCGCTGACTGGCGACTACCACCCATTCATCAAAAAGTGACGCGCATGGTCTCCTACTTTCAGCATCCAAGTGCAATCGTCGATGAGGGTGCGCAGATTGGCGAAGGCTCCAGGGTTTGGCATTTCGCTCACGTCTGCGGAGGTGCCCGTATCGGTGAAAGTGTCTCACTGGGGCAAAACGTGTTCGTCGGCAACAAGGTCGTAATTGGCGATCATTGCAAAATCCAGAACAACGTGTCCGTCTACGACAACGTTACGCTGGAGCAGGGCGTGTTTTGTGGCCCAAGCATGGTGTTCACCAATGTTTACAACCCGCGCTCCCTGATAGAACGCAAGGATGAATATCGCGACACGCTCGTCAAGAGGGGAGCGACGCTTGGGGCAAACTGCACGATTGTTTGCGGTGTCATCATCGGCGAGTATGCCTTCATCGGTGCCGGGGCGGTAGTAAACAAGGATGTGCGCCCCTACTCGCTGGTCGTGGGCGTACCAGCCCGTCAGATTGGATGGATGAGTGAGTTCGGTGAGCAACTACCGCTCCCCGTCGAAGGCGATGGCGAGGCGATTTGTGCGCATACCGGCGCACGCTATGTTCTTGCCAACGGCTGGCTGTCGCGCGAAGAGATCGTGTGATGGACTTCATCGGCCTCAAGTCCCAGCAGGCCCGCATCAAGGACAGGATTGATGCCGGCATCGCCCGCGTGCTGGAGCATGGGCAGTACATCCTCGGGCCCGAGGTGCTGGAGCTGGAAGAGAAACTCGCCGCGCGCACAGGTGCCGGGTTTTGCATCAGTGTGGCCAACGGTACGGATGCATTGCAGATTGCCTTGATGGCCCTTGGCGTCGGCCCCGGCGACGAAGTGATCACACCCGGGTTCACTTACATCGCCACGGCAGAGGCCGCTGCCGTTCTGGGTGCGAAAGCCGTGTATGTGGACATAGACCCGCGCACGTTCAATCTGGATCCGGTGCTGCTGGAAGCGGCGATTACTCCTCGAACCAAGGCCATCATCCCGGTCAGCCTGTATGGGCAATGCGCCGACTACGACGCCATCAATACCGTTGCTATAAGGCATGGACTGCCCGTGATCGAGGATGCCGCGCAGAGCTTTGGGGCAACCTACAAGGACCGCAACAGCTGCAATCTGACTACGATCGCCACGACTAGTTTCTTCCCCAGTAAGCCGCTGGGTGGCTATGGGGATGGCGGAGCGATCTTTACCTCCAATCCGGAGCTCGCCGTGATAATGCGGCAGATCGCAAGGCACGGGCAGGATCGTCGCTATCACCATGTCCGGATTGGCATCAACAGTCGCCTGGACACCATTCAGGCCGCCATCCTGCTTGTCAAGCTGGATATCCTGGATGAGGAGTTGCGTTTGCGTGATGAGGTCGCCGGAGGTTATGCCTCTCGGCTGGAAGATTCCGGGATCGTGACCCCCATTCTGGAAGCCCACAACTCAAGCGCTTGGGCGCAATACACGGTGCGAGTCCCCGACCGTAATGCGGTTGCAGGCAAGCTAGCCACCTCGGACATTCCAACGGCTGTGCATTACCCAATTCCGTTAAATAGACAGCCAGCCGTGGCGGATGACAGCCGCGACTTGCCGCACGGTGACCGCGCCGCCCGCGAGGTTCTGAGCCTACCCATGGGTCCGTATCTATCCGCTAGCGATCTTGATCAGGTCGTCGAAGGTCTGCGCAAGGCGGTGGCCCAGTGATCGGCATCGTCGACTATGGCTGCGGCAATTTGGCATCCGTCGCCAACATGCTTAAGCGTGTTGGCGTACGTTCGCAGATCAGCAGTGACCCTCGGATACTGCAGGCAAGCAGCCGCCTGATTCTGCCGGGCGTGGGTTCGTTCGGGCATGGGATGGCCCAATTGAACAAGCTGGGATTGGATGCCTTCTTGCGTGAGCAGGCCGCACAGGGCAAGCCGCTGCTCGGGATCTGTCTCGGCATGCAACTTCTGGCAGCCGGCAGCGAGGAAGGCGGCGAGGCTGGATTGGGTCTGGTTAGTGGTTTTGTTCGTCACCTGTCGGAGCAGCAGCTTGCGGGGTTGCCCGTGCCGCATGTGGGCTGGAACGAGGTTCGCTTTAGAGAGGACAACGGTTTCTACGCACCGGACGGCATGCAACGGTTTTACTTCACCCACTCCTATCATTTCGTATGTGAGCGCGAACAGGCACGGATCGCGACGACCGAATACGGAGGTGTGGTAACAGCTGCGGTTGCCGAAGGCAATGTCGCGGGCGTGCAGTTCCATCCCGAGAAGAGCCATCGTTTCGGCATGGCGCTGCTGGCTGCATTTGGATGCGACGATGGCTAACCGGCGCATCATCCCCAGCCTGCTTGTGCGAGGCGAGCGCTTGGTCAAGACCGAGCGATTCCGCAACCCCCTGTATGTGGGTGATCCGATCAACGCCGTTCGAATCTTCAACGAGAAGGAGGCGGACGAGATTATCGTGCTGGACATCAGCGCGACCCGCGAAGGACGCGAGCCCAATTACGGTCTGGTCGAGCGGATCGCAGGGGAGTGCTTCATGCCGCTGTGTTACGGCGGCGGCATCGCGAATACAGGGCAGGCACGTCGTCTGTTCTCCAGCGGGGTGGAGAAAGTCAGCATCAACACCGCTGCCGATCGCACTCCGGGCTTGATCGCCGAGATCGCTTCCCAGTATGGCCGGCAGGCGGTCGTGGCATCGGTTGATGTCGGTCGTCGCTGGTGGTCGCGCGGTTGGCGCGTGCTCGGGTGTGGCCCCAGTGGGGGGGCTGCCGATTGGCCGAGTTTGATCCGACGCCTGGTGGACGCGGGTGCCGGCGAGATTCTGCTTACCGATGTCGATCGCGAGGGTACCCGTGCGGGGTACAATCTTGGATTGATCCGTGAAGCCGCGATAGGGCTTGATGTGCCTCTGGTGGTGTCAGGAGGTGCAGGGTCGCTGGAGGACATCACCCATGCCTTTGCCGCCGGCGCGAGTGCGGTGGCCGTAGGTGCCATGTTCGTCTTCCACGGCCCGCACAAGGGTGTCCTGATCTCGTACCCAACGCCCGAAGAGATCCAGAAAACAACACCGAGGCATCGATGAGCCGGGAGTATCAGGTATGTATCCGTTGCGTGATGGATACGTCCGCAGCTGACATCGTTTTCGCGGAAGATGGCACATGTAATTTCTGCACGGATTTCCTGACCGCCGCCCACTGGCAACCACCGTCACCCGGGGCGTTGGGGCGCCTTGCGGAACGGGTGCGCAAGGCGGGCAAGCGCAGCCAGTACGACTGCCTTATCGGTGTTTCCGGCGGGGTGGACAGTTCCTGGGTCCTGCATCAAGCGGTGGCTCTGGGCCTGCGGCCGCTCGCCGTGCACATGGACAACGGCTGGAACAGCGAGTTGGCGCAGAACAATATCGCGAACCTCGTGCGCACGTTGAACGTGGATCTGGTGACGCACGTGGTGGATTGGGAAGAGTACCGCGATCTCATGCAACAGCTCCTTGACGCGGATGTGGTTGACGTCGAACTGCTCTACGACAACGCCATGCTGGCGGTGAACTACCGGACGGCTGCGCGTTTCGGCATCCGCTACATCCTCGGTGGCACGAATGCCGCGACGGAAGGCATCCGCATGCCAGTCGGATGGAATTGGTTCAAGTGGGACAAGCGCCAGATCAAATACTTCGCGAAGGCAACGTCGACCGGACGGCTGGCGTCCTTCCCGGCCATCGGCACGCTGGACTATGTCTGGTATCGCTGGGGGCGCAAGATCGACTGGCTTTCATTGCTGGACCACATGGCATACGAGAAGGATGTGGCGCTCCGGGAATTGCAGCGTCTCTATCAGTACAAACCATATCCGTACAAGCACTACGAGTCGGTTTTCACGCGCTTTTATCAAGGCTTCCTGTTACCCAGGAAGTTCGGTATCGACAAGCGGCGGGTGCATCTCGCAGCACTCGTCACCACCGGACAACTGGATCGGGACATCGCCATGCGAATGTGCGATGGCATCGCCTACCCGGACGAGAGCAGCCTAGAAGACGATCGCGAGTATTTCGTGAAGAAGATGCGTTGGACTGACGCCGACCTGGAGACTTACCTCGCAAGACCTCCCCGTGCCCACTCCGAATTCCCTTCGGAACAAGGTGTTTGGCAGCGTCTGGACCGCATTTATCGCCGCATGGCACGATCGGACTGAATGCCGTGCCGAACCCTTCACGTCTCCTGGGCCACTTGCGCTCCACGTTTCAATCGGGGTTTGTTCGCTCGGTAGCCACGCTGGCTGGTGGCACGGCGGCCTCGCAAGCCATCTGGCTCCTCACCACGCCGTTTCTGACGAGGCTGTATTCGTCCGAAGACTTCAGCGTGTTTGGTGCCTTCGTAGCGCTCATGTCAATGCTATCGATCGCCGCATGCGCAGGTTACGACAATGCAGTTGTCGTGCCGGATAAGGATGAGGATGCGGCATCGGTACTGGCACTGTCCCTGTTTCTCGCGTTTGCGTTGTCTTCGCTCGTTGCCCTGGTTTGGCTCATATTCACCATGGCTACTTCGTTGCTGGCGCAACAGTGGCTGGGGGATCTGCAGCCCTACGCCTGGGCATTGGCACCCGTAGTGTTCGTGGCGGCGACCTTCAATGCGGTTCAATTCTGGACGAGCAGGCGCAGGCGGTTCTCCAGCGTCGCCCGTGTGCGGGTGGCGCAGGCGACCGTTGGCGTGGGAACCCAGATCGGCGCTGGAATGGTTGCTGCGACGCCCCTTGGATTGATCATTGGGCAGGGGCTGAATTTCCTGCTGGGCGTGCTGGTGCTTGGGCACACGATGGTGCGTGAACTCGGCACCTACCGTGCTGCATTCCGGATGCAGGCGTTGCGGGCATCCGCCTACCGTTTCCGCAACTTCGCGCTCATGACGACGCCCGCGCTGTTTGCCAACAGTGCATCAGTTCAGGTTCCCGTGCTGATCGTCGCGCGTGCGGGGCAGGTTGCTGAAGCGGGATTCCTGTTCCTGGCGCTGCGGGTGATGCAAGCGCCCTTGACGACGATCGGTGCGGCGGTGTCGCAGGTGTTCTATACCGAGGCGCCGCAGGCAGGGCGTGATGGTCGGCTTGCCGGGCTGACCCATGATGTCCTGCGCCAGCTGGCAATTGTCGGGCTGGGTCCGCTCATCTTCGCCGGCATCGTGGGGCGCCCGGTTTTCGAGATCGTCTTCGGGCAAGGCTGGGGACGCGCAGGAGAGATCGTCGCCTGGATGGTGCCGTGGCTCATGCTGCAGTTCCTCGCGTCACCGATTTCGATGCTCCTATATGCGCTAGAGCGCCAGCGCGTTGACTTGCTGCTGCAACTGCTCGGAATGCTCCTGCGCATTGGGCCGGTGCTGGCTGCCGCATTGCTGGCACCGAATTGGCTACCGGAGGTGTTCGCGCTGACAGGTGCCGCGTTCTATGCGGTGTATCTCGAGGTTCTGCGTCGGGTGGCCGGGCTACCGCTGAGGTCACTGATGCATGCAATCGGTGAGGCGCGATGGATCGTGTTGGCATGGATTGCCCTCGGAATGTTGTTACGCGCGGGTATACACGCCATCGGGTGGGCCTGATGAGCCAGCGGATCACATTGCTGATGCTTTCGCGCATGGGCCAGGGCGATGGAGGACGCGAAACCTGGCTTTCCAATTTTCTGGACGAGATCGCCAGACAGAGTCGTGATGTGACGTTCGACATCATTCACCAACGCGCCGACACTCCCACGTTACTGGACGTCCCGTCCCGTCGGGACATTGTGGCTAGCATCCGGCAAATCGACCGTCGTTGGCTGTGGTGCCCGGTATCGGTGGAGCTCCTGATACGGCTCGCCTTTTCCGGCGGATGGATTGAGCCGGGCGCACGCATCGCAGGCATCGGGGGATTGGCGGAAGCGATTGCAGTCATGCTGCTGACGCCATTCCGAGGCCGGAAGCGCCGCATGATGTGGTTGAGAACCATCTACACCCGAGAAAAATCGGCGCAACTGCCTGGGCCCACCAGGCGCATGGCTCTGGCGCTGGAGACGTTCGTGTTGCATAGATTTGGGCTTGTACTGGCCAATGGCGAGGACACAGCAGCGTTCTATCGAGGTCTTGACATCCCGGTCGAGGTCGTGCCGAATGCGATTCCCTTGGCGAAATGGTCCATGTCACCGCCGCCGGAAACAGCACCACTACGCGTTGGCTTCATCGGTCGCCTCACAGAGGTGAAGGGTATCTTCGCCTTTCTGGAAGCTGTCGAGTATTGCCAGCAAGATTGGCCGGGCGCCTTTCGATTCCATATCGCAGGGGATGGGCCCGCGCGCGCTGCGGTGGACATGCTCGCTACCCGCGCGCCGATGACGGTTCATGGCCAGCTCGACAATCTTGCGACCAGGAACGTAGTGGCGGATGTCGATGTCTGCGTTGCCCTCACTCTGTCGAGTGCAGATCTCGGTGGTGGCGGCATATCGAATGCCTTACTGGAGCAGATGGCGGCCCAGCGAATCATCGTGGCATGGGACAACGACATCTTTCTCCAGGTTCTCGATGGCCGGTCGGCCTATCTCGTTCCTCAAGGCGATGCAAGAACGCTTGCGGATACACTTTTTCACATCGCGAACCACAGGAACGAGGCGCTCGAGAAAGCTACGAATGCAAGGAGTCTGGCGCAAGACTTTTCCATTGAGGCGCATGTCGATCGATTCTTCTCGATCATCGGCAATCATGAGGATTGGTGCCGGTGAGAATCGTCCATGTCATCGCCAGCCTCGGGGTGGGGGGAGCGGAAACGCTGCTTGCGCAGATCGTCAGACGGCAGGCTGACGATGGTCACGAAGTTCATGTCGTCAGCTTGCTGGGAATCCAGAAGATCACCATGCCCCGCGCAGTCAAGGTTCACTTCCTGTCCGCTGAATGCGCACGACCGAAATCACTGGGTCTTGTTCTTGCGCTCACGCGGAAGCTGATAGTCCTCCAAGGCGATGTCGTGCATGCCCACATGCTGCACTCCAATCTCCTTACCCGACTGGTACGCCCGTGGTGCCGTATCCCCATGCTCGTCAATACAGTGCATTCCATATACGAAACATCCAATTTTTTATATCGCATGGGGTATCGCTACCTGGACCGGGTTGCTGATGTCACTGTATTCGTGAGCAACGAGGTGATGGGCCAATATGTCAAGGAGCGCCTGACGTCCTCGCAAAGATCTGCGGTCGTCCATAACGGAATCGATACGTCGGAGTTCGTTTTCGACGATGAAGCGCGCGCGCGGATTAGGGAAGAGTTCGGCCTCGAATCTGACGCCATCGTGATCGTCGCAATCGGCAGGCTGACCGAGTATAAGGACTACCCGAACCTGCTTGCGGCCTTCGAGCAGTTATCAGCTGCCTGCCCCAATACGCGCCTACTGATCGTGGGAGACGGCAAGCTTCGGACACTGATCGAGCAGATGGTGAAAGACAAGGGTCTCGGTCCCCGCGTGGTATTCACGGGTATTAGGAAGGACATGCCGGCCATCATCTCCGCAGGCGACATGCTCGTGCTCGCTTCGGCGTATGAAGGCTTCGGCCTGGTTCTTGCGGAGGCGATGTCGTGTGGTGTTCCGGTGGCGACGACCGACTGCGGCGGAACCGCCGAGGTCATCGGGGACTGCGGGAGACTGGTGCCGGTCAGGAATCCGGAAGCCTTGGCGGCAGCCATGCAGGACCTCATCCAACTTCCCTCTGCCACGAGGAAGGAGCTGATTGCGGCGGGCCGGGAGCGCGTACGCAACAAGTTCTCCATCGATGCCACGGTGAAAAGCTGGTATGGCATTTATGAGGGGATCCGGTCTTGATAAGCAGCTTCCGCCAAATGTGGGACTGGAAGCGCATGAGTCAACATAGGAGAGGCTGCGGGGAAGTTCGATGTGGAGACAGCGCGTACTATGGCTCCGAGGATTGGCGATCGCTGCTACATCGGGCCGGGGGCTAAATTATTCGACCCTACTCGGGTCGGGCACAATTGCGCGACTGGGGCAAGCGCCGTGCTGAGCGATTTAGTCGCTGGAGACAATGTCACGATCGCTAGGGCTCCCGCTCGCGTGATCTCGGGAAAAGGATCCGTAGCTATCCTCAATTTCACGACACCAGCATGAATACCAAGAATCTTGATGATCCCACTGTCCGGAGTTTCGGCGATGAATGGTCGCGTTTCGATCAGAAGGGAATGGATGACGACGAGGCATTGCACATCTTCAATGAATACTTCGCCGTATTCCCTTGGGAACGCCTTCCTGAGGATGCCGTCGGTTTCGACATGGGTTGCGGTTCGGGCAGATGGGCCAAGCTCGTGGCCCCTCGGGTAGGCCACCTGCATTGCGTAGATCCGTCCGATGCCATCGAAGTGGCTAAGGAAATGCTGGCTCACTGCGAGAACGTGAGCTTTCATCGCAAGGCTGTCGGCGACGATTTGTTGCCGCCGGACAGTCAGGATTTCGGGTATTCACTTGGCGTCCTTCACCACATTCCCCATACCGTTGCCGGCTTGAAGTCCTGCGTCGCCATGCTGAAGAGGGGGGCACCTTTTCTAGTCTACCTCTATTACGCATTCGACAATCGTCCGCTTCCATTCCGGATCGCTTGGCGAATATCAGACTTGATTCGTCACGTGGTGTGCCGTTTTCCGCCGATGCTCAAGCACAGCGCAACCAATCTGCTTGCCGCTCTGATCTATTTCCCATTCGCCAAGTTGGCTCGACTTATGGAGAAACTTGGTATGAACGTATCCATTCTTCCGCTGTCGTATTATAGGAACCATAGTTTTTACACGATGCGAACTGACTCCAGGGATCGATTTGGAACTCCATTGGAACGAAGGTTCACCCAGGCGCAGATCAGCGTGATGATGCAAGATGCTGGACTGATCGATATTCGTTTTTCACAAGCCGCACCTTTCTGGTGTGCTGTCGGCATCAAAGCGTAATGTCGGCGAGTAGGTACGTTAATCGATTGTCTACGAGCCTTCTGCTATGTGCGGCCTGACTGGCTTCTTTCTACCTTCTGGTTTTGATCCAGTAGCTGCCGCTACGCAGGCTACGGCCATGGCCTTGCGTATCACGCACCGAGGGCCAGATGACACAGGGGTTTGGGTGGATGGTGACGTGGGGATAGCACTTGCCCATCGCCGACTATCGATCCTCGATCTCTCCCCAGCTGGGCACCAGCCTATGACTTCGGCCAGTGGGCGCTGGGTGCTTGCCTTCAATGGCGAGGTGTACAACCACCTCGAGCTGCGTAGTGAGTTGGACGCCAAGGGCGCGGTGCCGGTCTGGCGTGGTCATTCCGATACCGAGACCCTGCTGGCGGCGATCGAGACCTGGGGGCCGGAAGCCGCCCTGCGCCGCAGCGTGGGCATGTTCGCCATTGCTCTGTGGGATCGGCAGGGGCGCGAACTTTGGCTGGCCCGCGACCGCCTGGGCGAGAAGCCGCTGTACTACGGCTGGCAGAGCGACACCTTCCTGTTCGGCTCGGAACTGCATGCCTTGCGTGCACACCCGGCCTTCACAGCCGGGATCAACCGTGGCTCGCTGGTGCTGCTACTGCGCCACAACTACGTGCCTGCGCCGTATTCCATCCATTCGGGCATCCACAAGCTGCCGCCGGGCCACTGGCTGCGGCTTGGGTCGGATCGACGCGATGCGGAACCGGTGGCGTACTGGTCGTTGGCTGAGGTGGCCGAACGCGGCACCGCCGCGCCGTTCACCGGCAGCGATGAACAGGCCGTGGACCGCCTGGCCGAGCTGATGGGCGCCTCAGTGCGCGGACAGATGGTGGCTGATGTACCGCTGGGTGCACTGCTGTCTGGTGGCATCGACTCGACTTTGGTTACCGCATTGATGCAGTTACAAGCTACCCAGCCGGTGCGCACCTTCACCATCGGCTTTGATGAACGGGCCTACGACGAGGCTGTGCATGCACGCACCGTCGCCAAATATCTGGGAACCGATCACACCGAACTGCGCCTGACCGGTGCCGATGCACTGGCGCTGGTGCCGCGCCTGCCAGCCATGTACGACGAGCCCTTCGCCGACTCCTCGCAGCTACCCACCCATCTAGTAATGCAACTCGCTCGCCAGCATGTGACTGTGGCACTGTCCGGCGACGGTGGCGATGAGTTCTTCAGTGGATACAACCGCTACTTCCTCGGGCCGAAGTTGTGGCGCAGGGTGGGCTGGATGCCAGTGCCACTACGCGATGCCCTGTTCCGGCTGGCACCCGCATTGCCGCACGCGCTCAGGGCGCGGCTGGGTGCGGCCCAGGCGGACGACAAGCTGCACAAGCTGGCCCGGGTTTTTTCCGGGTACCGCATCACCGGCATCGACGACCTGTACTGCGGACTGGTGTCGGAATGGTCGGATGCCGGCGACATGGTCGTCGATGGACGAGTACCACCCAACCTACTGGACGACCGCAACCGCTGGCCGCGTCTTTCCGATCCGGTGGAACGGATGATGGCCCTGGACGGCTTGACCTACCTGCCCGACGACATCCTGGTAAAGGTCGACCGCGCGGCGATGGCGGTGTCGCTGGAAACCCGCGCCCCGTTCCTGGATCGCGACGTGGTCGAGTTTGCCTGGTCGTTGCCGATGGCGATGAAACTGCGCGATGGACGCGGCAAGTGGATCCTGCGCCAGTTGCTGGACCGGCATGTGCCGCGCGAACTGGTGGAGCGCCCCAAGATGGGCTTCGGCATTCCGCTGGACGACTGGTTGCGCGGGCCGCTGCGCGACTGGGCCGAAGCCTTGCTGGATGAGGGACGCCTGCGCCGCGAAGGCTACCTGCAGCCCGAGCCGATACGAGAAGCCTGGAAGCAGCATCAGGGGGGACAGGCTTCCTTCGGCTATCGGTTGTGGTCCGTACTGATGTTCCAGGCCTGGCTGGAGCGGCAGGGACCGCCGGGCTGATGTTGCCGTTCTGGTTGATGCTCCTGGTTCCTGTATGGGCGATTCTTTCGCCCAGGCGCTTGCCGCAGAGGCAGGCGGTGATTGCCTGGTGGGCGGTCGGTGCGCTGTTCGCACTGATGATCGGCTTCCGCTATGAGGTGGGTGGCGACTGGTTCAACTATGTCGAGCACTTCAAGACCACTTCCTACCTACGCTTCTCTGAAATCTTCGACAAAGGCGACCCCGGCCACTACTTCGTCAACTGGCTCGTCGCCCGGCTGGGCGGCGGCGTCCAATGGGTCAACCTGCTCTACGGCTCGGTGCTGATGTGGGGCACGGTGATGTTCTGCCGCAAGCAGCCCTGGCCGTGGCTGGCGCTGCTGGTAGCGGTGCCCTACATGCTGATCGTGGTCGGCATGGGCTACAGCCGCCAGGCGATGGCGCTGGGCTTCGCATTGGTGGGGTTGGTGGCGCTGGGTGAGCACCGCGTCCGCGGCTTCGTGGTTTGCATCGCGCTCGGTGCGCTATTCCACAAATCCGCCCTGCTGCTGCTGCCAATCGCGGTACTGGCCAACAGCCGCAACCGCTTCCTGACCGCCGGCATGGTCGGTGCCACCTTCGTGCTGCTCTACTTCCTGCTGCTGGCCGAAGACGCCGATGCGCTGTGGACCAACTACGTCGAGTACCAGATGCAGTCCCAGGGCGCGAAGA
>JAFLEA010000033.1 GCA_017302035.1 Lysobacterales bacterium
CCAGGCCCGCAGCCCGGCCGCCGTCGCCTTGCACGGCCTGTTCGATGCGGAGTGGGAACGCGGATTGCGTGAATCCCCGGAAAACGCCGCCTACCGCGGCGACCGCCGCTACGACGACCGCTGGAGCGACGTGAGCCCGGAGGCCATCGCCCGGCGCGAGGCGGCCGACCGCGAGGCGCTGGCCGCGCTCGGGCGCATCGACCGCGCCGCGCTGTCGCCGGCCGACCAACTGAACTACGACACGTTCGCCTGGCTGCAGGAGCGTGCGGTGGCGCGGCAGACGTTCCGCGAATACCTGCAGCCGGTCGGCCACCAGGGCGGGGTGCAGACCGCCGATGGCATCGCCGAACTGCTGCCGTTCGCCACCGCGCAGGACTACCGCAACTGGATCGCCCGTCTGCAGGCCCTGCCGCAGCTCCTGGAACAGACCACGGCACTGATGCGGACGGGCATGGAGGCCGGCAACATGCCGCCGAAGGTGCTGATGCAGCGCGTGCCGGCGCAGATTCGCGGACAGGTGGTGCAGGATCCGGCGCAGAGTCCCTTCTACAAGCCGTTCCTGAAGATGCCCGGGACGATCCCGGCGGCCGAGCGGGAGGCGTTGCGCCGCCAGGCCCGCGAGGCCATCGCCGGCGAGGTGGTGCCGGCTTACCGCGAGTTCGGCCGTTTCTTCGAGCAGGAGTACCTGCCGCGCGCCCGCGACAGCATCGCCGCCACTGCGCTGCCCGACGGCCGCGCCTACTACGACTTCCTCGCCGGCTGGTACACCACCACCGGGCTGACCGCCGAGGAGATCCACCGGATCGGCCTGGACGAAGTGGCGCGGATCCGTGCGCAGATGGAGCAGGTGCGCGAAGAGGTCGGCTTCCAGGGCGACCTGCGCGCGTTCTTCGAGTACCTGCGCACCGATCCGAAGTTCTTCTACCGAACGCAGGCCGACCTGCTCGAGGGCTATCAGGCCCTGTCCAAGCGGATCGATCCGGAGCTGGTGAAGGCCTTCCGCGTCATCCCGCGCCAGCCTTACGGCGTGCGCCCGATCCCGGACAACATCGCCCCGGACACCACGACCGCGTACTACCAGCCCGGTGCGGTGGACGGCAGCCGGGCCGGCTTCTACTACGTCAACCTGTATCGGCCCGAGGTGCGGCCGAAGTGGGAAATGACCCCGCTGTCGCTGCACGAGGCGGTGCCCGGGCACCACTTCCAGTTCGCCCGCGGCGCCGAGCTGCCGGACCTGCCGATGTTCCGCCGCACCGCCTATTTCGTCGCCTATGGCGAGGGCTGGGGCCTGTACGCCGAGCAGCTGGGCTACGACATGGGCCTGTACGACGACCCCTACGATCGCATGGGCCAGCTGGCCTACGAGATGTGGCGGGCGGTACGGCTGGTGGTCGACACCGGCATGCATGCCAAGGGCTGGACCCGGCAGCAGGCGATCGACTTCTTCATGGACAACTCGCCCAAGACCGAGCAGGACGTGGTCAACGAGATCGACCGCTACATCGCCTGGCCGGGCCAGGCCCTGGCCTACAAGATCGGCCAGTTGCGGATCTCGGCCCTGCGCGAGGAGGCCAGGCGCGAGCTGGGGCCCGGGTTCGACCTGCGCGACTTCAACGACGCGGTGCTGGCCACCGGCTCGGTGCCGCTGGAGACGCTGGAGGCCCACATCCGCGACTGGATCGCCGCGCGGAAGCGGCCGGACGGGGCGGATTGACCGGGGCGGGTGGGCGGATTTGCGCCCAAGCCACTGATCCGGCATAATTTCCGGCTCCCTGCGCCCCTCGGGCGCCCGGGAGACCTTGCCCCACCGCTTCCACACCGGTCGACGGGGGGCTGCCAGGCCCGGCAGGGCCGCATCCACGAGGAAAAACCACATGCGCCACTACGAAGTCGTGTTCCTGGTCCATCCGGACCAGAGCGAGCAGGTGCCGGCCATGATCGAGCGCTACAAGTCGCTGGTCGAGAACGGCAAGGGCACCATCCACCGCCTGGAGGACTGGGGCCGCCGCCAGCTGGCCTATCCGATCCAGAACCTGGTCAAGGCCCACTACGTGCTGTTCAACATCGAGGCCGACCAGGCCACGATCGACGAGCTGGTCGAGACCTTCCGCTTCAACGACGCGATCCTGCGCCACCTGGTCGTCCGCCGCGACGGCCCGGAGACCGAGCAGTCGCTGATCATGAAGAGCAAGGACGAGAAGGGCGACAAGCCCGAGCGTGGCGAGCGCCGCCGCCGCGATGAGGACGGCGAGGGCGACGCCTCCGCCGACAACGACGGCGACAACGCCGAAGCCGCCTGATCGAGCCTGAAGGAGCAACCCAGCCATGTCCAAGTTCTTCCGCCGCCGCAAGTTCTGCAAGTTCACCGCCGAGGGTGTCAAGGAGATCGATTACAAGGATCTCAACACCCTGCGCCAGTACCTGACCGAGAACGGCAAGATCGTTCCCAGCCGCGTGACCGGCACCAAGTCGCGCTACCAGCGCCAGCTGTCGACCGCGATCAAGCGTGCGCGCTTCCTGGCCCTGATCCCGTACACCGACAACCACGATGTTTGATTGACGCGGTCGCTTCCGCCAAACGCCCGCACATCTGCCGTGCGGGGGTGCAACGGAAAGCCGCCTCGATCGACGATATCCGTCCGATCCGGACAGCAATCGTTGCGGCGCCGTGGGCGTCGCTAACGGATAGAGGAGCAATACGATGGAACTGATCCTTCTGCAGAAGGTCACCAACCTGGGCAACCTGGGCGACAAGGTCTCGGTCAAGCCGGGCTATGGCCGCAACTTCCTGGTCCCGCAGGGCAAGGCGGTGCCGGCCACCGCCGCCAACCTGGCCGATTTCGAGGCCAAGCGCGCCGAGTACGAGGCCAAGGCCAAGGCGATCCTGGACGACGCCAGCGGCCGCCTGGCCAAGCTGGAGGGCGCCAGCGTCACGGTGAAGGCCAACGCCTCCACCGAGGGCAAGCTGTACGGCTCGGTCGGACCGCGCGACATCGCCGAGGCCTTCACCGCCGCCGGCCTGCCGCTGGAGAAGAGCGAAGTGGTGATGGGCGAAGGCCCGATCCGTCACGTCGGCGAGTTCGACGTGCTGGTGCACCTGCACGCCGACGTCGAGACCACGGTCAAGGTCGTGGTCGAGCCGGAAGCCTGATCGGCGTTCTGCCGGCCGCAAGCGATATCCTGAAGGGCGCCTATGGGCGCCCTTCTTTTTTGCAGCGGCGGCCCCGTCCGAAGTCAAGAAACCCGATGCCCTTGCCTTGGCCGCACAGCCATCGCAGGCCATGAGATGCACTGGTTATACACAGGTTGCGCAGAGAGATATCTGCAACGCCCATGGCGAGGAGGCGAATAGGATGGCCGATCCGGTTCCGCTCGTTTCCATTGCCGTGCCGCCGTCGCCCCTGGCCGCCGGCTTTCCAGGAGTTCCGCCACCGATGTCCGCCCGCGCCGGCTTTCGCAACGACCGCCTCGACGCCCGCGTCGAACAGCTCCGCGTGCCGCCGCACTCGGCGGAGGCCGAACAGGCCGTGCTGGGCGGGCTGATGCTGGCCCCGGAGGCCTACGACAGCGTTGCCGACCTCGTGGTCGAGGACGACTTCTACCGCCGCGACCATCAGTTGATCTTCCGCGCCATCCGCGAACTGGCCGAGAAGAACCGCCCGTTCGATGCGGTCACCCTGGGCGAATGGTTCGACTCCCAGGGCCTGGGCGAGCAGATCGGCGGCGGTACCTACCTGGTCGAACTGGCCACCACCACGCCCTCGGCGGCCAACATCCGCGCCTACGCCGAGATCGTGCGCGACAAGGCCGTGCTGCGCCAGCTGATCGAGGTCGGCACCGGGATCGTCAACGACGGCTTCCAGCCCGAGGGCCGCGACAGCGCCGCGCTGCTGGCCAAGGCCGAGCAGGAGGTGTTCGCCATCGCCGAAGCCGGCTCGCGCGGGCGCCAGGATTTCACCCCGGTCAACCGCGCCCTGACCGAAGCCTTCGAGGTGCTGCAGAACCGCTACAACGCCGGTGGCGGGGTCACCGGCCTGGCCACCGGCTACACCGAGTTCGACGAGATGACCGCCGGCCTGCAGCCGACCGACCTGGTGATCCTGGCCGCGCGTCCGTCGATGGGCAAGACCACCCTGGCCCTGAACATGGCCGAGTACGCAGCCATGAAGTCGAAGAAGCCGGTGGCGGTATTCTCGATGGAAATGTCGGCCTCGCAGCTGGCCTTGCGCCTGATCTCCTCGCTCGGCCGGGTCAACGCCACCCGCCTGCGCACCGGCCAGCTCGAGGACGAGGACTGGAGCCGGGTCACCAGCGCGATCAAGATGCTGCGCGATGCCAGGATCTTCATCGACGACACCCCGGCGCTGTCGCCGGACGTGCTGCGCTCCAAGGCGCGCCGGCTCAAGCGCGAGCACGGCCTGGGCCTGATCGTGATCGACTACCTGCAACTGATGCAGGTGCCGGGCAACAGCGAGAACCGCGCCACCGAGATCTCCGAGATCAGCCGCTCGCTCAAGGCCCTGGCCAAGGAGCTGAACGTGCCGGTGATCGCACTGTCCCAGCTCAACCGCTCGCTTGAGACCCGCACCGACAAGCGCCCGGTGATGGCTGACCTGCGCGAGTCCGGCGCGATCGAGCAGGACGCGGACGTGATCGTGTTCATCTACCGCGACGACTACTACAACCGCGAGAACTCCCCGGACAAGGGCCTGGCCGAGGTCATCATCGGCAAGCAGCGAAACGGCCCCACCGGCGCGGTCAAGCTCAAGTTCTTCGGCGAGTACACGCGGTTCGACAACCTCAGCCACGACGCGGTCGGGGTATTCGAATAGGGCGCGGGCCGTGGCCGGCGCGGCCAGCCGCCGACGGATACCCGGCGCTCACGCGCCTTCCCCTATCATCGGTGGCGCACACGGTCGGAGCGGCCGTGCCCCATTGCACAGGAGCGTGTCCATGATCCGCAAGCAGACCCTGACCGTCGCCGCCGTCGCCGCGCTCGCCGCCATGGCCGTCGCCGGCTGCCAGACCATCGAGCCCTACAGCGGCCAGCCGCAGCGCAACCATACCGGCACCGCCGCGCTGATCGGCGCCGGAATCGGCGTGGCCGCCGGCCTGCTCACCGGCGACAGCGCCGTGGAGCGCCGCCAGCACGCGCTGATCGGTGCCGGCCTGGGCGGCCTGGCCGGTGCGGCCGTGGGCAGCTACCAGGACCGCCAGCAGGCGGCCTTGAACGAGAAGCTGCGCAACACCCAGGTGGAGGTGGACCGCAAGGGCGACAACATCACCTTGAACATGCCCGGCCACGTCACCTTCGCGTTCAACAGTTCCAACCTCGCCCCCGAGTTCTATCCGGTGCTCAACGACGTGGCCGGGGTGCTGCGCGAGTTCGACCAGACCGTGGTCGAGGTCGCCGGGCACACCGACAACATCGGCAGCGAGGAGGTCAACCAGCGCCTGTCCGAGCAGCGCGCCGGCGCGGTGGCGCAGTACCTGGCCGCGCAGGGCGTGGACCCGCAGCGGCTGATCACCGTCGGCGGCGGCAAGCGCTATCCGATCGCCAGCAACGACACCGCCGAGGGCCGCGCCGCCAACCGCCGGGTCGAGATCACCCTGGTACCGGTGAAGTCGTAGGCGCCACGCCAGGCGCCGCGCGGCGGCGGCTGACTGGATTTCCGAACTGCGCGTGTTCCCCGGCGGGCGATCGGCTATGGGCGGGAAGTGGGGGGCAGGCCGGCCTCCGCATGCAGATGCCGGCGGCCGCGACGTGTCGGCCGGCATCCGGGCTCCGGCTTCCCGGTGCATCGCCACGAGGATGAACGAGGGCAGGGATCGCGCCGGCGGCGCCCTTGAAGCCGGAATCGCGCGTCCCTACACTGGTCCGTGTCGGCGAGATGCCTCGCCCGAAGTTTCCGGGGGTGTCCTGGTTTCGACGGGGGTCGCGAAATCGACCGGTGCATGCCGAGGGGGCAGCTTTCCTCGTTAATCCAGCGGCAAAACTCTAGTTGCCAACGACGACAACTACGCTCTCGCCGCTTAAGGCGTAGCCCCGAACCCACTTGTGCCCGTGCTCGTGGATGTAGGGTCATCATCACGGGATCGCCGGGAGCGGTTGCCTGTCAGCGCCCGGTCAAAACAAAACAGGCTGGTCCTTGGGTGCGCTTCGCGCGCCGTGCTGCCCCGGGACGAGACCTAACGGCGGGCTAAGCATGTAGTACCGGAGATAGAGTGCCTTCGGACGGCGGTTCGACTCCGCCCACCTCCACCACTCTCACCTGCAAAACTAGCGTAACTGGCTTGATTTTGCAAGGTTTTTTGGTGATTGACGACCCTCAAACGATACCCCTTCAAGGTATCGTTTGAGGTATCGTTTTGCCCAAACCCCTCTTCCTGCGAAGGCCCAGCGGGCTCTATGCCCGCTTTTTGGTGCCCGTGGATCTGCGCGCCCAGGTGGGCTCCCGCTTTCTGGTCCGCGCACTGCCGGGCCTGCGCGGCGACGCCGCGCGGCTGGTGGCCGCCCGGCTCGGGCTGGCACTATCGGAAGCCTTCGACTTGTTGCGCAGGGGGCGCACCGTGGACATCTACGAAACACTGAAGGCGATGCAATCGACCGCCATCCGGGAGCTGACCTTTGAGCGCGAGCGCCTGGCGGATGGCACCGTCCGGGAGCGCTGGCAAGTGGACAGCGACGACGACGCACGCCGGCTCAAGGCCATCATCCAGAGCGACAGCCCCCGGATTGAAGACATTGGGATGTTCCCGCCGCACCTGCTGGCCGAAGCCAACGCCCCGCGCCTGGCCGAGCGCATTGAGACCTACCTGGGCGACATGCGCTTGGCCGAGCGCAGCCAGGGCAACCTGGACGACACGACTTACACGCTCCACCTGTTCTTGGAGTTGACCGGGGACAAGCCGCTGCACCGGCTCACAACCGACGACGTGCGCGCGTTTCTAAAGGCCATGGAGGTCTACCCCAGCAACGCCAGCAAAAAGAAGGTGTTCCGGGGGCTGACCCCGAAGGAAATCCTTGCCAAGGCCCAGCGCGAGGACCACCCGCGCTTGAGCATGCGCACCAAGGACAAGCACAAGGACCGGTTGGCCGCATTCCTCAATGCCCAGGTGGCCGAGGACTTGCTAACCAAGTCGCCGCACAAGGCCATCATCAACCGCGACAAGTCCAAGACCGACGCGCCCAGCCGGGAGCCGTTTTCCCCGGAAGAACTGGCGACGCTGTTCGACCCGCAAGCGTTTCCGAAGTGGGCGGCCAAGTATCCCCATCGCTGGTGGGGCACCATCTTGGGCGTGGCCACTGGGGCGCGCCTGAACGAGATCGCCCAGCTTTACGTGGACGACGTGCGCCTGGAGGCCGGGCACTTCGGCATCCACATTCGTGCCGGGCGCGAGGACCAGCGGTTGAAGAACGCGCACTCATCGCGGTTCGTGCCGTTGCCGTCGGCGGTGCTGTCTGCGGGGTTTCTCATGTTCGTGGAGGACGTCAAGCATGCCGGCTGCGAGCGGTTGTTTCCGCACCTGCCGTTTTCGCAAGCCAACGGCTACGGCGACGCCATGGGCGACCAGTTCCGCGCCTACGCCATCAAGCAAGGGTTGACCGGTCGCTTGAAGTCGTTTCACTGCTTCCGGCACAACGTGACCAACGGCCTCATCAATGAGCACGGCGTGGCCGTCCACACCGCCCAGGAAATCACCGGGCACGACTTGAGCCTGCCTTCTGGCCTCAAGCACTACGTGAACCCGGGGACCATTCCCAACCGCGTGATGGCGTTGCAGGCCTATGGCCCACCGGTTCCGCTGCCGGCCTATCAGCCGGGCCAATTCGCCGCCTCGTTCAAACTGCTCAAGCACATGGAGAAGCGCCGGCAGCGGGCGACGAAAAAGCGCCAGGTCTCACGAAGCAGACCCCCCGCGTGAGCGGGGGGCGGTGTCAGTGTTTCTTCTTCTTGCGCTTTTTCCTGCCTGGCAGGCCTTGCTGTCCCCAGGCTTCCACATACGCGCGGCGCTTCTGTTGCGCAGCCTTGAGCTTGACGCCCTTGGGGTTATACCCGGCGGCGGCCAGGAGAAGGTCGGCGGCCTTGGCCGCGGCGCGTCGTGTGACTTTATCCATGGCCTTGGTTTAGCGCAGTGGCGGCGAAGCGCAAGACCCGGCGCGCAAAAAATTTTTGCCGCGCGTTTGCTTTTCCAGAGCATGCAAAGGCCTTTCTTAAGCTGCAAAAGCCTGGTGAATCCTTTCCCCTGGACCCATTGTCTGCAACTGCAATAGGGATACGGAGAACGAAAGCGCCCCTGGGCTTTGCCCTTCATCCCCGGGTCCGCTTCGCTTCCCCGACGATGAAGGGCAAAGCCTTACCCCTACCCGCGGCCTGCGCAGGTTTAGGGGCTTGGCCCTTCATCGTCCCGCCATGGGCGGCCGACAAGTCGGGCGCGTGGATAGTGGTCCTCCCACGCTACGGCGAGTTCGCGCATGCCACTGCGCCGGGAGCCGGGTCTCGCCACCAAGCTTTCGCCTGGCGCCTTTCCGTTGGGCTGCGCCCCCGTGGCCCAGCCGTCGCCGAGCGCTGTCCATCCTTACTCTTCCATGCCCATACCTTGCCGGCGGATCGGGACTGGGGCACACGAACGGGGGCCAGATTGAGCACTCCCCCGCGCCTCCAGCGACGCATGTTCCGGTTCGGTCGGTGCAGGTTGCAGAGCCATACCGGCCTCATTGTCCCCCTGCTTTAAAGCCCGCTCACCTCGGTGGTGGTCAACCCAAGCCCGCAATGGGCTCCCGATTTCCTTGTGTGCGGCCCGGTGTGTTTCGCCCGGGCACCGTGATACGGCTACCGAAGGCACTGGGCTGGCAGAGCGGAGACGAGTGAGGGAGGGGGCTTGCGGGATGGCCGGGGCTTGTTACGCTGGTCCTCAAGGGGCCATTGCCTGGGCATGTCGTAGAGCTACCTACCTTGCTCGCCTCCGGGTCGGTCAAACCCGGTGGCCTTGAATTGAAAGTAAAACGCTCCGGCGCTTTGTCAAGGCCGGGGCGTTTTGCTTTTTAGTTCTAGAAGTGGTTTCAGCGTGCTTCGCTGATATTGCCTTCGATGAACCCGTTTTCATCGAGCAAGCAACTGATATTGAATTTCAGCTCCAGGCCAAAACTGTTCTTGGCCGTGAAGCTGGACTGCACCTGTGTCCGGCCATTGGGGTGCTCGCTGGTTGCGATGTCCAGGAAACGCGAGAACTCGACGGTGGATGGGTGCGAGGCGTTGGCCTTGGCATAGGCTTCGCAAAGATCGATTGCACGCATCTTGTCGATGAAGCGGGGCGCACGGAACGGGGTGGGATCGTCGGCGCGTGCAGCGTCGAAATAGACGTTCACGGTCTGGGCGCCCGTGCCGCAGTTGACGAAGTAGACCGGCTTTCCGCGCTTCTTGGTCTCGTCGGCGGATCGACCCACCAGCGACGGGTAAATGTGTTCCTTGCAGCGCGGATCTTCCCGATGGATCCGGTTCACTGCTTTGATAATCGCGGTCTTGTCGCGCTGGGTGTGCTTGTCCCAGTCGAAATCGGCGTCGGTGAACTCCCGCACTTCGCCAGGCTTCAAAGGGGCAGCCAAGGCGGAGCGCAGCACCCAGCCGGAGTGTTCCTTCAGCCATTCCGGGTCGGTGATTTGGACGCGGGCCCAGTCGCCGTCGAGGCACTGGATCTGGACCTTGGTCGAGTTGTCGATGGTCTGGTATTGCGTGCTGCCAAGAACGCGCGTGGCCTTCTCGTTGACAATGCGTTCCCCATCGGGGGCATTGCGAAGGTCGTGGCCGTCCTTGCCCAGCACATTGACGACCGCACCATCGGCGGAAGTCCCGCGCTCGCAGGTGAACTTTGGAGCTGGCGGGGCCTTCTTTGAAGGGTGCGTTGTGGTGTCGGCGGTGGCGGGCTTGGTTGCCGTTCCCTGCTGCGCTGCACCCGCGATAACGCCCACCATGACGACGACGAAGCCCACGACGACTTGGACAACCCCAGCCTTCAATGGGGCGACACGTTGGCCGATCGCTCGACCAATGGGCGGCGCGATGAGCGCAGCACCTGCCAGCATGATCAAGGCAGACAGGACGCTCCCGTCAATGAGTATCCCGAAAGCCCCCAGGCCGAAAAATCCCGCGATCAGCCAGCGCACAACCGTTCTCAGCGTTGCCATGCCTTCCCCTCGTCCATGGTTAATCCCCGCAGCTAGTCTAGTCGCGCGCGAGCCCTTTTGCTCACTCTCGGCAAGAAGTTGGGCGAGGGTCGAGTGTAGGGCGGCGGGCTGCACAAGCTGGAGCCCAAAGAGCTGGCCAAGGTCCCGTTGGCGCTGGACTGATCGGGGCCTGCAAGTGCAACGCAGGTGGCCGGTCGGGTGATCCGTCACGGGTGAAGGGAAGGCCTGACGCGCGTTGTTAGTCTTGTGGATGTGAGATACACATTACGCACTGAAGTGGGTGTGCGTTGTGGGTTCATTTGCGCCGCTCCAATCCGGCGAAAGCTCGGTGGCGCTTGGGGTTGCGCAGGCCCCACCGCATGGGGCCAGTCCACCCCCGGTTTTCGTCCAGAAGCCAGGCGGGGCGGGCGCTTTCGTTGTGCCCACGCCAAGCATTGCTTTCACGGACCTGGTGGCCTGGGCCTTTTGAAGCGGGGGGGCTCCAAGCGCGGCGGCTGGAAGGCAGAGCCTGCCCTCATCGTCTTGCCCGGTGACGGTTCGGCCGTGGGCGCGGGGGCGGTGGGTGGCCACTGCTCGGGGAACCGGAACTCGTCGGCCGGGTGCGCCTTCTGGAACGCCAGCAGCAGGCGTTGCCGGTTCTTCTCGGCCTCCTTGGCGGCCTTCTGCTGGGCGGCACCGGTGACGCGCTCCAGGTCCTGGGCCATGGCCACCTGCTGCTCGGACAGCTTCACCGCGTCCTGGAGGTCGCGCAGGGTCTTAGGCGTCCAGCCCAGGCGCTCGGCCAGTTTGCCGGCCCCCTTGAGCCCCGCTTGGCCCTTGTCGCGGTAGTGGGCGGCGTCGTGCCGGTCGCGCTTGGCCTGCTTGAGGTCGGCGGCGGCTTGGTCCCGCAGGACGGTGGCCAGTTGGGCTTCGCCTTCGGCGTGGAGGTAGTCGCGGGCAAACGACCGGGGCAAGGGGTCGGCGTGGTTCTGCGCCCAAGCCAGGGCCTTTCGCAGCAGGTCGGCCATGTCCCGTTCCAAGGTGGCCAGCCAGGCGTTGGCCACCCGCGCAGCCTGCTCGCTCTCGCGCGAGCCGTTGCCGGTCACCCGGGTGCGGGTTTGTGGTGCCAACTGGGCCGCTGGCCCACGGGCACGGGGTGGGCGCTGGGTGCGTGGTTTGGCTACGGGTCGGGGCTGAACCCCGAGCACTGGCCCACCGGCACCACGATGTCCCGGTGCATGCGGCCGCAGTAGATGACCAGCGACGGGGGCGAAGCCTCCAGCCCGGCCGGTGTTTCCGCTGGGCTGGGGCCGTCCGACAGCTGCAGCACCGTCGAGTGGGCGCACCGCAGGCAAGGGCTGGAGGCCACGGGGGCGTTCGTCGCCCGGCAGGCTGACAGGATGGCGGCTATCTCGGCCGAGTGCGGGGGCAAGGTGGAAGCGCGGGGGGCGGCTGCTTTGGCCATTGGCGGGGCTCTGGGGTGTGGAAAGGGTGGCGGCCTGGGCCAGCCGGTCGCGGCCCTCCCGCATGCGCTCCAGGAGCGCGCGGGCGTGGGCGGCTTGTTCGTCGATGGGCACCAACCGGCCGTCGGCCTGGGCCGCGTCCTTGAGCCGCTGAAAGCGCGCCTCGTGGGCGTCCAGGCGGGCGGCGTTGGCCCGCTGCCGGCGGTCGTTGCGCCGGGCCCTGGGCGCGCGTTCACCGCGGCGCCGGGCCTGGGTGGTGGCCTTGCCTTCGTGACGGGTGGGCAGGCGGTCGAGTGTGGCCACCGCCTTGAAGTCGCCCCGGTCGGCAGCGTCGGCCCTCTGCGCCGCCAGGGTGCGGTGGTCCACGCGGGCGTCCACCTGGGCCCGCTCCAGGGCGGCGTTGGCCATGCTGGCCCAGTGCTCGCGCTGGGTGTCGGCGAGTGTGGGACGTTTGGCGCGTTTGCAGGCGATGGGGTCCAAGGCCTCGGCTTTCTTCCCCAGCGTGCCATCGGGGGAAACCGCGCAAGCGCTCAACAGGATGTGGGCGTGGTGGTTGCGGTTGTCGCCGCCCTTGCTGGGTGCGTGGATCGCCAGGTCCGCGGCGATGCCGTAGGTGTCGGCCAGGTGCTTGGCGAAGGCATGGGCCAGGTGCTGCCGCGCGTCGCCGTCGAGTTCGGCGGGCAAGGCCACCACCACTTCCCGGCAGGTGACGGCGTCGCCGCGCTTGTGGTGGGCTTCGACCCCGTTCCAGAACGCGGCACGATCTGCGGTCTGGTCGCCAGGCAGGCAGAGCGCGGAAAACGCCACGCCGTGGCGCTTCGTGTAGTCGTGGGTTTCGCCGGTGAGCGCGTCTTCGATGCACACCCCCGCGCGATACGCAGCCGCCGCCGTGGATGAGTGACCATCCTTGCGGGAGTATGCCTTCACGGTGAGATGGTAAATCGCCAACATGCCTCCGAGCGCAGCCCCTTGGGGGGCGAGCAATGGGGGGCAGGCGTGCGAAGCGCGCCGGGGTGTCGGGGGCGTAGCCCCTGACCGCACGTAATCCCGAAGGGATTACTCTAAGTGCGCTCTTGCTGTTTTCTTCGGGGCGAAAATCGCCCCTTCGAACCGCAGAGAACCGGGGCTGCTCGCTGCGCTCGCTGGCCCCCCGTTTCAGGTTCCCATGCACGCAAAAGCTGTCAACTTTTTAGCCAAAGCAAGAGCGGCGCTCGCTATCCGCTCGCGCCATCGATTGGGGCGTTGCCCCCCTTGCGCTCCGCGCGATTTCTGCTTGCATGGTTTATCAAGGCTTTTGTGAGCGTGAGTCGTGTCAGATGTTGAGAAGCGAAAGCTAAAACTGGAGCGCATGATTGAAGCGGTGGCGAAGGAGCAAGCCAAACTGCTCCTGGCCGAACGCGAAGAGCAGCGGAAACGCCGCCGCGCCGAACTCAAGCAACGCGAAGCCGATAGGCGCGCCGACGCGCACCGCAAGATTGAGCTGGGTGGCCTCGTCATCGCCGCAGGGGTGGACGAGTGGAACGAGGCGGAAATTGTCGGCGCGCTGCTGGCCGTTTCCGAACAACTCGCACAACAACCGCAAAGCCGCGACCGGCTGCGGCGCAAGGGCCTCGACCACCTAGAAGCCCGTGCGGCCTCTCGAAAGGCGGCGAAACAATGAGGCGCGTTCCACCACATGCCGACGGCTTCCGCCGCGCCGTGGTGGACGAAGCCCTGGGCCAGGACGGCGCATTGGTCTACGTCGTGCGCCTTTACTTTCCCAACGGCCACCTGTCGGTGACCCGAACTCGTGCGACCTACAAGGCCGCCGCTCAAGAAGTCTCGGACTGGATGGACTGGTCCGAGCGCCTGCCCCCGAGGCTCCCATGAAGAACAAGCACAAGCGCCCCCAACATGGCTTCGGCCTTGTTGAAACCCTGCTGACCCTAGGCGCGCTGTCTGCGCTCTCGTTGGGGATCTACCTTGTCCTTGCCCCGGCCTCCGCCGCCGCCCAGGCCAAGCGCGAGCAGGACAACCTGCGCGACTTGTCCACGGCAGTGGACCAGTCGTTTGGCCTGCTTGGCAGTTTCCAGGGCGTGAGCGCGTCTCGGGTGGTTGAGGACGGATTGGCGCCGACCCGCATGGTCGAAGGCGACACGCTCCGCACCTCCTGGGGCACGTCGGTGACCATCGCACCCCACGCGGTCAAAGCCGCGGCGGATGGGTTCGTGGTGGTGTATCCGTTCGCGCCTGCGGACGTCTGCTCCCGCCTGGCGGCCGCCGTCTCGCGCGACGCCTACGACATTCGCGTCGAAGGGGTGAGCGTCTACGACGGTGGGCAGCTCAACCCCAGCGCTGCCGCTGCGGCTTGCGGCCAGGCCGACACGGCCACCATGGAATTCGTTTACCACTCCGGTCTGGTGGCCGGCGCGGCCGTGGCCGCTCCCCCCCTTCAACTCCCACCGGCGCCCCCTTCGGTGACGCCTCCAACCTCGCCCCCGATGGGCACGCCGGTGGGCCCTGCTGGTCCCGTGGGCCCTGCGGGCCCGGTGGCTCCGGTGCTGACGGCGCCCCCCGTGGCCCCGCCTCCGTCGTTCCTGCCGCCGACACCCCCGCCGTCGAGCGTGACCACCACGACACCGCCAGCGGTGACACCGCCGTCTGCCCCGCCCCCGCCGACCACCGTCACGGCGTGCGTGGTCCCGCCGTCCTGGACACAAAGCGAGAGCCGCAGCGCCAACTGCGCGGCGGGCCAGGCCGGCACCATCACCGAACGCCGCACCGCCGCCCACAGCTACGCCTGTCCGGAAGCCTGGGACGCCCCTGTGGAGAGCGTGAGCGCGTGGAGCGGCTGGACCGTCAGCAGCAGCACTTGTGCGGCCTGTCCGGCGCCCTCGACGCAGACCGTCACCGATTGGGTGGGCACCAGCAGCGCATGCCCCTCCGGCCAGTTGGGGACCATTACTTGGGAATACGCGCGCACCCGCAGCCGGTCGGTGTCCTACAACTGCCCGGCGGGCACCACCAGCCTGCCGCCGGCCACGTTGGGCGGCTGGTCCGCGTGGAGCAACACCGGGGCCACCCGCAACACCGTCAACACCTGCGCCGCCGCCTGTTCGGCTCCCGCTCCTGAAAGCCGTTGGTTGACCAGCACTAGCCCATGCCCATCGGGTGGCACCCAGTCCATCGAATACCGGGAAGAGCGCAGCGCCTCGTGCCCGTCGCCATCGGGGCCGTATACCTGGGGAAGTTGGGCGGACACGGGTGACCGGCGCAATTATGTTGCGTGCCCCCCGGCACCGCCGACCTGCTCGGCGCCCGCGCCGTCGTCCACGGCCATCACGCGCGCCCTGGCCGATGAGAACGCCAACGTGGGCTGCCCGGTGGGCCAGCTGGGCGACCACTGGCAGCGGCGCAGCGTGACCGAACACGGCACCCGCACGACCACCTGGGCGTGCCCGGGCCCCACCTCGTCCACGTCGGACGCCTGGGGCGGTGGGTTCACTTACGGCGGGTGGGTGACCACCTCCAACACGTGCGTCGGGGCGTGCGTGCTGCCGAATCCGAGCACGCAGACCGGCACCGAGAACCGCACGGCCCAGCAGTCGCTGGCGTGCCCGGTGGGCCAGACGGGTGAAATCAAGCAGGAACGCCAGGAACAGCGCACACAAACCCGCACGGCTTATTGCCCAGCCCCCACAGGCGCCTATTCCTGGGGCGGGTGGTCGGCGTGGTCAGCGTGGACGCCGATCACCGCATGGGCCACTGTCAGCAATACATGCACCATTGACCTCAATCCCATCTGTTCGTGCTGGACAACGCCAGGTATGGTTCCTTGGCCAACCGATCCATTTATGGGCTGCGTTCCGGACAAGCCTGTCGGCATGAATTACGACCACGCCTTCTATCCCTGCATGATTGATTAGTTGGAAAGAGAGGGCTGTGGCACGTGCCGCACGCTGTTCGGATGTCCTTGCTGGTGGAGCACGCCAGCAGGGGTAGCCAAATAGCCTGGCCCGCCATGGAAGTCGGTGCTGCTGAAAGCGTCCAATGCTTGGCCGGCGACGGTCACCATGGCCTTTCCGGCACCACCTAGGGCCGCCAGTTGCTGGCCCATCAGGGCCAGATCGTTCTTGTTGGCGCGGCTGGGGCGGTCCTTGCCGTGGCTGTGGATGGTCTGGCCGGTCGGTGTCATCCCGGTGGGCGTGAAACTGTCGAAGTTCGCGCAGGCGATATGGGCGCGGTTGCTCCCCACGACCACGCCAAAGCGCTCCCCGTTGGTTGCCAGCACGCCGCAGGCCTCAAAACCCGTTTCGTCGCTGTAGGCCCGCAGGCGCGGGCTGATCCGCAGGACGAAGGCGTCCAGGCTTTCGCCCGGATCGCTCAAGGCTTCGAACAGACGCTGGTAGTCCAGCCGGCCAATGCCCGGCACCTGGAGGCGCTGGACTTCCCCCGGTTCAATTCCCGAAGGCGGAATTGAACCGCCGTTCGCCCAGGCCTGCCCGCAGGCCAGGAACGCCAACACCGCCAGGAACTTGCGCATGCCACTCTCCGAAGAGAGTGGCCGCCCACGAGACCCTTACCGTATGATGGTTGGGTATCGTTTGAGGTATCGTTTTGAGGAGACGGTAACGCGATTTTTCCCTTGCAGTTCAATGCCTTGGGAAAAGGTTTCTTGCGTTCCGCCCACCTCCACCATTAACCCGTCTCAGGACGGCTCAGCGAAGGCCGGAAACCCAATAGCAGCAAGGGTTCCGGCCTTTTCTCCGTCTAGCCCCGGCTCACCCCGGCTATTGCATTCTGGGGGTGGGTGGGGGCATATACGGGGGCACCGGCACCTGCAGCCGGGGAGGATGCCCCCAGATGCCCCTGAGCGACGTCGCCATCCGCAAGGCCAAGCCGACCGACAAGGTCCAGCGCCTGTTCGACGGCTTCGGCCTGTACCTGGAGGTCACGCCGGCCGGCTCGAAGCTGTGGCGCCAGAAGTACCGCTTCGCCGGCAAGGAGAAGCGCCTGGCGCACGGCAGCTATCCGACCGTCACCCTGGCCGAGGCCCGCGAGCGCCGCGACGAGGCGCGCAAGCTGCTGTCGAAGGGGCTGGATCCGGCAGACCACCGGCGCGCGGCGCGCGCTGCAGCCGAGGACAGGGCAGGGAACAGCTTCGAGGTCATCGCCCGCGAGTGGCTGGACAAGCAGACCTGGGTGCCGCACTACCGGGTCAAGGTCCAGGCCTGGTTCGACAACGACATCTTCCCGTGGATTGGCGCCCGGCCAATAGCGGAGATCACGGCGCCCGAGTTCCTGCGCTGTGCCCGCCGGATGGAGAGCCGCGGCGCGATCGAGTCGGCCCACCGGATGCTCCAGAACTGCGGCCAGGTGATGCGCTACGCGATCGCCACCGGCCGGGCGGACCGGAACCCGGTCACGGACCTGCGCGGGGCGCTGGCCACGCCGCCTGAGCGCCACCACGCGGCCATTACCGACCCCAAGCAGATCGGCGGGCTGCTGCGTGCGATCGATGCCTACCACGGCAGCCTGGCGACCAAGATCGCCCTGCAGCTGGCGCCGCTGACCTTCGTCCGGCCCGGGGAGCTGCGGCACGCGGAATGGTCGGAGATCGACTTGGAGGCGGCTGAGTGGAGCATCCCCGCCGGCAAGATGAAGATGCGCCAGCCGCACCTGGTCCCGCTGTCCCGCCAGGCCGTCGACCTGCTGACCGAGTTGCAGCCCCTCACCGGGCGCCGGCAGTACGTCTTCCCGGGTGGCCGCAGCCCCAAGGTGCCGATGAGCAACAACGCCCTGAACGCGGCCCTGCGGCGCATGGGCTACGACAAGGACACCATGACCGCGCACGGCTTCCGGGCGATGGCCAGGACCGTCCTGGACGAAGAGCTGGGCTTCCGGCCGGACTACATCGAGCACCAACTGGCGCACGCGGTCCGCGACCCCAATGGGCGCGCCTACAACCGAACTTCGCACCTGCCCGAGCGCCGCAAGATGATGCAGGCGTGGGCGGACTACCTGGATGCACTGAAGGCCGACACGGGGGACAAGGTCCTGGCCTTCCGCAAGAGATCCGGCTGAGCCGGAAAAGCGGCGCGACCGGGCGATTAGGGCGCCCGGCCACGCCTTCCACAACCGTTCCAAAGGAGAACGATCATGGCGTTGAAGAGTGTAGCAACCTGTCCGGAAGTGGCGGAAAGCGGAAGCGAGCACGATATTTGGCTGGCAGGTGGCTCCGTTGTTCTTACCATCGAGCTCGATCGAAACAACAAGAACTTCCCCCCGGATGCGAAGCAATGCCCAATCCTGAATGAAATGATTCAGGGACTCGCAAGGGCCGCGAAGTCAGTGATTTATCAAGCCATGCACGATGGAAGTGCTGAGCCGGAATACTTCGTGCAGCCCATCGAGAGCATTGCGGATACGATCATCATGCTGTCCCAGTTGTCGGCGGCGGTGCAGTCCGAGGCCTCGCAATGAACTCGGACCGCATGGTGACTCTCAGAGTCCCGGCCGAGCCCGCGCGCGGAGGATCCCCGCACCTGCTCAAAGATCTGTTGTTCGATGAGCTACTGCGCCGGGTGGAGAGCCTCGAGCGGGAGCGGGACGCGCAGTGCCGCGCAGAGCCGGGGAAAGCCGGAATTCCGGCTTTGGATTGACATGACCACGAAGAAGCCAACGAAGAATGCCCCGGCCGAGGCCGGGGCCGCGAATTGGGTTACGCCACCGACGCTCGTTTCGGATGCTCGGCCAGGAAACCGCAAAGCTCTGGCGCGCGCGTACGGTGTGGCCGCAGCTGGAATCCGCGCAGGATATACGCCACCGTCCGAACTCGCTCAATGGCTGGCCGATCGGCTTAATAGTCTGGCACTGGTGTTGGCGGACAAGCACGACAAGAAAATGGAAGGCGTTCATCGCGCGCTGAACCTAGTAGAGGCAGGGAAGCCTGGCCGAAAACCTGCGAATCAACTGGAAGAGGCCCAGCGACGTGGCATGGTTTACGACGTCGCCTATCAGCGCACGCGCGGTGGAACGCTCCAAGATGCCTATGACCGAGTCGTGAAGCTGCACGAAGCAGCGGGCCATTACATTACGGTCGTTCAGGTCGAGGCGGCCTGGAAAGCGCGTAGGAAATTAATTCCGGAAATGGATTCCTAGAGGACTGTCTTTTTGGGGAACAGATTACTCCCAACGCCGCCCGATGCGGCCAAGGGAGTATCAAATGGAACACGCAACGCAGGCCCGAAAGGGCGACTGTATCCTCCGACTGCCGGAGGTGGAAAAGCGTACTGGTCTTCGCCGCGCCACCATCTATCGCAGGGCTGGCGAGGGCACCTTCCCAAAGCCGGTGCGCCTGGGCCCGAACTCGACGGGATGGCTTGAATCCGAGATCGATGGGTTCCTGGCCGGCTTGGCTGCGGAGCGCAATGCTCAGGCAGGCATGCAATGAAGGCACGGCGCGGCACCGCCCTCACGCTTCGCAGGCTGCGCCGAATTCCCCGGGATGGCCTGGAAGCGTTACTGCGTCAGAACGAGGAAGAGTTGCAGGAGATCGACGAGGTCATTGAGGCCGGCGCCGATACTCCGAGCAACCTGACCGCGCGCTGTGTACGGGAGCACAACAAGCGGCTCCTGCAGGCTCGCCTGTCGAGCATCCCGGCATGACCGGCCCGACCCTCAAGCAGCTCCAGACGCGCCACCTGCGTCTGCTGGATGCGCGCGACGAACTGAGCGAGGTGAGCCGCGCGCTGGAAGTGGAGATCGTTCGCTGCGGCGATGAGAAGGCGCTGGCCAAGGATGGAGAGCATGGCCAATGAATTCTCGTCGATCGACGAACTCCATCTACTCCGGTCGGCCACCCTGGACTGGCGTCTCAATCGCGGGGCTCTGGGGGTCTTTGCGGTGATCCTCAAGCACTGCAATCCACAGCGGTGTTCCTGGCCTGGCGAGAAGCGCATCTCGACCATGGCGGGGATAGCAGATCGCAATATCACTACCGCAATCGGCCGCCTCGAACAACTCGGTTACCTGAAGGTGGAGAGAAGTCCAGGCAAGGTGAACCGGTATCTGGTTCTGGACAGCCCGCGGATCCCGACCCAAACGGCAGTCAAAGCCCAGCTCACGGCGCGGCACGAACTAGGGATGCGTGCATCGGGGGTCGGCACCTGTTCGAAGGCAGGCACACGACTGAAACCCCCGACGAATGTATCGGGGGTTTTGCCTGTCGACTCGGCCCAAACCCCCGATGAAATCATCCGGCCAACCCCCGATGAGACCTGTTCAAAACCCCCGATACACGCATCGTCCGAACTCGCTTTTAACTCACCTACTGAACTCAGACAGCGGCGTATGAAGAACGGCGACATGCCACAAGCCGCGGCGGAGTGCTTCGCAGCCGCGCTGGGCGGCGTATTCGCCAGGACAAGGGATGAGGGCGGATGACCGGGGGAGGGGTGGATCAAAAGTCAGGCCTCGCAGCCTCGGACACCGGCCGCCCAGGTGTTTTTTCGCACGGGCATTTCTGAGATTTGGATTTTGGGACGGAATGAGCATGCGGCGCTTATCCAGAGACAACCTCCTCACACTATTTCCAGAGCTTCGCGTGTGCTGTGAGGGGTGTGGAAAGCCGATGGACATGGTCGAGCGGGGGCGCCGTAAGAGGCACTGCGGCTCTACCTGCCGCAGCCGCTCCTATAGGGCGCGGGTCACCGCTGAGATGCGTGCATTGTTCAGTGGAGAAATGATTCTGGTGTTGAAACCGACGAGAGAATTCGATGGAAACGATCAAGAAGCTAAACTTGACGCCGTGGCCCACCAAAGCCTCCTACCTCTGGCTGGCCACCGCGACCGATGACCAACTGCGGGCCTCGCTCCGCCAGGTGCGGAATCACAGCGAGAAGCCAATTTTGCTGAGTTATTTGGACAGATTCGGCAACGAGACACTGATATCCACGATGGCGGTCAAGGAAGAGAAGGAGATCCGCGCCAAGTGGGTCTCGATGGTCGAGCAGGAAATCGCGCGGCGCCAATCCGGAATTAGCGAGGAA
Organism: Lysobacterales bacterium; assembly: GCA_017302035.1. Taxonomy (GTDB): domain Bacteria; phylum Pseudomonadota; class Gammaproteobacteria; order Xanthomonadales; family Xanthomonadaceae; genus Pseudoxanthomonas. The sequence goes on from JAFLEA010000033.1 coordinate 20,658, forward strand.
CCATTCGAGTGAGCAGTGACGACGACAAGATCAACGCCCGTATCGATACCGCCACCCGCGAATATGTCCGGGCCGCGGAGGAACTGGCTCAAGCGCTCCTGGAGAAGCTCGGTGCGCAAGCCCCGGCTCTTGCCGGCGAAGTGGCGCGCGCGCTGGGATCCGGTGAGCGCTTGGTGTTGGCAATGGAATTCAGCCCTACAGCGCCTTGCGTTTGGTGGTCCTCGATCGATGATTACCAGACGATGCGCCGGATCATGACCGTCCCGTGCGGCGGCCAGAGCAGGCATTGAGCGCGCGCGCACCCGCTGTTCCACGGTGCCAGGAGTGCGGAGCGCCCTGTGACGCGCGCGAAACCGGCCGGCCACCGTTGTACTGCAGCGGCAAGTGCAAAACCCGCGCATGGCGGTCAAGGAAGATCCTGAAAGGCCTTAAGTCATGGACGGGTGGGGCTGGCGCCATCGATTGGAGCGATGAAGATCATCGCATTGTGTGACCGATTGTGACTAAAGACCTTCCGAGGAAGCGGCGGTGGGGCGATAACGAACACCTACCTCACCCCCTGCTGGAGCGCTGTTATGAGCAAAAAGTATTTCCTCCTGACTACCTTGGCGGTGATCGGCATCGCCCTTGCCGCCTATTTCGGTGGCTTCGTCGATCTGCACAGTTTGTTCAGTCCCGAAGGCATCGCCACGATCATCGCACCGGCGCCTGCCGTAGCTGCATTGCCAGAGAAGATCCAGGCCGAGCTCACCCGTATCCGCGATGAGGCAGTGAGGCCGGTTCACGCGCTGAGTGAGCGACTCCAAGACTTGGAGCAGAAGGTCTGCGCCAGAGAAGCATGGGACCGTAGTGCAGCGGGTTCAGGGCCTGTGGACCTCAATCTTCGGTCGCTGATCGAAAACGAAAGTTTCCAGCGCGTTGCCAGCAAGGCGACTGACAAGACCGATCGAATCGACCTTGGCTTCAGCCTGAAGGCTGCTTTGATTAATGATCCGGGCTCGCCCGACTCATCTAACGGCACCATGCCTGGCAACCCGAACCGTATTCCTGGCTACCACGGTTTCGCACTGAGGCCACTCCGCCTGCTGGATTTGCTGCCTGCACAGCCGCAAACGACGAATACCTTCGAATATGTCCGCCTCAACGCCACAGGCGAGGCCGCCGTGCAGGACGGCGAAGGTGCTGAGAAGGCTGAGATGGACTTTGAAGGCGCTCTCGTGCAGGACAAGGTGCAGACGATCGCGGTCCACACCACGGCATCCGCGCAGGTGCTGGACGATGAATCTGAACTGGTATCGACGATCAATCGAGTGATGAGCCATAGCGTGCTCGCGAAGATCGAGCAGCAGTTGACGGTCGGATCCGGTGTCGGGAGCAGCATCGAAGGCATCTACACCGCCAGTCCGGCGATCACGACATACTTCAATGAGGTTCCCGACCGCTTGGGTGAGGCCATCACCGAAATGGAAGTGGATGGCTACCAGGTGAACGTGATCCTCATGAACCCGAAGGACTGGCTTTCGATCGCCATCCTGAAAGACAGCGAAGGTCGCTACCTGTACGGCAACCCTGCTGATCCTGCGCCGCCGTCCCTCTGGAATCGGCCGGTGGTTACCCTGCCATCCATTCCGCTCGGCACGGCGCTGGTGGGAGACACCACGAAAGTGCAGATTCGTGATCGGATGCAGCCGACCATCTTCATCAGTCGGGATCACAAGGACTATCGGACCAGAAATCTGGTGCTGATCCTGATCGAGGCTCGTCTTGGGTTGGCGATCCTGGATCAGCTTACCTTCCGCCGCGTCGACCTGAGCGCGGCTACCTGATCGGCGGTTTCCCGGAAGGCGCGCCGATGAGGGTTTTCGCCTCCGGGACCAGGCAAGGCGTGAGTGCCTGGTTTCATGAAACAACCGCGCCAGCTGGGGCGGTCGCGTATTCGCGTTGCGACAGGGATCACTCCTGAATCCGGCGACCGTGACCCGGCAATCAATTCGAGGTAGCTACCATGTCCGCAGGTTCCATCGTCATCGACCTCGTCATGAAGACGGGGATGTTCGAGACGGACACGAAACGTGCCGAGAAAGCTCTGCAGGAGCTGGGCAAGAAGGCCAAGGCCGTCGGCACCGCCATTGGCGTGGCCACGGCTGCAGCTGCCACGGCATTGGGCGTGATGGTCAAACAGTCCATCGACGCGATGGACGAAATGGGCAAGCTTTCCCAGTCGACCGGCGTGGCAGTCGAACAGCTTTCGGCGCTGGCCTATGCCGGCGACTTGTCTGACGTGAGCACCGAAGCTCTAGGTGCCTCCCTGGTGAAGCTGACCAAGGGAATGTCCGATGCAGTACAGGGCACTGGCGAGGCGCAAAAGGCGTTCGCAGCCATGGGTCTGAGCGTCAAGGATGCGGAAGGAAACCTGAAGGACGGTGGCCGGATGCTGACCGAGATCGCCGGCAAGTTCGCTACCTACCGTGATGGGGCGGAGAAGACAGCCCTGGCCCTAGCTCTGTTCGGCAGGGCGGGCGCGGCGATGATCCCCATGATGAACTCCGGTGCGGATGGCCTGGCCGAGATGACGGATGAGGCCCGAGAATTGGGGTTGGAATTGAGCGAAGGCACCACTAAGGCTGCTGAGGCGTTCAACGACAACCTCACGCGACTGAACGCAGTGAAGAAGGGATTGGTGAACCGGATAGCCGCGGAGCTACTGCCATCGCTCGTCCATCTGTCGGAAAAGCTGCTGGGTTCGGCAAAGTCGGCAGAGCGCCTGGATTCGGTGGCCCGTGCCGCGGCAACGGGCGTCAAGCTCTTGACCACGGTTGGCATCGTGGTCGCCGGCGTGTTCAAGACGCTGGGCGAGGCGATCGGCGGCGTGGCGGCGGCATTGGTGCAATTCGTCTCTGGCGACTTCCGATCCGCTTTCGAAACCGTCAAGAACTACCAGATGGACGTGGTCGGCAATGTGACCGGCACCATCTCGACGATCCGCGCGCTGTGGAAAGAGGAAGCCGTAGCAGTCAAAGGCGACGCCAAGGATACCGGCGGTGGCCTGGCCGCCCCGGCACTGGTCGCCGAGAGGTTGGTGAAGGAGTCAGTCAAGCGAACGGTGGACGAAGCCGCGCGCATGTACCAGAGGATCGAGGACGCGATCAATGCATTGAACGCGGAGAACGCGAAGTTCGGCATGACCGATGAGCAGGCCATGGCCTACGACTTTTCGGCCATGGGCGCAAATTCCGACCAGATCAGCCGGTACCAGAAAGAGTTGGACATCCGCAGCAAGAACCGCGCCGATGAGCGTGCTGGAAGCGTGCTGTCCGATCTTGAGCTTGAGATCGACGCCCTGGGCATGACGAATCAGCAGCTCGCCACCAGGAACGCGCTGCTGCGGGCAGGCGTGGAGGCGGAGTCTGAGTTTGGGCGGCAGATCACCGATTCAGTTGGCCAGCTGTACAAGCAGGGCGATGCGATTGATCAGCAAATCGGAATCATGGATGGCCTGCGTGGCGCTGCCCGTGGCTTCCTGGATGATTTGCGGGCCGGCGAGAACGCTTGGGATGCCCTGAAGAACGCCGCCAACCGGTTTGCGGACGTGCTGTTCGAGCTTGCCGCGACAAAGATTCTCGATCAGTTGTTCGGAAAGCAGGGAGAGGCCGGCGGCGGCATGTTCGGTGATGCGCTCGGCGCCATGTTCGGCGGCGGCAAGGCCAGCGGCGGCGACGTGCTGCCTGGCCGCGGCTACATTGTCGGCGAGGAAGGTCCCGAGTATTTCCAACCCCGCACCGCCGGCACGATCCTGCCTGCAGGGCAGACCGCTGCGGCCATGGCCGGAGGTCGCCGTGCGGTAACCCAGAACATCACGTTCCCTATCGAGGGGAAGATCGATCGGCGCTCCAGAGACCAGATAAGTCGCGACATGTGGCGCGCCGGCTGGCACGCGACCCGACGCCAGTAAGCCGCCAGCGGCCCGCTTTCACGCGGCCACGCGCGGGATGGGGTGGCACTGGACCAGTGCAGCCCTCAGATTGTTACTGAGTACGTCATGAAATATCTACAAAAACAAATAGTTGACTCCGAATATGACTTGTGGATAAGTGGCGGCTAAGGCTGTGGAAAAGTGCTTGCAAAATGCCGCCTCAGCTTGCAAGATTGCGGTCGAACAAACGGCTGCTAGACGGGTGTCATATAAGCGGGGTTCGCCCTCCACCTGTCTAGCGGCCATTTTTTTTGCCCGAAGGGGACGGGGGAAATGGCGCCTTGTTACGCGGTCCTGCTGGACGCCGGTTTTTTGCGCTATCAGCTTGGTAAGCCAGGCCATCCGATAACAGCTGAAGACGTCGAGGCATTCGTCGAGCGAATTAAGACGCGTCCCGAACTCGCTGGCATGCGACTCCATCGTGTTTACTTCTACGATTCGCGTCCCCTAGATGGAAGCGGTGAGAACCCTTTGGATGGATCGGTGACCGATTTCGGGTCTACAGATTCCGCATCCCGTAACAAAAGCTTGCATGCTCACGTCGCTAGGCTGCCGTTCTTCAGCATGCGCTTTGGCGACCTCTATCTCGAGGGTTGGGGGCTAAGGAAACGCTTCCTCCAGAAGCATAAGGGTGAAGCGGCGGTGCAGCTCGCTCCTGGCGACCTGCGTCCGATCATCAAGCAAAAAGGCGTCGACATGCGTATCGGCCTCGATATTGCTAGCCTGACCCTTAAGAAGCATGCGCAGGTCATAGTCTTGGCCACAGGGGACAGTGACTTCATTCCTGCGATGAAGTTCGCTCGTCGAGAGGGCGCGCAGCTTGTCCTCATAGTGCAAGGGAAGGGTGTTCGAGAGGGGCTGCGAGAACACGCCGACGTCGTGATTGAAGATCTTTAGCCGTCAGAATCATCCAGGCTGGAATCGAACCCTGGGACAAATCCAGTTCGGGGGCATCGGCGGGGGTGATGGCGATGCCCACAGCCGAGGAAGTTCTCGCAAATCAGTCCCTTGGCCGCCTATTTAGGTAGTGCCCACCCCACCAATGCAGGAAACAGGAAAGGCCGGGAGTGAAGTCCCGGCCTTTCCTGTTTCTGGGCTTGGCGAGGCGACTCTGGCCTACGGGAAACAGGCCACCAGTTCCAGTTCGCCCTCCTCGTTCTCGGCTTCGATCTGGGTCGGGATGAAACGCAGGCCGGCGCGCGAGTCGGCGATGACATGGGCGATGGACATCGCCTGGTCGCGTTCGAGGAACCAGAACGTGGGCTTGCCGTTGTCGATCAGGCGCCAGCCACCGTGCGAGCCGACCAGTTGCAGCGTGCTGCGGTCCATGGGCGCGGATCCGGATTGGCTTGGGAGGAGTTCCCCGGCCCGGCATCCCGCCGGCGACCTTTTCCGTTGCAGAGCGGTTCCGTGTCTTGCGTTGCAAGCCGTTCTGCCGGGGCAGGGCAAGTCTGTCTTGCCGGCGGCCCTCGCGCAGTCGGGATTCGGTGTCAGTTTCTGTAGGAATTTTCCTACACGGGGCGCCGTGCCCGGGGGTCTTGCGTGCCCCTGGCAGGCGCCAGCCGGCACTCGCCCTCAGGCGTCCTTGTTGTGCCGGCGCATCGCGCGCTGCTTCTCGCGCTGCCAGTCGCGCTCCTTGGCGGTGTCGCGCTTGTCGTGTTCCTTCTTGCCCTTGGCCAGGGCGATCTCGAGCTTGACCTTGTTGCCGCTCCAGTACATCGCGGTGGGCACCAGGGTATAGCCGTCGCGCTGGACCCGGCCGACCAGCTTGTCGATCTCGTGCCGGTGCAGCAGCAGCTTGCGGGTGCGGCGGTCGTTGGCCAGCACGTGGGTGGAAGCCTGGATCAGCGGGGTGATCTGGGCGCCGACCAGGTAGAGCTGCCCGTCCTCGATGTAGGCATAGCCGTCGGTGAGGTTGGCGCGGCCGGCGCGGATGGCCTTCACCTCCCAGCCCTGCAGCGCCAGCCCGGCCTCGACCCGATCGACCAGGTGGTATTCGTGGCGCGCGCGCTTGTTCAGGGCGATGGTGCGGTTGGCCGGCTCGGCCTTCGCCCTGGCCTTTGCCTTATCATGGGCCGGTTGCTTGCTCATCCCGCCATTGTCGCCCAATCCGGGCATCCGGACACGCTTTCCACGCACGCCCATACCGCATGCCCCGCATCCACCGCAGCGCCCTGGTCGAGCATTCGGCCACGCGCATGTTCGACCTGGTCAACGACGTGGCCGCCTATCCACGGCGCTTTTCCTGGTGCGAGCAGGCCCAGGTACTGGAGCAGGACGACGGACGCATGCTGGCGCGCCTGGACCTGGGCCTGGGCAGGCTGAGTACCTGGTTCACCACCGAGAACCGGCTGGAACGGCCACACCGGATCGACATGCAACTGCGCGACGGCCCGTTCCGCGAGTTGCATGGGGTGTGGGAGTTCCACGCGCTGGACGAGTCGGCCTGCAAGGTGTCCCTGACCCTGGACTTCGAACCGCATTCCAAGTTGCTCGGGCCGGTGTTCGCGCTGGGGTTCCAGAGCCTGGCCGACCGCATGGTCGACGATTTCGTGCGCGTGGCCGACGGCGGGGGCTGAGCATGCTGCGGGTGCAGGTGGTGCTCGCCTGGCCGCATCGCTGCCTGGAACGGGAGCTGGTGCTGGAGGAGGGCGCCACGGTGGCCGACGCGGTGCGGCTGGCGGGACTGGGCCACGAGGAAGAGGTGGCCGGGTTCGCGGTGTTCGGGGTTGCGGCGGCGGCTTCGGTCCCGCTGCGCGACGGCGACCGGGTGGAGCTGCTCAGGCCGCTGCGGATGGACCCGAAGGAAGCACGGCGCCGGCGCGCGCAGCGCCAGCGCGACGGCTGAGGCTCAGCGACCGCGCTTCTTGTCCTTTTCCTTGGCCAGGTTCGGGCCGAACTGGCGGTAGGACTTCTGCGCCAGCTCGAGATCCTGTTCGGGGAAGTAGTCGCCTTCCCAGCGCACCAGCACGTCGTTCTCGAAATGCAGGGTGAGGGTCTTGCCGGTGGTGGTGCCGCGGCGGTTGGTGCGCTCGGTGGCGCTGTAGTCCCAGCGCTGGGCGTGGAACGGATCCTGGATCGAGGGCGTGCCCAGCAGGCCGGCGACCTGCTGCTTGCTCAGGCCGGGCTTGAGCTGGTCCACCGCTTCCTTCTCCATCAGGTTGCCCTGATAGATCGGCTGCTTGTAGAGGGCGCCGCAGCCGGCGACGGCGAGCGACAGGGAGGCGATCAGGAGCAGGCGGCGGAAGCTGGGCATTGCGGGCACACGGGATGGAAACGGGCCGATGATACACTCCCCGCCGGCCGCGAATGCGCTTGCGCGCCGTCTGGCCGTAAACCGACGGTGAACGGAGGAAACAGCCTTGGAATCGAACGACCTGCGCCGCGTCGGCCTGAAGGTGACCCATCCGCGCATGCGGATCCTGGAGCTGCTGGAGGAGAAGCAGCCCCAGCACCACCTCACCGCCGAGGACATCTACCGGCGCCTGCTGGAGAACGGCGACGAGATCGGCCTGGCCACGGTCTACCGGGTGCTGACCCAGTTCGAGGCCGCCGGGCTGGTGATCAAGCACAACTTCGAGGGCGGCCAGGCGATCTACGAACTGGATCGCGGCAGCCATCACGACCACATGGTCGATGTCGACACCGGCAAGATCATCGAATTCGAGAGCGTGGAGATCGAGGCGCTGCAGCGCGAGATCGCCGCCCGCCACGGCTATGAGCTGGAAGAGCATTCGCTGGTGCTGTACGTGCGCAAGAAGCGGCGCTGAGCCGCATCCCGGTGGGTCGATCGTGCCATCGCGGCCGCCCTTGGGGCGGCCGTTCCGCTTTCAGCGGGTGGCGGTGCGCCGCGGCCGGCGCCTGGCTGGGGCCGCATCGGCATCGGCATCGGCATCGGTCGTGACCGCCTCGTCCAGCAGCCGTCGCGCGGCGGCGTGTGCCTCGGCGCCGATCTCCACGCCGCCCAGCATCCGCGCCAACTCGCGCTCGCGGCCGGCATCGTCCAGCAGCTCGACCGCACTGCGGGTGATGCCTTCCACCGGCGCCTTGCTGACCCGATAGTGGGCATGGCCGTGCGCGGCCACCTGCGGCAGGTGGGTCACGCACAGCACCTGGCGGGCGCGGCCGAGCTCGCGCAGCTTGCGGCCGACGATCTGTGCCACGGCACCGCCGATGCCCGAATCCACTTCGTCGAAGACCATGGCCGGCACTGCGTCGGAGCCGAGCGCGGCCACCTCGATGGCCAGCGAGATGCGCGACAGTTCGCCGCCGGAGGCGACCTTGCGCAGCGGCCGCGGCGGCTGGCCGGGGTTGGCGGCAACCAGGAATTCCACCCGTTCGGCGCCGTTGGGGTCCGGGCGCGGGCCATCGATCGGTTCCAGTTCGACCAGGAAGCGGCCACCCCCCATGCCCAGTTCGGCGATCAGCGCGGTGACTGCATTGCCCAGCGCCTGGGCGGAGGCCAGGCGGGTGGCGCCGAGTGCGGCGGCGGCCTCGCGCCAGGCGGCGGCGGCGGCGGCGATCTCGCCGTCCAGCCGGTCCAGGCGTTCGCCGGCACCGTGCAGCCGTTCCAGTTCGGCACCGATGCCGTCGCGGTGCGCGGCCAGTTCGGCCGGGGCCAGGCGGTGCTTGCGGGCCAGGTCGTGGATCCGGCCCAGGCGGC